>JBQGED010000282.1:0-4055 GCA_052039425.1 Sphingobacterium griseoflavum | reverse complement strand
AAATTAAAAAACTTATCTGCATGATGTATGGGTTAAGTATTGGTGCAGTTTTGTCACGCGCAAGCTATCTCGATTTGCTCATAAGTTTATATTTTTTTCTTGTTTAGATAATTCCGAGTTGACCACTAAAATTGGCGGCCTGAATCGAAAAGCGCCTTCTGGCGACGAAGAGGCGAACAGTGAACGACTATAAAGAAGAACCTTTGGTCCTCTCCCTTCAGGGCGGTGATCTGCAACCACTGTCAGTGCGGGCGAAAGCTTTGGTTTTTTCCGATCCCGCATCGGCTGCTTTACTTAAATATATTGAACGTATAGGCCCCAGCGAAGCGCCGGTATTGATTAATGGCGAGACCGGAACCGGTAAAGAGTTGATCGCGCGACATATTCATTTGTTAAGCGGTCGCAATGGCCCATTTCTAGCCATCAATTGCGGTGCTATCAGCGATCAATTGGCGGAAAGTGAATTTTTTGGCCATGAGGCCGGCTCTTTCACCGGCGCCACCGGCAAGCGGGAAGGCTGGTTTGAAGCGGCCAATGGTGGCACTTTGTTTCTCGACGAGATTGGTGATTTACCTTTGCCATTACAGGTGAAATTGCTGCGTGTTCTACAGGAGCGCGAAGTGGTGCGCATTGGCTCACGCAAACCAATTCCGGTGGATATTCGCCTGGTGGCGGCCACCAACGTTGACCTCGGCCATGCGGTTTCTGCAGGACATTTCCGCCGGGATTTGCTCTACCGGATCAATATTGCGCAGGTACGTTTGCCGCCGTTGCGCGAGCGCCCCGGCGATATTCTTCCCCTCGCGCGCTATTTCGCCAAAATGTACAGCCAACGCATGGGCTATCCGCAACCGGAATTCTCTGCGGAGTCGATCCAGTTGTTGAATCGTTATTCGTGGCCCGGAAATATTCGGGAGCTGGAAAACGTCGTGCATTTCGCATTGTTGGTCGCTAAATCCGGGGTTATCGAACCTGCAGATCTGCGCGTTACCGGTGGTTGGGATGTCGGTGGCAGCGCCGCTCCCCGCGCGCCGGTTGTGAGTGCTGTAGGAGAGAGTGCGCCAGTACAGGAAAGTCCCGAAGATGGCCTTACGGCGATCTCGCGCCAATTGCAGCGGCTGTTTCAATCGCCGGATAACCGGCCATTGTTTCAGGAGCTGGAAGAACTGGTGGTGCGGGAGGCGTTTTCCTTTTGCCGCAATAACCAGGTTCACACCGCCGCGCTCCTGGGAATTTCCCGCAATGTGATGCGCACGCTGTTGAAACGCTACGGCTTTTTGCCGGATTCGAATTCCAACGCCCAGAACGGGGAGGAGGAGCACGACGGGGAGGGAGAGCCGTATCGAGGTGAACATGCGGTGAACGCATATTGATATTTGCAGCGAGCCGCGTATTTCATGGTGATGCCAAAATAGCACCGGCTAAACCCATCAGCGCGCTCACCGCAATAACTTTAATCACATTGATCTTGTAACGGAATAATGCAATTGCTACCGCCACGGCGATAAGGGCCGCAGGCCATTCAAAATGCCCGGAAAATCCCTCCGGCCACAGTACGTGATAACCGAAAAACAAAGCCAGATTCACAATAACGCCCACCACCGCAGCGGTGATGGCGGTCAAGGGTGCGGTGAATTTCAAGTCGTTGTGCGTGGATTCAATTAAGGGAGCACCGGCGAAAATAAAAATGAAAGAAGGCAGAAAGGTGAACCAGGTTACGATCGAAGCCGCAACAGCGCCAGCGAGAAAAGAGGCGTCAGGCCCCAAAAAACTACTGCCGTAACCGCCGACAAATCCGACGAAGGCCACCACCATAATTAACGGCCCAGGTGTGGTTTCCCCAAGCGCGAGACCATCGATCATTTGCGTCGGCGTCAGCCAGCTATAATGTTCGACTGACCCCTGAAAAACATAGGGCAAAACCGCGTAGGCGCCGCCGAACGTCAGCAGTGCGGCTTTGGTAAAGAACCAGGCCATTTGGGTGAGCGTGTGGTTCCACCCCAACAGTTGCCAGAACGCCAGCATTGGCAAAGTCCACAACAAACATCCGGTAAAAATCACCAATAACAGACGCGACCAGCGGAAGCGGGTGTGAGGGGCAAGGGTTGTGTGATCATCGATCAGCGCTGCACCAAAAGACTTTTCGGCTTTGCCGTGACCGCCGCCAGAGCGAAAATAATCCGGTGCAAAGCGACCACCGAAATAACCTGCAATACCAGCGCCAATCACGATTGCAGGGAAGGGGATATGCAATGCGAATATGGCAACAAAAGCCGCCACAGCTACCGTCCACAGTACTGGATTTTTCAGCGCTCTCGAACCGATACGGTGTGCTGCGTGTATAACGATTGCGGTCACCGCCGGTTTGATGCCGTAAAAAAGTCCCGCAACCCAACTGACGTCACCATACGCGATATAAATCCAGGAAAGCGCGATAAGAATCAGCAGAGACGGCAATACAAACAGAGTGCCCGCAACAACGCCTCCCCAGGTGCGGTGTACCAACCAGCCGATATAAGTCGCCAGCTGTTGTGCTTCAGGGCCAGGCAATACCATGCAGTAATTCAGCGCGTGTAAAAATCGTCGCTCGCTAATCCAGCGCCGGCGCTCCACCAGTTCCTGATGCATGATGGCAATTTGGCCCGCAGGCCCGCCAAAGCTGATAAACCCTAGTTTTAACCAGAAGAGAAAGGCTTGCCAAAAACTGATGTTTGCGGAGGCGGGCTGATCGACTGATGACACAACAGGTTTTGTCATAGATGGCGGATTTCACACAGAGAGCGTCATATTGGACGCCGATTAATAGGTTTACAAAACGTTTCTGTAGTTCGTTTCGCACAGTGTCGATTGGGGCAAGTCCAAAAGATTCACCATGCGCTTATTCGAACCAGTGCCGTGTTCGATTGGCAAAATTCACAAGCGTAAGCATCACTGGTACCTCTACGAGGACACCAACTACCGTCGCCAGAGCAGCGCCGGATTGCAAACCAAACAGCGCGATGGCCACAGCGACCGCTAGTTCAAAGAAATTGGAAGTACCAATCATGCATGCCGGAGCGGCGATATTATGTGGCAGCTTCATCGCTTTTGCCGCCGCGTAAGCAATCGCGAAGATTCCGTAGGTTTGGATCAGTAGAGGAACGGCAATCAACACCATGGCCAGAGGATTGGCCAAAATAGTTTCAGCCTGGAAACCAAACAAGAGGACTACAGTTGCCAACAGGCCTGTTATCGAAATCGGTTTTAAGGTTTGAATAAAATGATCAATTCGCGATTTGCTTGGGTTTGAGTCCAGCAACTTCCGCGTCATCACGCCGGCAATAAGGGGGATTACTACGTACAGTAGAACCGACAGCAGCAGGGTATCCCAAGGAACGGTGACGTCGCTGATACCAAGCAAAAAAGCGGTAATCGGTGCAAAGGCAAAGATCATAATCAGATCATTAACGGAGACTTGCACCAATGTGTAATTGGCATCACCTCTTGTTAAATGGCTCCAGATAAAGACCATTGCAGTACAAGGCGCAACGCCCAACAAAATCATTCCTGCGATATATTCGGTGGCGGTTTGCGGGTCAACCCAATTGGCAAATAGCACACGAAAAAAGAGCCACCCCAACGCAGCCATGGTAAAAGGCTTAATCAGCCAGTTGATTACCAAGGTGAGAAACAAACCTTTAGGTTTTTTGCGAATATCCTTGATGGATGAAAAATCCACCTGAACCATCATGGGGTAAATCATCACCCAGATAAAAATGGCAACGGGAATATTGACCTGGGCAACTTGTAAATCTGCAAGCCATTTAAATAATCCGGGAATTAAATTTCCCAGTAGCACACCGGCTGCTATGCATATTCCGACCCATACGGTCAAATAGCGCTCAAATAAACCCATTAACTTTTCTCCTGAGTTAATAGATCCAGTCGAGCTTGACGCTCCTCTTTTGTCAGCGACTCGAGATTCAGCTCCAACAGTTCGCGCACGCGCTGCTCTATAGTTGCCATCACGGCATAAAACGCATCGCGAACCTCAATCTCCGAGCCTTGTAATTTGG
>JBQGED010000281.1:0-5302 GCA_052039425.1 Sphingobacterium griseoflavum | reverse complement strand
ACCAAATCCATTGCGTCGTCTACAACCTTTAAATAGACATCAATAATTTCGGTCGCCAATTTAAAAAAGTTGTAGCTGTTGGTAGTGATGGTCATGCCGGAGAGGACGTCGGATTCGACGGTGTTGAGCAGAAACATTAATTTTAGCTCGTAGGTTTTGATCATGGATAAAGATGGCAATGCGCCGGTGAGGAAAGATTCTAAGCGTTCGGCCTGGTGGCGGAGTTTTTCGTTGGCGGTGCGTGCGGTAGAAAGAGCGTAGCGCAATTTGCGGTCGTGCTGGTAATCGCAAAATCCTTTGGCGGCGGCATAAGTGGACAAGGCGCGAATTCGGCCGACCTGTTCCGCCATGGTAGTGACTTGGCGCGCGGCAAAATTCAGTAATTCGATTTGCTTGAACATTTTTGGATAGGTTGTCCCGTCTTCGCTCGGTAATTCCAAATTGGCTTTTTCCGCGACTATGACGGACACCGGTTTTTCCAAATGTTTGGCGAGGCTGGCGATCATGATTTGCAGTTGGTCGATGAAATGCGAATGCAATTCGAAATTGTCGATCACATCGTCGCCCTGCCAGTCCGCACGAATGGTGTGCCAAGCGTTGTGCAGATTGTCCTTATCGCGGGTGGAGAGCAGTCCGGTCTGCGCGGCAAAAACTTCCAGTGAGATCAGCCGCCGCTCCACTTGGCGTTGCAGCACATGAAAATCCCCCTGGAAAAGCGTGCTGCCAGCGAGGATCGCCATGCTCATACCTCTGTGGCGCTGCACGGCCTTGATCATCTGGTTGAGCTGCTTGATCAAGGAAAGGCCATCCTGACGCTGGCGGTAGAGCGCGCAGAAGGTATCGAAATCGCCGAAGTGAACGCCTGTATTTGGTGCCTGGAGAGAAGTTGCTTGTTCAATCATGGTGCAGAATTGTGATTGCCGGAGACGGCAAAGCTCCAAAAGGGGTGAACGTTTCGTTCTGAACGGGCAGACATACGCAATGCGTGTGCCACTGACAGTTGATTTCTACGAGGCAAATATTCTGCCCCTACTGGTGCCTTGGCGGTTGGTCCTGCCTATAATGACTCCCTTTTTACCTCCGACCCCCTATTTCCAGTTGCATAACACCATGAACGAGCACTACAACCCGGCGGAAGTCGAGCAGGCCGCCCAGGCCTATTGGGAACGCAATCGCAGCTTTGAAGTTACTGAAGATCCCAGCAAGGAAAAATTCTATTGCCTGGCCATGTTCCCTTACCCCAGCGGCCGCCTGCATATGGGCCACGTGCGCAACTACACCATCACCGATGTGATCTCGCGCTACCAGCGCATGCAGGGCAAAAACGTGCTCCATCCCATGGGTTGGGATGCCTTCGGTCTGCCGGCAGAGAACGCCGCCATCAAAAACAATACCGCTCCGGCCAAGTGGACCTATTCCAACACCGATTACATGCGCAAGCAGTTGAAGGATTTGGGTTTCGGCTTTGACTGGTCCCGCGAGGTCACCACCTGCAAACCGGATTACTACCGCTGGGAGCAGTGGTTTTTCACCCGCCTGTATGAAAAAGGTCTCGCCTATAAAAAAGTGTCATCGGTGAACTGGTGTCCCAAGGACCAAACGGTGCTGGCGAACGAGCAGGTGGAAAACGGCTGCTGCTGGCGCTGCGATACCCCGGTGGAGCGCAAAGAGATTCCCCAGTGGTTTATCCGCATCACCGACTACGCGGAAGAATTGTTGAACGACCTGGACAAGCTGCCGGACTGGCCCGAGCAGGTCAAAACCATGCAGCGCAACTGGATCGGCAAAAGTCGCGGCGTGGAGATGCGCTTTGATCTGGCGCAGCCGGTCGGCGAGCACAAAGCCTTCGAGGTGTACACCACCCGTCCCGACACTTTGATGGGTGTGACTTACGTCAGCCTGGCAGCCCAACACCCCATCGCGCTGCATCTGGCCAAAGATAATGCGGAGCTCGCTGCTTTTATTGAGTCGTGCAAGGTGCAATCCGTCGCGGAGGCGGATATGGCCAATATGGAAAAGCGCGGCATGGACACCGGCATCAAAGCCCGCCATCCCATCACCGGGGAAGAAGTGGCCGTCTGGGTCGCCAACTATGTATTGATGGATTACGGCTCCGGCGCCGTGATGGCGGTGCCTGCGCACGATCAGCGGGATTTTGAATTCGCGCAGAAGTACAACTTGGCTATCAAACAAGTGATTGCCCCGAACAACGGTGACGCGATTGACCTGAGCAAAGCGGCTTTCGTGGAAAAAGGTGTGCTGGTCAACTCAGGTGAATTCGACGGCTTGGATTTCAATGCCGCTTTCGATGCTATTTCCCAGACCCTTGCCGCCGCCAACAAAGGTCGCGTCACCACCAATTACCGTCTGCGGGACTGGGGCGTGTCTCGCCAGCGCTACTGGGGCGCGCCGATTCCGATTTTCAACCTGCCGGACGGTGGTGAAATTCCGGTGCCGGCGCACAAGCTGCCGATTCTGTTGCCAGAAGATGTGGTGATGGACGGCGTGCAGTCGCCGATCAAAGCCGATCCCAACTGGCGCAAAGACGAGTTGAACGGCCAAGCGGTGGAGCGGGAGACCGACACCTTCGACACCTTTATGGAGTCCTCCTGGTACTACGCGCGCTACACCAGCCCCAATGCGGACACCATGATCGACAGCGCCAAGGCCAACTACTGGCTGCCGGTGGACCAATATGTCGGCGGCATCGAACACGCCATTTTGCACCTACTGTACGCCCGCTTCTTCCACAAGTTGATGCGCGACGAAGGCCTGGTGCAATGCGATGAGCCTTTTAATCGCTTGCTCTGCCAGGGCATGGTAAACGCCGAATCCTTCTGCAGCCGCAAGGACGGCCGCACCGAGTGGATTGCGCCGGAAAACGTGCGCGTCGAGCGCGATGAAAAAGGCAAGATGATCCGCGCCTTCCACAAAACGACCGGCGAGCCTCTGGAGTTCGGCGGTGTGATCAAAATGTCGAAATCCAAAATGAACGGCGTGGACCCGGAAACGGTGATCCAACAGTACGGCGCCGACACCGTGCGCCTGTTCACCATGTTCGCCGCGCCACCGGAGCAGAGCCTGGAGTGGACGGATTCCGGTGTGGAGGGCGCCTCGCGCTTTTTGCGTCGCCTGTGGAAAAGCGTCGCCACCCATTTGGAAGCCGGTCAACCGGGCAACCTCGATGCCGCGCAACTGGATGACCAACAAAAAGCGTTGCGCCGCAAAACCCACGAAACCATCCAAAAAGTCAGCGACGATTTCGGCCGCCGTCAGACCTTCAACACCGCCATCGCGGCAGTGATGGAATTGCTCAACGAAGTCAGCCGTCAGGCAGACCGCTCGACACCCATCGGCGTCGCCGTGGAGCGCGAAGCCGTGGAAGCAGCCGTGCTGTTGCTCGCGCCGATCGTGCCGCACATCTGCCACAGTCTGTGGCAGGCCCTGGGTCATGGCAACGACGTACTCAACGCCCCATGGCCGGTTTGCGACACCAGCGCCCTGGTGCGCTCCACTATCGAAGTGGTGGCCCAGGTCAATGGCAAAGTGCGCGGCAAATTCGCAGCACCTGCGGACGCTCCACAAGCCGAACTGGAGAGGCTCGCCCTGGCGGATGACAACGTACAGCGCTTTATCGACGGCAAAGCAGTGGTGAAGGTGATCGTTGTGCCCAACAAACTCGTCAACATCGTTGTGAAAGGATGAAACCCTTGCGTTGGTTTAGTGCCGGACTGCTCTGTCTTATCCTCGCTGGGTGCGGCTGGCAGCTGCGCGGCGTCGGCAGCTATCAGGGCCCACCCGCCCTGAATCTGGTGCCGACGGACCGCTTTGCACCTTTGACTCTTGCGCTGCTGGATGTCATGCATCGCAGCTCCGTCAAACCGCAAAGCGACGCCCCCCTCAGCCTGCACCTCGGCATCGAAGAGCTGCAGCGGCGCGTGGTGGCAGTTACCTCCATCGGCTCCCCCGCCCAATACGAACTCTCCCTCTCCGCTGAATTCCACTACCAGGTTGCAGGCGAGAAAACCCTGAGCGTGCCGCAGACCTTGTCGGTCGAGCGGGTATTCGACTTCGACCCGAGCAACACAGCGGCGAAAAGCGAAGAGGAAAACACCCTGCTGGAAGAAATGCGCCTGGACCTGGCCCAGCGCATCCTGCGCCAGGCGCGCAACGTGTCGATTCCCAATGGCAAAACTCAATCCTGAACAACTGCCCCAGGCTTTGCAAAAAGGCCTGAGCCCCGCCTACCTGATCACCGGTGATGAACCCTTGCTGGTGCAGGAAAGCTGCGACGCCATCCGCGCCGCCGCGCGCAAAGCGGGTTTCAGCGAGCGCGAGATTTTCCACACCGACGCCGGTTTTCAGTGGCCGCAGTTAATGCAAAGCGCCAACAGCCTCAGCCTGTTCGCCGACAAAAAACTCCTCGAAGTGCGCGTCCACAACGGCAAGCCCGGGGATGTGGGCACCAAGATTCTGCAGGAATACTGCGCCGCCCCCTCCCCCGATAATCTTCTGCTGCTGGTCTGCCCGAAACTCGACAAAGCCACCCAAAACAGCAAGTGGTACAGCGCCATTGAGCAGATCGGCACCGTGGTCACCGTCTGGCCCATCGGCATCAAGCAGCTGCCGCGCTGGATCGAGCAACGCCTGCAGCGCGCTGGCATAAGGGCGGATTCTCAGGCCATCGACATATTGGCAGGACGTGTTGAAGGCAATCTGTTAGCGGCCGTGCAGGAGATCGAAAAGCTCAAACTAGTGGCGGAGAACGGCATGATCGACGCCCAGACCATGGCCCACGCCGTGGTGGACAGCGCGCGTTATGACGTCTTCGGCTTAGTGGACAAAGCCCTCGCCGGCCATGCTCAAGGCGCCGCTGCGAGCCTCAACGGTTTGCGCGGCGAAGGCACGGAGGCAATGGCGGTCTTGTGGGCACTAACCCGCGAGATCCGCTCCCTGATCGCTCTCAAGCTTGCACTCAGTGACGGCCAGCGCCTGGAAATGGTCGCGCGCAAACACGGCATCTTCGAAACCCGCCTGCCCCTTATCCGCGGCGCCCTGCAACGCCTCTCCATCGGCACCCTGCGCCTGCTGCTGCGGGAATGTGGCTACACCGACCGCACTGTGAAAGGCATGGCCCAAGGAGACCCTTGGGAAGCACTGCTGGATATAGTGCTGTCACTCGCGGGAATTCGAACGCTGGATAACCGCAGCTTAAAGACACTGCTCTCTTAGCCCAAAAGAAGTACAACTCTTTCAATTGCACGAGGACGGTGCGGGTGAGGGTTCTGAAAGCCTCGCGTCA
>JBQGED010000280.1:0-18341 GCA_052039425.1 Sphingobacterium griseoflavum | reverse complement strand
GGCGGACTGGGTATAGCGATTATCTCCACCAGTAAAGGTGTGATGACTGATCGTGCTGCCCGCGCAGCTGGTGTTGGTGGCGAAGTACTTTGTACCGTATTTTGATGCGGCAGAATTAGTGGGAAATTGTCATGTCTCGTGTTGCAAAAAATCCAGTTCAGCTGCCGTCTGGCGTTGATGTAGTAATCAAAGGCCAAAACCTGACTGTAAAAGGCGGCAAAGGCTCACTTGATCTCGTTATTAACAGTAATGTCATCGTCCAGCAGGAAGAAAATGTTCTGACTTTTGCTGCTCGTGACGGTGGTAAGCAGTCCCGTGCCCTTGCAGGTACTACTCGTGCGCTCGTGAACAACATGGTGACCGGCGTAACATCCGGTTTCGAGCGCAAGCTGCAGTTGGTTGGTGTTGGTTATCGTGCCAAAGCTGCCGGCAATATCCTGAGCTTGTCTCTGGGTTTCTCACATCCTGTGGATTATGAAGTCCCGCAAGGCGTGGTTGTGGAAACCCCGACACAAACCGAGATCGTATTGAAAAGCTCCAACAAGCAACTGTTGGGTCAGGTCGCCTCAGAAATTCGCGCTTTCCGTCCGCCAGAGCCTTATAAAGGTAAAGGTGTACGTTACTCCGACGAAAACGTTCTGCGTAAAGAAGCGAAGAAGAAATAGGAATAATTTATGTCAGACAAAAAAGTTTCACGTCTTCGTCGCGCTCTTCGCTCTCGTGCCAAGATGCGCGAATTGGGTGCGGTACGTTTGTGCATTCATCGTACTCCACGTCATATGTATGCCCAAATTATTGGTGCCGAAGGTGACAAAGTCATCGCTTCAGCTTCAACCTTGGACAAAGACCTCCGTGCTGGTGCAACTGGCAACGTAGAGGCTGCAAAGGCAGTGGGTAAGCTCATCGCTGATCGCGCTAAAGCGGCAGGTGTAGAAGCAGTGGCTTTTGATCGCAGTGGTTTTAGGTACCATGGCCGAGTAAAAGCTTTGGCAGATGCAGCCCGCGAGGCCGGATTACAATTTTAAAGGTTTGAATTATGTCGATGAATGAGAAAGAAAAAGGCAGTAGTGCTGAAGGTTTACAGGAAAAGCTTGTTCAGGTAAACCGTGTAGCCAAAACCGTTAAGGGCGGACGTATATTCGCCTTCACGGCCCTGACCGTGGTTGGTGACGGCAATGGGCGTGTTGGCTTCGGTCGCGGTAAAGCCCGTGAAGTCCCGGTTGCCATTCAGAAGGCTATGGAAGCTGCTCGACGTAATATGATTAATGTTGATCTTAAAGGTGACACCATTCATTATCCGACCCGCGGTCGCCACGGTGCGTCAAAAGTCTACATGCAGCCAGCTTCTCCCGGTACTGGTGTAATTGCTGGTGGTGCTATGCGTGCCGTGTTGGAAATCGCTGGCGTTCAGAACGTATTGGCTAAGTGCTACGGATCAACCAATCCGGTTAACGTTGTTCGCGCTACTTTTAAAGCGTTGGGTGATATGCAATCTCCGGAATCTGTAGCTGCAAAACGCGGCAAGAGCGTGGACGAGATCACCGCATAATTTTCTCATTGTTTTGGGATACGAATACCATGGCAAATAAAACAATTAAAGTGACGCAGACCAAGAGTGTCTATGGTCGCTTGAAAGCTCACAGAGCTTGTATTTCCGGCCTGGGGCTGCGTCGCATTGGTCATACTGTTGAATTGCAGGACACTCCTTCGATCCGCGGCATGATTAATAAAGTTTCTTATATGGTTAAAGTTGAGGACTGACAGATGCAACTGAATACCTTGAGCCCCGCACCTGGCAGTCGTACGACTCGTAAACGCGTTGGTCGTGGGATTGGTTCCGGTCTCGGCAAAACCTGTGGTCGAGGCCACAAGGGCCAGCGCGCCCGCAAAAGCGGCAACGTACGTCCTGGTTTTGAAGGCGGCCAAATGCCTTTGCAAAAGCGTTTGCCAAAATATGGCTTTACCAGCCGTGTTAGTCTTTCTGCAGCGGAAATTCGCGTAGCAGAACTGAACACTGTTGAAGCTGATGTGATTGATATCGAAGCTCTTCGTGCTGCCAATGTCATCGGTCATAACGTCAAAAGCGTTAAGATCTTTCTCTCTGGTGAGATCAAAAAAGCCGTAACGGTGAAGGGTATTGCCGTGAGCAAAGGTGCTAAAGCTGCGATAGAAGCAGCCGGTGGCAAAATAGAAGACTAAGAGAGGCTTTCATGGCAGCTCCAGGCGCACTGTCTCTGGGCAATCAACAAGGTTTAGGCGAGCTTTGGACTCGCCTAAAATTTTTATTTTTGGCCATTCTGGTTTATCGCGTTGGCACTCATATTCCGGTTCCAGGTATAGATCCGGGTCAGGTGCAAGCGCTATTTGAGCAGAACCAGGGGACTTTCCTTGGCATGCTCAATATGTTCTCCGGTGGTGCTTGGGAGCGCATGAGTATTTTGGCGCTCGGCATCATGCCGTACATTTCTGCGTCGATCATTATGCAGATGATGACGGCGGTAACACCTTCTCTAGAAGCGATTAAAAAAGAGGGTGAAGCAGGTCGTCGTAAGATTAACCAATACACGCGGTATCTGACTGTGGTGCTCGCCTTGGTTCAGGGTGTGATCATGGTTGCTGGTATGGCGGGGCAGGGCATGTCGCATACAGCTCTCCCAACCGTTAGCTTTTATATTGTTGCGGTTTCGTCTGTAGTGACGGGCGCGATATTCATGATGTGGCTGGGTGAGCAAATCACTGAGCGCGGTGTCGGCAACGGCATTTCCATGTTGATTTTCGCTGGTATTGTCGCGGGACTTCCGGGAGCTTTTGGTACTGTTATCGAAAGTACGCGCCAAGGCAATTTGCATGCATTAATGCTGCTGGTCATTCTGGTTGGTGTATTCGCTATCACTTGGTTTGTGGTGCGTATGGAACGCGGTCAGCGCCGTATTACGATCAATTACGCTAAGCGGCAGCAAGGTCGTCATGGCTATGCGCAGCAGACCAGCCATTTGCCATTGAAGATCAATATGGCGGGCGTTATCCCTGTGATTTTCGCTAGCAGCTTGCTGTTGTTCCCGGCTTCGATAGCCCAGTGGTTCGGTCAATCCAGCGAGGGAAAATTTGGTGAGATTCTGCAGGATGTTGCCCTGGCGCTTGGCCCAGGTCAGCCACTTAACTTTGTGGTATTTGGCGGTTTGATCATTCTGTTCTGCTTCGTCTATACGGCGATGATCTACAACCCGAAAGAAGTGGCAGACAACCTGAAGAAGGGTGGTGCCTACATTCCCGGAATTCGGCCAGGTGATCAGTCGGCAAAGTATATCGACACAGTGTTGACCAGATTGACCCTGATAGGTGCAATTTATATTGCCGGCGTCGCGTTGTTGCCGCAGTTCTTGGTGGCCTATACCGGCATACCAGTTTATCTGGGTGGTACATCTCTGCTGATCGTTGTGGTGGTGGTGATGGACTTTATGTCGCAAGTTCAATCACATCTCATGTCCCACCAGTATGAGTCAGTGTTGAAGAAAGCAAATTTGAAAGGTTATGGCAGCGGTAACACGCGCTAATTGAGAGGAAACCATGAAAGTCCGAGCATCCGTAAAAAAAGTTTGCAGAAACTGCAAAATCGTTCGTCGCAAAGGCGTTCTTCGCGTGATTTGTGAAGTAACTCCAAAGCACAAACAACGTCAAGGTTGATAGTTGTTTCAGGCGGAGCTCATCCGCCTCTTCAAGGATGAATCAGGGGATACTAACTGTCGGAGAAATTCTCTCCTATTGAATTCCGGTGTTCAAACAGCTATCATCCCGCGCCCTTGTTGATAGGGGTTCGCGGGGATCTGTTTTTCGCCGTTAGTATCGCAGAACAAAAGTAATTGGAGTAATCCGAATGGCCCGTATTGCTGGTGTCAACATACCAGATCAAAAACACGCTGTAATTTCCTTAACTTACGTTTACGGCATCGGCCGCACCCGAGCGCGAGCTATCTGCTCTGCAGCCGGTATCGCCGAAAACGCCAAGATCAGCGCCCTGAGCGAAGAACAGCTTGAAGCGATCCGTACAGAGGTTGGCAAGTACACTGTAGAAGGTGATTTGCGCCGTGAAGTTTCCATGAGCATCAAACGGCTTATGGACTTGGGTTGCTATCGTGGATTGCGTCATCGCCGCAACTTGCCTGTGCGTGGTCAACGTACCAAGACCAATGCTCGCACTCGCAAAGGTCCGCGCAAACCGATCAAACGTTAATTTAATCGCTTTAAGTTAGGAACATTACGATGGCTAAGCCTGCAAAAGCAGCCCCTCGCAAAAAGGTCAAAAAGACCGTTGTGGATGGCGTTGCTCATATCCATGCCTCTTTCAATAATACGATCGTCACCATCACTGATCGTCAAGGTAACACTTTGAGCTGGGCGACTTCCGGCGGTTCCGGTTTCCGCGGTTCACGTAAAAGCACGCCGTTTGCTGCTCAGGTAGCTGCGGAGCGCGCTGGTCAAGCTGCTCTGGAATACGGTCTGAAGAACCTTGACGTAGAAGTCAAAGGTCCTGGCCCAGGACGTGAGTCCGCAGTCCGCGCACTCAACAATATTGGCTACAAAATCACAAATATTACGGATGTTACGCCGATTCCCCATAATGGCTGCCGTCCGCCTAAAAAGCGTCGCGTGTGAGGAGGTAGAGAACAATGGCTCGTTATATTGGACCAACCTGTAAACTCGCACGTCGTGAAGGAACAGATCTTTTCCTCAAGAGCGGTGTGCGTCCCCTTGATTCAAAATGCAAGATAGACACTGGCCCGGGCCAGCATGGTCAGCGTCGCGGCCGCCTTTCTGATTACGGTGTTCAGCACCGTGAAAAGCAAAAAGTGCGTCGCATCTACGGTATTTTGGAAAAACAATTCCAGAACTATTACACCGAAGCTGCTCGTCGCAAAGGTGCAACTGGTGAAAACCTGCTGCAGTTGCTTGAGTGCCGTTTGGATAACGTTGTTTACCGCATGGGCTTTGGTGCTACCCGCGCCGAATCTCGCCAATTGGTTAGCCATAAGGCGATCATGGTAAACGGTAAAACTCTGAATATCCCTTCTTATCAAGTGCGCGTTGGCGATGTAATTGCCGTGCGTGAGAAGGCGAAAAATCAGTTGCGTATCCAAAGCGCATTGACCATTTCTGGTCAGCGTGGCGATGTAGAGTGGGTGGATGTAAACAACGAGAAGAAGGAAGGCGTATTTAAGCGCGTTCCAGATCGTGGTGATCTGTCAGCGGATATCAACGAGAACTTGATCGTCGAGCTCTACTCGAAGTAAGCCAACTCCAATCTGTTAACAGGAATGCTTATGCAAACTGCTGTGAATGATTTTCTGACGCCAAAAAATATCGATGTCACGGAGTTGGGTCCAACCAGAGCGAAAGTGGTGCTGGAGCCGCTCGAACGCGGTTTCGGTCATACGCTTGGTAATGCATTGCGACGCATTCTGCTGTCATCAATGCCCGGTTGCGCCATCACTGAAGTTGAAATCGATGGTGTGCAGCATGAGTACAGTGCGATCGAGGGTGTTCAGGAGGATGTAATTGAAATCCTTCTGAATCTCAAAGAAGTAGCTGTGGTGATGCACGGTAAAGACGTGTCCGTATTGACGCTGACCAAGCGTGGTCCAGGCCCCGTCACTGCAGGTGACATCAAGCTGGATCATGACGTTGAAATTAAGAACCCTCAGCTTGTGATCGCCAATATCACAGCGGACGTCGAGTTGAGCATGCGCCTGACCATTAGTCGCGGTCGCGGTTATCAGCCGTCGGATGCGCGCTCACGCGATGATGAGGAAACTCGTGCTATAGGCCGTTTGCAATTGGATGCAAGCTACAGCCCAGTCAAGCGTCTTGCTTACACCGTGGAAAGTGCGCGGGTAGAACAGCGCACTAACCTGGATAAGCTGGTGATTGATCTCGAAACCAACGGCACTATCGATCCGGAAGAAGCAATTCGTCGTGCGGCTACAATTCTGCAGCAGCAACTTGCCGTCTTTGTTGATCTGGAAGGCGAGAAAGAGGCTGAGCCAGAGAAGAAGGAAGATCAGATCGACCCGATTTTGCTCCGTCCGGTTGACGATCTTGAGTTGACTGTTCGTTCGGCCAACTGTCTGAAGGCTGAAAATATTTATTACATCGGCGATCTTATTCAGCGCACTGAGGTTGAGTTGCTCAAAACTCCTAACCTCGGCAAAAAGTCGTTGACTGAGATTAAAGACATACTGGCATCACGCGGTTTGTCATTGGGTATGCGCTTGGAAAATTGGCCACCCGCCAGTTTGAAAGGTAATGATTAATTCACCTTCGGGTGAAGTTTGCTGAGATAGCAATCGGAAAAGGTATAGAGTCATGCGTCATCGTCTTAGTGGCCGTCAATTAAATAGAAACTCTTCTCATCGCAAAGCCATGTTTCGCAATATGGTCAATTCGCTGGTGGAGCATGAGTTAATCAAAACTACGCTTCCCAAGGCCAAGGAACTGCGTCGGTTTGCTGAACCTCTGATAACTCTGAGCAAGGAAGACAGCGTCGCTAATCGCCGCTTGGCTTTCGACCGTCTGCGGAATAAAAAAGCAGTGGGCAAATTGTTTGGTGAATTGGGTCCTCGTTTTGGCAATCGTCCAGGCGGTTATCTGCGCATTTTAAAATGCGGCTACCGCACTGGTGACAATGCGCCTATGGCGTACGTCGAATTGCTGGACCGTCCGGTTCAAGGCAAATTAGAGTCCGCTGCAGACGCGGAATAAGTTGTAGTGTTTGTTCGAAGACCGGGCAACGCCCGGTTTTTTTGTTTGTAGCGTCACAATGACTGTTGAACTGCGTATTACCGAAATCTTTTTCTCCCTTCAGGGTGAAGCCCGGACGGTGGGATTGCCTACCGTTTTTGTTCGCCTTACCGGATGTCCGTTGCGCTGCGGTTATTGTGACTCTGCCTATGCGTTTTATGGCGGTAATAGGATTTCTCTGCAGGAGATTCTGGCGCAGGTTGATAGCTTCGGCACGCCATATGTTTGCGTCACTGGTGGAGAACCTCTGGCGCAGCCGGATGCCCGCCAGCTACTTAAAGCCTTATGTGACTCAGGCAGAAACGTCTCGCTCGAAACCAGCGGTGCTATGTCCATCGCGGATATAGATCCGCGCGTCAGCATCGTCATGGATATTAAAACCCCCGGCTCGGGCGAGAGTCACCGCAACCTGGCGGAGAATATCCCTCTCCTTCAGCAGAAAGACCAGGTCAAATTTGTTTTATGCAGCCGGGAAGACTACGAGTGGGCGCGTTTCAGAGTTAATGAAATGCACTTGGAGCGGCGCGTAGGAGAAATTCTGTTTTCCCCAAGCTATGGCGTGCTCAATCCGCGCGATTTGGCGGAGTGGATAATCGCGGACCGGCTGCCGGTAAGGATGCAAATTCAATTGCATAAATATCTGTGGGGCGATGTTCCCGGGGTGTGACAATGGCGGAAATACGTGGCGAAAACGCAGTCGTGCTGGTGTCTGGGGGGCTTGATTCCGCGACTGTGCTCGCAATGGCTCAGGCGGAGGGTTACCAGTGTCACACTTTGAGCTTTGACTACGGCCAGCGCCACAGTGCTGAATTATCGGCTGCGGAGCGCGTGGCCCGGGATTTAGGCGCGGCCTCGCATAAAGTTGTCCGCCTCGATCTGGGCAGCATTGGCGGATCCGCGCTGACAGATAGCAATATAGACGTGCCGGAGCAGGAAACGGACGGCATTCCGGTCACGTATGTGCCGGCGCGCAACACCGTGTTTTTATCGATCGCTTTGGGCTGGGCTGAAGTCCTCGAAGCCTCGGCAATTTTTATTGGCGTAAATGCAGTGGATTATTCCGGTTATCCCGATTGCAGGCCTGAATATATTGCAGCGTTTCAGGTGCTTGCCAATCTCGCGACGCGCGCCGGGGTGGAGGGCAAATCTCTCCAAATCCGCACACCTCTGATTGATCTGAGTAAGAGTGACATCATCCGCGCAGGGCTAGCATTGGGTGTGGATTACAGCAAAACGGTTTCCTGTTATCAGGCGAGTGATGACGGTTTGGCCTGCGGCCGCTGTGACTCTTGTCGCTTGAGGAAAAGGGGATTTATGGATTTGGGCATCCAGGATCCCACGCGGTATCAGCGATTAGAAAGTTGAGGGATTGTCGGTAATATTGCAAAAAAAATCGCTTGTCTTTTAAAAGAAAATCATTAGTATGTGCGCCTCTTTTGGGTCGTTAGCTCAGTCGGTAGAGCAGTTGGCTTTTAACCAATTGGTCACTGGTTCGAATCCAGTACGACCCACCACTCAAGAAGAAGGGAGCCTAAAGCTCCCTTTTTTATTTCTGCAGATTAAGTTTCTTCTGGCGGCAGTTCTTCACTCGGTTCTATTTTAATTTCATCAGACTCACTCTCGGAGCGATTTAAATCGGATGGCAGGCTGTCGGTGGGCGGTTTCTGTTTTTCGGCTGGTGCTGGGTCTTCCTGGATCGGCTCTTTATCCACGTCGGGGACTGGTTTTACTAAGGGAGGCTCTTCCTGTGTGGGTGTTTCTTCCGGCTCGACTTGTTCCGTCGTTTGCGACGATTCTGCGGGTGCCAGTGGTTCATTAAATTCATCCGTTACAGGTGGCTCGTCCTTCGGAGTCGATTCTTCCTCAAGGGTAGAGGCAGGAGGCGCTGGCGTAAGTGCGGGCTTATCGGATTTCACCACTTCAAAACGGAGAATACCGATTACCTGACTGGCTTCCGTTAGCACGTGAACTTCCCAGCGGCCGACGGGATAGGGTGGGAAATTGAGCTTGTGGCTCCAGGCGCGGTAGCCAGCCTCCCGGCCGCCATTAATATTCAGTGCGATGCGATCCACCGTGCGACCGTTGCGGCGCCACTCGTGATAGATGCGCTCGCGCAAGCCGCGGGGAGCGCGGATGGCGGTATAGGCATAGAGCCCCTGGCGCAGTTGCTCATCTGTTATGACTTTCAATTCCCGCTCCGGGGCTCGATTGCGATCATCGATTTTATCGGTCACCGCCACTTTGGTGAGGCGCAACGTGGCCGGCGGAATCCACGGGCGGGTGTAGATCCCTATGCCGATGGTCAGCAGCGCCAGCGCTAATGCGGCAAGCCAGCGTCCCCACCAGCGCAGCGGCATGGCGCGCACCACAGCTGGCAGCGACAAGATAAGGGCGGTCCCCAGGGCTATCAGGTAGGTTTTGGGCGTCGGCAGCTGAAAGATAATCGGTAGAGCGGTGAGGAGCACCGCAAAAAACGTTACGCCATGGAAAATGAAATACAGCCAGCGTCGTCCGGCCAGCCAGCGGTAGTAGATAGGATCCACGATGGAGATCAGCGCAAACAGCATTAATAGCGAGGTGAATACCATTTGACCGGTATTCCAGGCGGTGGTGATGGTGAAAAAGGGAATGACAAAGAAAAGGCTTTCCTGGTGCACCATCTGAGTAAAAAAGCTGAGTATTGGCGACGGCAGAGGCGTGCCAAACCAGCGTTGCACACCGCGGCGCAACAGCTTTTCCAGGGCGAGCCAAACCCAGCTCGCCAGCATGAGCAGTGCGATAAATTGTGCGAAGGCGTCTTTTTCCCGCTCTACCAGAAAGAAGCTCGCCGCACCAGAGACAAAACCCACCAGAGGTACGGCCCAGGGGAAGCGCTGCAACAGGTGGGTGATGAGCCGAGTGGCGGCCGCCAGCTTTTCGGTGGACTCAGGGGAGAGGTGGTAACGGAGATTCAGATTCATCGCAAATTAGAGGCGGGAGTCCAGGTTGGCGGAGTTTAAGTCATGCCTGCTGCTTGGCCATACTTGTTTAATCAGCCGGCTGCGGTGGTTACGCTGCAACCTCCAGTCAATCAAATGATCAAATATCGATATCCTGGCGTAGAATGCGCGTTTTGTTTTAGAGGTCGAGTTTATGGCTTTATATGAAGGCGCCGCGACGGGAAATGACGCCATTGTGATAGAACCGGCGCACATGAGTCCGCAGGAGTTGGTGCGAGCGCACCTGGATCGTATCCCAGCGCAGCATCACGCCAGCCCTGATGAGATTGCGGAGCGCAAAGCCAAAATTAAAGCATTGCTCAAAGAGCATAATGCGGTGCTGGTCGCCCACTACTATACGGATCCGGACGTCCAGGCTCTCGCGGAGGAAACCGGCGGCTGTGTTTCCGATTCTCTGGAGATGGCGCGATTCGGCAAAAACCATCCGGCGCAGACACTGATTGTCGCCGGTGTGAAATTTATGGGTGAGACCGCCAAAATCCTCAGCCCTGAAAAGCGTGTGTTGATGCCCACGTTGGAGGCCACCTGCTCCCTGGATATAGGTTGCCCGGCGGAAGAGTTCAGCGCGTTTTGCGATGCCAACCCGGACCGAACCGTGGTGGTCTACGCCAACACTTCCGCTGCCGTAAAGGCTCGGGCGGATTGGGTGGTGACCTCGAGTATTGCTGTGGATGTGGTAGATCACTTGGATAAGCAGGGCAAAAAGATCCTCTGGGCGCCGGACAAACATTTGGGGCGCTACGTCCAGAAATCCACAGGGGCGGATGTGCTGTTGTGGGATGGCGCCTGTATCGTGCACGAGGAGTTCAAAGCGCGCGGAGTTGAGGATCTCAAGGCCATGCATCCCGATGCCGCTGTACTGGTACATCCGGAGTCGCCCGAAGCGGTAGTGGCACTGGCGGATGTCGTGGGTTCCACCTCGCAATTGATCCGCGCCGCTCAGACACTGCCGCAGAAAAAATTCATCGTCGCTACGGACCAGGGCATCTTCTATAAAATGCAGCAGACCTGTCCAGACAAGCTTTTCTATATCGCCCCCACCGCTGGATCCGGTGCCACCTGCCGCTCCTGTGCTAACTGTCCATGGATGGCAATGAGTTCATTAGAGTTAATGGCGACGGCGTTTGAGCGCAATGACAACGAAATCTTCGTCGACCCGGACTTGGCGCGGCGCGCCATGGTTCCGCTGCAGCGGATGCTGGACTTCCGCGTGCAGCGTTGAGGGAGCGATAAAGAATGGTGTATGCAGCGTTGTAGGAGAACGCTGCAAAGGCAGTGGTGTTAAACGGCGTCAGCAGGCAATGGCACGATTGCGACCTTTGTTTTTCGCCTGATACAGGAGCTGGTCGGCGCGGTTGAGCATGTCTTCAAAGCTATCATCCTCGCTGTTGCGAGTGGTGACACCGAGGCTAACCGTGAAATTGAACTGCAATTGGCCGTAGTGGATTGTGCGCTTTTCACAGGTTACGCGGATACGCTCGGCGATAGCGGTAGCGCCGCTGAGATCCGCATCTGGGCAACAAATCGCAAACTCCTCTCCTCCGATACGCCCCACCAGATCCGACTCCCGCACCGCTTCACGGCAACAATCGGCCAGAATATCCAAAGCGCGATCTCCGGCGGCGTGGCCGTGGGTGTCGTTAATCTGCTTGAACTCGTCTACGTCCATCATGATGATCGACAGCGGCCGTTTGTGGCGCTGAGCCTTAGCGAATTCCGCGTGCGCCAGGGCGAAAAAATGACGCCGATTGGCCAAACGGGTCAGTGGATCGGTAGTCGCTAGGCGGCGCAGTTCTTGGTTTACCACTTCGAGTTCGAGCGTCGCTTGCTTGACCCGCAGTGCTGTACGCATGCGTGCGGCGAGAATGGGATAAACCACCGGTTTATTGACGTAATCGCTGGCGCCTAAGTCCAGAGCTTTGATGATGTTGTCGTCGGAATTGCTGGCGGAGATGATGATGACCGGAATATCAGCGGTTTCGGCGAAGTCCTTTAATTTCTCCAAAGTTTCCAGGCCGCTCAAGCCGGGCATGCGCATATCGAGCAGAATCAAATCCGGCCGGCGGCTCGCCGCTGTAGTGATGCACTCATCCCCACTCAGGGCAATCAGCACATCAAAGCCGTCATCATTCAGGTCATACTCCAGAAGTCTTGCGTTATCTTCCGAGTCATCCACGACTAAAACTGTTGGCATGGCACCATCGCTGCTCTGGGGAGGTGGGTCGCCGTCGGGCGCTTGATAGAGTTAACTGTAGCCAAACTTCCTCCACTTGCCGCCGGGCTATAAGCTCAAGGTTGAAAGCGGCGGCGAGTTGATTTTCAGCGTGCCAGTTTTTCCCGCTGGACTTCAGCGCGCCACCTCACATTGTCCAGATTTGTGAATTTCCGGTAGCTCGGCGTAATTGGGCCATAGCGATTTCGGCAAAGTCGATCTTGCGCGGGTGCAGGCGTGAGGTGCAGTGCTGCATGCGGTACAGCAGGCTGAGGACGGCTTCCTCCCATGTGAGTTCCAGTAATTCCGGGTAATAACTTTCCGCCACCCAGATGCGGATATCCCCATTCTGAGGCAGTGCCTGGGCGGGATAGTCCACAGCCAGATCGTCGCGCAAATGACAGATGATATCGGCAAACCATTGCACGCCGCCGCTGATGGCGGTGCGGCTGCCAACGCACAATTCGTTCAACGTCTTGGCTCTATCCTGCTCTTTATAAGGTGGGATTTCTGTGGATCGTTTCGGGCTTTTCCGTCGCCGGTGGATTGTCCGGCTTGCTGCCCATGGAGCGTTGGAGTTGCAGGATCATTTTGCTTAGGTAAGCGATGCTTTGATTCAGCTCCTGCACCGCAACGCGCAGGTCATCGGCTTCCGAACGGTCCAGTGATGGAGAATTGTGTGTTTTGCCACTCATAATCGGTCCTCCAGAGAGGCTGCCACCTGTGCCCGCAGGCACAGGTGTGATTGTGGTGAAAGGCTTAGTCCCAGCTCAGGGCGCCGCCTGTTTGATACTCGATCACGCGCGTTTCGAAGAAGTTCTTTTCCTTGCGCAGATCCATGATTTCGCTCATCCAGGGGAAGGGGTTCTGCGCACCGGGGAACGCCTCCGGCAAACCCAGCTGGGCCAGGCGGCGGTTGGCGATAAAGTGCAGATACTCTTCCATCATGCTGGAGTTCATCCCGAGGATGCCGCGGGGCATGGTGTCGTGAGCGTATTGAATTTCCAACTCGGTGCCTTCCAGAACCATTTGGCGAACTTCAGCTTTGAACGCTTCGGTCCACAGATGTGGGTTTTCCAGTTTGATCTGGTTGATCACGTCTATGCCGAAATTCAGGTGCATGCTCTCGTCGCGCAGGATGTACTGGAACTGCTCGGCCACGCCGGTCATTTTGTTGCGGCGGCCCATGGAGAGAATTTGGGTAAAGCCGCAATAGAAGAAGATGCCCTCGGTCACGACGTAAAAGCCGATCAGATTGCGCAGCAGTTCCTGGTCGGCTTCGGGTGTGCCGGTTTGGAACATGGGGCTGCTGATGCCACTGGTGTGGGCGATGCTCCAGGCCGCTTTTTTTGCGACGGAGGGCACTTCGCGATACATATTGAACACCTCACCCTGATCCATCCCGAGTGACTCGATGCAGTACTGGTAGGCGTGGGTGTGGATGGCTTCTTCAAACGCTTGGCGAAGCAGGTACTGACGCGCTTCCGGGCAGGTGATGTGGCGATAGATGGCCAGCACCAAGTTGTTTGCCACCAATGAATCTGCGGTGGAAAAGTAACCCAGCGAACGCTTCACTACCCGGCGCTCGTCCTCGCTCAGACCATCAGCACTTTTCCAGGTAGCCACGTCAGCGGTCATGTTGACTTCCTGTGGCATCCAATGGTTGGCACAGCCATCCAGATATTTCTGCCAGGCCCACTCGTATTTAAAGGGCACCAGCTGGTTGAGATCGGCGCGGCAATTGATCATGCGCTTATCATCCACCTGAATGCGGGCGGCGCCCATTTCCAACTCTTCCAGGCCCGGAGCAGGGTCCAGATCGCGCACGGCCTGTTTGGCCAGACTGATGGCGTCCTGATTGTTCAGACCGGGTTTGACTGCTGCAGTGGGTGCAGCAGCAGCCTTTTCTACTTTTCCTACGGATGCGGGTTTTTCGACCGGGTGGACTTCCGCTGCGGCCGGCTCGGCTGCCAGGGCCGCCTGAATGACTTCTGGTGCGATCTTTTTGTCGGCGACAGGCGCAGGGGCCTTGTCGTCGTTGTAATCATCCCAACTCAACATGTGGTGTTTCCTATTGGTCATAACGTTGGTGTTTAGAGTGCTGGCGGCTCCGCAAGTGCGAATGGCCGGGTGCGCCCCCGCGCACCCTTGTCCCCCGGCCCACTCCTGATTCCTCTGTGCTGACACCGCTTCAGAGCTCCACCAGTTTTTTCCGGTGGTCCGGCATTCCGGGACCGCCGCGAGTACATCCTTGTAGGCTCCCTCACCGACCTCCCTGTCGGTGAGGGTCCCAAGCGGGCCGCCCCGGAAAAATCTGCTGAATCTCTTGCGCTCAGTGCCTCAAATTACTGACAAGCCTCGCAATCCGGATTATCGATGGAGCACGCCTTGGGGACGGGCGCCGCTTCCAGCGTCGGGGTTTCGCTCTTGGCGGAAACCGCGTTCAGATTGCCAGTGCTGATGGTGGATTTCTCCGTGGTAGTGGCAGCCAGAGCGCGCAGGTAATAGGTGGTTTTCAAACCGCGGAACCAGGCCATGCGGTAAGTGAAATCCAGCTTCTTGCCATTGGCGCCAGCGATGTAAAGGTTGAGGCTCTGGGCCTGGTCGATCCACTTCTGGCGGCGGCTGGCGGCGTCGACGATCCAGCGCGGCTCCACTTCAAAAGCGGTGGCGTAGAGCTGCTTGAGATCTTCCGGAATGCGGTCGATCTTCTGCACGGAACCTTCGTAGTACTTGAGATCGTTGACCATGACGATGTCCCACAGGTCGCGGGCCTTGAGGTCGTGCACCAAGTAGGGGTTGACCACGGTGAATTCGCCGGACAGGTTGGATTTCACGTACAGGTTCTGGTAAGTCGGCTCGATGGACTGGCTGACTCCGGTGATGTTGGCGATGGTCGCCGTGGGCGCAATTGCCATGACATTGGAGTTGCGCATCCCCTGGGTTTTTACTTTCTCGCGCAGGCGGTTCCAGTCCTGGGTTTTGCTGCGGTCTTGCTCGATGTACTGCTCGCCGCGGTTGTGGGCCAGCAGTTCGATGGAGTCGATAGGCAGGATACCTTTACTCCACAGCGAGCCTTCAAAAGAAGAATAACTGCCGCGTTCTGCGGCCAGATCACTGGAAGCTTCGATGGCGTAGTAGCTGATCAGCTCCATGGAGCGGTCAGCGAATTCCACAGCGGCATCGCTGCTGTAGGGGATGCGCATCTGATAGAGCGCGTCCTGGAATCCCATAATGCCCAAGCCCACCGGGCGGTGGCGAAGGTTGGAGGTGCGCGCTGCGGGCACAGAGTAGTAGTTGATGTCGATGACGTTATCCAACATGCGCAC
The DNA here is from genome assembly GCA_052039425.1 of Sphingobacterium griseoflavum. Classification (GTDB taxonomy): domain Bacteria; phylum Pseudomonadota; class Gammaproteobacteria; order Pseudomonadales; family Cellvibrionaceae; genus UBA5868. The sequence goes on along the minus strand of JBQGED010000280.1, from coordinate 3,006 downwards.
AGCGGTGCGCACGGTCTCGCGCAGCTTCTCTTCGTTCAGTTTGCCATTTTCGATGTGTTGCGCCAGGTTTACGGAACCCAAATTGCACACGGCGATTTCGTCGTTGGCCTTGGTATTCAGGGTGATCTCGGTACACAGGTTGGACGAGTGCACCACACCGGCGTGCTGCTGCGGACTGCGCAGGTTGCAGGCGTCCTTGAAGGTGATCCAGGGATGGCCGGTTTCGAACAGCATGCCCAGCATCTTGCGCCACAAATCCAGAGCGCGAACCTTCTTGTGCAATTTCAAGGTGCCGTTTTCCACCTTGCGCTCGTACTCCTCGTACCGCGCCTCGAAAGCTTTGCCGTACAGGTCGTGCAGGTCCGGTGCATCATTGGGCGAGAAAAGTGTCCAGTGTTTGTCTTCAAACACGCGCTTCATGAACAGATCCGGCACCCAGTTGGCGGTGTTCATATCGTGGGTGCGGCGGCGATCGTCGCCGGTGTTCTTGCGCAGCTCGAGGAATTCTTCGATATCCAGGTGCCAGGTTTCCAGGTACGCGCAGACCGCGCCTTTGCGCTTGCCACCCTGGTTAACGGCAACTGCAGTGTCGTTGGCCACTTTCAGGAACGGCACCACACCTTGGGATTTGCCATTGGTGCCTTTGATGTAGGAACCGAGCGCACGCACTGGCGTCCAGTCGTTGCCCAGGCCGCCGGCCCATTTGGACAGCATGGCGTTGTCCTGGATGGCGCCGTAGATGCCCATCAGGTCGTCTGGCACGGTGGTGAGGTAGCAGGAGGACAGCTGCGGACGCAAAGTGCCGGAGTTAAACAGGGTCGGCGTGGAGCTCATGTAATCGAACGAGGAGAGCAGACGGTAGAACTCGATGGCCTGTTCGTTCTTGTTTTTCTCGGAAGACGCCAAGCCCATGGCGACGCGCATAAAGAACACCTGGGGCAGCTCGATGCGCACACCTTTGGTATGCAGGAAGTAGCGGTCGTACAGGGTTTGCAGGCCGAGATAGGTAAACTGGTTGTCGCGCTCCGGCAGCAGGGCTTGGCCGAGCATATCCAGGTCGAAAGTCAGCAGTTCGGGGGAGATCAGCTCCAATTCCACGCCTTTTTGCACAAACGCTTTAAGCGCGGGGCCGTAATATTGGTGCATCTGTTGCTGGGTGGCTTCCTGGGCGATACCGAGGTAACGCAGAGCTTCGCCGCGCAGTTTGTCCATCAGCAGGCGCGCAGTGGCGTAAGTGTAGTTGGGTTCTTTTTCGACCAGGGTGCGAGCGGAAATCACCAGCGAGGTGTTCAGGTCTTCGTGGGAAACACCGTCGTACAGGTTGCGCATAGCTTCTTTCAGAATGGCTTGCGGATCTACTTCTGCCAGGCCTTCACAGGCGTCAGTCACCAGGGTTAACAGGCGGTCGACATCCAGCTTTTGTTTCTCGCCGTTGGGCATAACCACCTGGATGTTGGGTACATTCAGATTGGACGCGACTTCAGATTTCTGTGCGCGGATACGGGCGCGCTCGGAACGGTAGATGACGTAATCACGGGCCACTTTGTGCTCGCCAGCGCGCATCAGCGTCAGTTCGACCTGATCCTGGATTTCTTCAATATGAATAGTGCCGCCGGATGGCATGCGGCGCTTGAAGGTCTCGCTGATCTGTTTGGTCAATTTGGCAACCGTTTCATGGATGCGGCTGGACGCGGCTGCGGTGCCACCTTCTACGGCAAGAAAGGCCTTGGTCATAGCCACGGAGATTTTGTCGTCGGTGTAGGGAACGACAGTACCGTTGCGCTTAATGACGCGCAGTTGGCCGGGTGCGGTGGCAGCAATGGATGCTGGCGCATCGGCTTCGGGAACTCGTGCGCGGGTGGGTTGCGACTCTTTGATATCCACGTCTGTATGCATAATGGTCTCCGTTTGACCCAACATGGCGATGTGTCGGGAATGGTTTTGTTGTCGTTTTTGCTTGGATTAATTGGTCCTACAAGCTAAAGGGCTATCGGTTTTTTGTTATGTGGATAAGCTCTATATCTAGCGTAGGTCAGAAAAATGAAAACACCATATCTAGTGGTGTTTGAAAGAATGGCTACAAGATAATGCGGTTTTGGCGGTTCTGCAAGGCAGCAGATGGGGGACAATTCTGTGGACAATAGTGGGAGAAACTTGCTCATCCTGTGGAAAAGTTCTCCTAACCCCCGCAGGGGTTGACGTGGCTTTGTTGAAAGCAGAACTGTGGATAACCGCTAGATTTTTTTCTTATGTTGAGGCGAACTCATATAGCGGTGGCTTTTGAGTTGGCTACCCAACAAAAACTTTCTGACGAACGGTATTTGAAAGTCTTAGCGGAACTGGGGGCTTCTTAAGAGAGGCGGCCGATGCCACTGGGGATTCTGAAACCGTCGTGAACTCATCCCTGAGGACTGCCCCGCGTCTCCCTGACGCGAGGCTTTCAGAACCCCCACTGGCATCGGCCTTAGTGCTAGCCGGCGGGATTGGATTTCTTTCAGATTGGCGTTTTACGACAGCAGTGTTTTTAGACTGCGGTTATCCAGCGTTCGAATCCCCGACAATGACAGCACTATATCCAGTAGAGCCTCCCATGGGTCTCCTTGGGCCATGCCTTTTACGGTGCGATCGGTGTAGCCGCACTCCCGCAGCAACAGGCGCAGAGTGCCGATGGAGAGACGTTGCAGCGCGCCGCGGATTAGGGGGAGGCGGGTTTCGAAGATGCCGTGTTTGCGCGCGACCATTTCCAGACGTTGACCGTCACTGAGTGCCAGCTTAAGGGCGATCAGGGCGCGGATCTCGCGGGTGAGTGCCCACAAGACCGCCATTGCCTCCGTGCCCTCGCCGCGCAAACCATTTAGGCTCGCAGCGGCGCCTTGCGCATGGCCGGCGAGGGCTTTATCCACTAAGCCAAAGACGTCATAACGCGCGCTGTCCACCACAGCGTGGGCCATGGTCTGGGCGTCGATCATGCCGTTCTCCGCCACTAGTTTGAGCTTTTCGATCTCC
>JBQGED010000279.1:0-6370 GCA_052039425.1 Sphingobacterium griseoflavum | reverse complement strand
TCAATCTGAGTAGTGCTGACCAACCGCTGACCGTGGATTTTGTCGATGGCGAAGTGCTCGCTGTACGAGTCAACGGTAAACAAGTTGCGGCCGACTACAATGGCAATTTTATAACCCTGTCAGCGCAGGATTTGGCGGTAGGGCGGCAGAGCCTGGAGATTCACTATCGCCATGCCTACGTACGCAACGGCCAGGGCCTGCATTGGTTTCGCGATACGGAAGATGGCTCCAGCTATTTATATACCCAATTTGAGGTGTGGAGCTTTAATAAGGTTTTCCCGGGATTTGATCAGCCGGATCTGAAAGCCAGCTTCCGCCTGGATGTTGAAGTGCCTGCATCCTGGACCGTGGTGACCGCCGAGCGGGAAAATCGCATTGTCGATCTCGGCAATGACCGGCGGCGCTGGTATTTCCCCGATACGCAGGCTTTCAGCACTTACCTATTGTCTCTTCACGCCGGGCCGTACCAGGTTTGGGAAGAGGCGAAACCTTTCCGTATTCCATTGCGCCTTTTTGCGCGCAAAAGTTATGCTCAATACGTAAATGCAGAGGAATGGTTTCGCGTTACCCGTCAGGGGCTCGATTATTTCGAAAATTATTTCGCCTACCCATATCCATTCACAAAATACGACCAGTTGTTGGTGCCGGAATTTAATTTTGGTGCAATGGAAAATATCGGCGCTGTTACTTTTGCGGAGTTTCTGCAGCCGCGGCGGGAGCAGAATTATCATGACCGACGCCGCATGGCAGTGGTTGTGATGCACGAAATGGCGCACCAATGGTTTGGTAATTTGGTGACCATGCGTTGGTGGGATGATATCTGGTTGAACGAGAGTTTTGCCGAGTGGATGGGCAGTCTAGCGACGGCGAAAGCGACTGAATATAAAGATGCTATGGTGGATTTTTCCACCGACTCAAAAAGCTGGGGTTACGAAGAAGATCAAGCGGTTACCACTCATCCAATTGTACAAAATATTCATAATACCGATGTGGTGATGTCCAATATGGATGGCATTACCTACGCAAAGGGCGCAGCGGTATTGATGCAATTGCAATATTTATTAGGCGGCGACATATTCGAGCGCGGCATCGCTGAATATTTTGCGCGGCATGCCTGGCAAAACACCAGTCTGCACGATTTTATCGGTGCCTTGAGCGAAGTGGCCCAGCGCAATTTGGGTGGCTGGACGCAAGACTGGCTGATGAAGGAGGGTGTCAATGCGCTCAGCGTCGATTACACCTGCGCCGAAGAGCGCATTACGCAATTGCATTTGCTTCAGGCGCCGGCCAATGTGAGCGGTGCCGTGCGCGAGCACCGTTTGGATCTGCTCTTGCTGGATAAATCCGGTGTGCGCAGATTAGTAAATGCGCATATCACTGACGCAAAAAACACAATTGCGGACGCAGTTGGTTTGCCTTGTCCCGCATTTATTCTGTCCAACGTCAGCGATCATACCTTTACCAAAGTACTGCTGGACAAAAATTCCATTGCCTTTGTGCGGGATAATCACACCCTGTTTACCAGTGCTGTGGAGCGGGGAATGATTTGGCGCAGTCTATGGGAATCTGTGCAGGCTGGACAACTATCGCCACTGGATTTTGTCGATCTGGCAACAACCTATCTCGCGGATGAAAACGAAGTGTCGCTGCTGCGCGCCCAAACCTATTTCCTTCGCCGCGTATACTCATATCTGGAAAATCATGATGCGCTTTTTCCAGAGCGAAATGCTTTGGCTCCGGTAGCGCGCCGTCAGCTGGAAAAATTTGCCTATCAAAATTACCTCGCCACCGACGGTGGCATTAAACAGCGCTGGTTTGAAGTTTGGCTGACCTATCTGCACTCACCTGAACAGCGGGCCAATCTGAAAAAAATGCTGCGCGAAAATAAATTTCCGTTGGATCATCAATGGTGGGCAGTCGGTGTTCTGGTACGCGTGACGGATGAAGAGGGGCTATATTGGGTGGAGCAGGTAAAAGCCCGGGATAAGTCTGCGGATGCGCAGGTCAGCGAATGGTCAGCGCTTGCGCAAAAGCCGGATATGGTAGTCAAGCAGGAGTGGATCAAACAAGCCCGCAATCCCGAGTCCAGTTATTCCTTCACGCAAATGCGCAGAGCGCTAGATCTATTGTTCCCGGTTGGACAGAAAGATCTGCATCAGCAATTACGCGATGACATATTCTCCCCGTTTACGGATCTGCCTTCGCCATTGAGTTCTCAGGCGCTGGAACTCTATGCCTCGCGACTTATTCCGATTATGTGTGATACCGCATCTGCTGAGCGTTTAAGAACAATCGCGCGCGATCCCCGATTGCCGGGTGGTGTGGTAAAAGTATTAAAGAAGAAAGCGCAGGAAGAAGAAATTTGCGTGCAGGTAATGACGACGCTTTGATTGCGCAATACCAGACCGGCAGAATGACTGCCGGTCTGCTTCCACTGAGATTATTCCCTCGGCACCAGCAATAATAAATCCGTAGCGCCCACATCCTTTCCCATTTGCGATAACAACGTTGTTATTTGTCCGCGGTGATGTGTCTGATGATTGAAAAAATGCAGCAGTACACTGGAAAAAGGTTGGCATGCTGCAATGCCTTTCATCGATGAATAATTCAGAATTTGCTCCAAATCAGTTTGGCTAAGGGTGCCAACCCATTCTTTAATCGATGTGTCTATCACCTCTCGCTGAGCGCGCATCTCCTGAAAATCAGTAAAGAGAATTTGATCCAGAGCGGTGGGTCGCGGCAGCTGGGCGATCCACTTCAGAGCCAGAGGCGACGCGAAATTCTGCGCAAAACGTTGCAGCCAAATCCTATCTGCGACCATCAAGTGATTTAAGGTGCCGTGAACAGAACCAAAAAACGCCCCGCGATTCGCTGTGCGCTCCTCGTCTGATAATTCGGCCACAGTGGTGTAGAGCTTCTGGTTTATCCAGGCGTTGTATTCGGCCAGGAGAGTAAATTGCTTTTGCATCATCATGTCCTCAAGAGAGGCTTTGCTGTAGTTTATTTTGCGCCAAATAGGAATCTAACAGCGCGGAAAGGTCGAATGTACAAATGACATATAAAACCCGTCTATAAAAAACATCGGATTATTACGTGCAATATATTACGAATCTACCGCGTATATGATGAGGTTTTAGTAAAAAGCGTTAAGGGCGAGGCGATTAATATTGAGCGGAATTTTTTCGTTGCTTTGAAGTAAACGGTGATACAAAAGATGGATTTTTATCGGAAATAAAAGCTTGTAGACAGGGGACAACTTGGCGTTTTTACGAAAGGGAAGAAGAATGAGGATGCCGGGAACGGATGTCCCCGGCAGGTAGTACTGCAACGGTTAGAGTAGAGACCCGGTGCGGTAGTTGTGCAGGCCAGAACCGATTTGACTGCCCAGGCCCAGGAGCTGAGCGGCGTCGTTGAAGGCTGCGGTGTGCTGCATGGTGGTAGCGCGGGCGCCACTGGTGACGCCGCTGCCGGAGGCGATGACGATAGGTCCGTGCACCGGAGTATGGTCAACGCCCTGGCCCATTTCGCTGTACACAACGATAACAGTGTCCTGATAAAGATTGGCTGCCTGCAATTGCTGAATCAGGTGGGCGACACCCTTGTGCATGTAGGCAATGACCTGAGGAATCAACGCCTGACCGCCGCCGTGGTTGGCGCCGTGGTGATCACCGTTCAATCCCGTTACTGCATCCGGGTCGCCGGGAGTATTGGGCAACCAGCTCGCCTGAGTTTCGTTGAACTGAATGGAAATGGAGTTCGTCAGACCGCAGGAAAGTGCCAGCACCGCAACTTCAGCCACCCCTTTGTATTCACCGAGAGGGGTCAACTGTGCGTTGGATGCGTAGTTTTGTGCGGTACAAGAGCCGCCACCACCGCCGCCATCCCCACCGCCTCCGGCGAGCTCTTCATCGAAGTCCAGACGTTTTTCGAGTTCTTCGATTGCGCCGAGGTGGGAGTCCAGCTTCTCTCTCTCATCCTGACCGAACTTGTTTTTGTACTTGTTCAGCAGCATGCGGTTGGCGTCGAGCCCCGCGCGACGCATGTCAAACTGCGTGGGGCCGGTTTGAACACCGCCGTTGTTAACCGGCGGGGCGCCCGAAAAGATTTTGCTCAGGGCGCCAAGTGGGCCGCGACCGATGTCGGATTGCACACCGCTGTTGATCGAGCATACATCGTTAAGGTTGCTGCCCAAGTGGTCCATTCGTACGCCGAAGGAGTAATAGGGCGAAGGTGTACCCGCTTGCAGCACTTTACCCATTTGTACGTCGATGGTGCTGTTGGAAGGCTGGTTGCCCGACCACTCCAAACGACCTGCAGAGCGGGCGATGTTACCGTGGCCGCCTGGATCGCTGATCATAGCGGTGCGCATAGCCACACCTGGTAGATTCGCATACACCTGACGCGCAGGCCCTGTAATAAAGCCGTTGCCTTCTCCGTTATAAGTGCCATTGGGATGATAAATGGAGATGAATTTTTTGCGGCCGGCGGTTTGCGCTTCCGCAAACCGGTTGGCGAACAAGCCAGCGACCAGCGGCGATGTGCGCAGCAGAGGGGCGGACACGCCGATCTTGCCCAGCATGTTTAAGAAAGCCCGGCGCTCGCGATTGCGTTGTTGTTCAAACAGATCAGTTTTCTTGCTCATGATATTTACCTTTATGCGTTTGCCCGGGTCGAACTATTTACGGAACCGTATCAGATCCAAGGTGCCGATCTTACGATAGACCTCCAGGGGTTTCTTGCCTGAGGATGCGTAAGTATCCAACAGCACCTCTTTGGCGCAGGCAAAATCTTCCAACTGTTCGTTGGTCAGCTCGTCCTCTCTCAAAGTAGCGTTGCCGTTCTTCGCCACGGAATCTCTGTCGATCGGCAAGCCAGTAGTGAAGCGGAAGCTGTTGGCCACCATACATGCCGCAACGGCCGGCAGGGACGCCATTTTGTTGGCGAGGTCTTTGGAGCCGTTGTAGCTGATTGCGGCGGTATCGCTCAGGCTGGACAAACCGATCAGCTGACCTGACGCGTCCACTGGCACGCCATTGTTACCAGCCTCATATAAGCCAGTGTTATCGATCAAGCGCAAGCCAAGCTGGGTGGTGCGATAACGACCAACTGGATCGAAGTCGTCGACACCGAACAATGGGTTGATCTGGGTCGCGTGGCACACTTGGCAACCAGCTGCGGTTGTGGCTGCTTCATAGTACTGGCGAGCTGTAGCCTGACCGCCGCCGTCGCGCAGGGTTGTCACGATGGCTGCTTGGTTCTCGGCAATCTGGGCTGCGTCAGCCAGTGCGTTTTGCGGCGCGCCTACGTGGTGACACAGCATCAGCTCGCGCACTTTTACCGCTTTCAGAATTGGGCGGGAGTGCATGTCATTGGCATTAGCCGCGTGGAACGCGCCAACGGTCATGATGCCGCCGCGGTTGGGAACATTGGTCACACGCCAGTCATTGGTGCCGCCATTGAAATTGTTGGCGCCGTAGAACTGAGCCAAGCGGCTGTTCACAACGGTGAAGTCGCCTGCGTAGAGGTCCTCAAAAGTGTAGTTCTGGTTGTACCAGATTTCGGCAAACAGTTTGCGCACTTCGGTGGACATGTCTCGAGCGACATCTGCGGTGAACTGTGGGAACGACGGACGAGAGTTTGCTTGGTTGATCACGTCGTTAGCGCGGAACCAGGTGCCCCCAAATTGCTCCACATGGGCACGTCCGGCGGTGCTGGAAACCAGTGTCTCAATTGCCGATCTCACACCCGCTTCGGTGTCCAACGCTCCGCTAGCAGCAGAGTCCAGCAGGGATTTGTTGGGGCCGGCGCCGGTGTACATGTACGCGAGCTGGCTTGCCAGTTCGTATGCAGTCAGCACATAGGAATCCGCATCCGCTTGTTGCAGCTTGCTGCGGTCGCCGCCGCTATTGCTCGTCAGCGCTTGGGCGACGGGGACACCCATTTCAGAGCGGTAGAGAAATTGTGGCGAAGTCAGCGCAGCGGCTATCGCCACTTGCATACCGGCTTCCGCGCCGAATTCGCTGAAGTAGCCGCGATAGAGCTGCTGCTCATCCTGCTCTAATGGCTGACGGTGCAACAGATAGGCGATTTCAAGAAAGCGGGAGGCGCAATTATTAGCATTGCCGCCACAGCTCTGGGCCAAAGAAGGAGCAGCCAACTCGGCGACTTTGAACGCCGCTTTATCGAAAGCGGTTGCGCGGGTGGCTTCAACGCGCAGAGCTGTGTGCACGGCGTAATCGCTCTTAGTCCGCACCACGTCGCCCGGTAGATCGATCTCCGCTGCTTGAGAGGCGTTGATCAATCCAGCCTGCACGATACTGTTGCGGTATTCCTGACCGGTCAGAGGTCGCAGCGTACGCACGCCGTAAAT
>JBQGED010000278.1:0-20501 GCA_052039425.1 Sphingobacterium griseoflavum | reverse complement strand
TTTCGCCGTGGCTCTGCTCGTGGCGGACATTGGCGATAACCGCACTCTGTTGATAATCCTTATTGAATTCGGGAATGCCGAGCTGATGGCGCAGCGGCGAGTCGGCGCCGTCCGCTACCCCTACCAATTCCGCTTCCAGATGCTGATCGCCCACATCCAACCTTACGCCGTCGCGCAGGGTTGTCAGGCGCTGGACCTGCATCGGGGCTTTCAAATCCAGTCCTTCACAGGCCAGCATGGCATCGGTAAGGGCGCGGCCCAATGCCCGATTTTCTACAACGTAACCTAAGGGCTCGCCGTGATTGCTGTCGGTGTCCAGGCGCACCCAACCCAGGTGGCCTCTGTCGGAAACCTGGACGCGGTGAATAGCGGTGACGTGAGCGGCCAGAGCCGGCCACACGCCAAGACGGCGCAAAATGGTGGCACTGGTGGGAGCGAGGGCGGTGGAGCGAGCATCGAAATTAGGCTGCGCCAGCACTTGATCGCTGGCGCTTTCCAGTGTCTTCTGTTCAATCAACACTACGCGACGGCCAGGCAAGGTTTTGCAGAACAGCAGGGCCAGCGCTGCGCCCATCAGACCGCCGCCGACTATCGCAATGTCATATCGGGAGGACTCGGCCGTCATGCACTTTTCGCGCTGTCGCGGGTGCTGGCCATGAGCGCTTCAATTTCCGCGACGGTTTTAGGTACGCCTGCGGTCAGCACGTCGCAACCGTCCTTAGTAACCACCACGTCGTCCTCGATACGAATGCCGATACCGCACCATTTTTTCGCCACCCGATCATTGTCGGGGGAGACATAAAGACCGGGTTCTACGGTAAGCACCATGCCGGGCTCGAATACCCGCCATTGACCGTGCACTTTGTAGTCGCCTACGTCGTGAACATCCATACCCAGCCAATGTCCAGTGCGGTGCATATAGAACTCGCGATAGGCCTCGCTGGTGATCAGCTCATCCACATTGCCCTGTAACAAGCCCAGGTTCACTAGCCCAGTGGTGAGGGCGCGCACCGCCGCGTCATGGGGATCATTCCAGTGATTGCCGGGTTTGACTGCGGCAATGGCCGCCGCCTGGGCATCAAGCACGACCTCGTACAGGGCCTTTTGCTCGCGGGAAAATACTCCGTTCACGGGGAAAGTGCGGGTGATATCGGAAGCGTAGTACTCATACTCACAACCGGCGTCGATCAGCACCAGATCGCCGTCGCGCAGCGCCTGATCGTTGTTGATGTAATGCAAGATGCAGCCGTTGGCGCCACCGCCCACGATGCTGTTGTAGGCAGGAAAGCGCGCGCCATTAATGGCGAATTCGTGCTGAATCTCCGCCTCCAGCTGGTATTCATATACCCCCGGTCGGCAGAAGCGCATGGCGCGACAGTGCGCCTTTGCGGCTATCTCCGCAGCTCTGCCCATCAGCCGGATTTCTGCAGCGCTTTTGAACAGGCGCATGTCGTGCAGAAAATGGTTGAGATCGAGAAATTCACCCGGTGGCGTAGCACCGGCGCGCACCTTGGCGCGGATACGGTTGATCCAGCCCATCACCTGGGTGTCGAATTCAATATCGCGCCCGAGGGCGTAGTACACCCGCTCGCGACCTTCGATAAGGCCCGGCAGGATCTCATCGATATCGTCGATCGGAAACGCGTCATTAGCGCCATGGATTTGGCAGGCACCTTCAGGTCCGGCGCGATAACCGTCCCAGATTTCCTTCGCCTTATCGCGCTCGCGACAGAAAATCACAAATTCGCCATGGACGCGCCCCGGAATCAACACCAGCACCACCTCCGGCTCGTCAAAGCCGCTGAGATAGTGCACATCGCTATCCTGACGAAAGCTGTAATGGGTGTCGCGGCTGCGGATCTTCTCTTTCGCCGATGGCACTATGGCGATGCTGTTCGGCTCCATATGGGCCATCAGCTCTTTGCGGCGGCGGGCGTATTCGGCTTTGCTGATCGACATGGGATTCTCTCAATTCGCTAATTGATGAATATCAGTGGCGGGTAACCGAGGCGTCGGGAATTCCCCCGGAACTCGCACGCAATTGCGACGCGACGCTAAACAGGGTCATACGAGCGTATTCGACCAAGGCCAGCAGATCCTGCTCCGACTCTTCCGATTCAGCACAGGAGTCATCCAGCCGGGCGATTTCCGCAACATCAACCAGCGCTTCGCGGACGTCGTCATCCAGCTGTAACAACACCGCTTCACCGTGGGTGGCGAATCCGTGCAGAAAACCTTGGCACCAGAGCGCGAGACCTTCAGCACGCACGGCCACCGGCAGCAAGTCGTCCGGCAGCAGCAATTGCAGCTGGTACTGCCCTTCGCTCAATGCGCCGGCGATCAGTTCATACTGCGCTTCCAACGCCGCATCCACAGCGCCTGTGTCCGAGTCTTCCAGCAGGTCCATAAAATTCCGGACATTGTCTTTCCAATCACTTTGCGGACCGCGGCATTGAATGCCACAGAGCAGTCCGTGCAATTCTGCCGGCGAACACACAGCTCCCACTCTCAGTAAAAAATCGCTCCAGTCTTGATAGGAAATCTGCATCGGCTTAGTTCACCTCGGGCTACTGCAAAAAGCGTTGGAAAAACAGGATGGAATGGTCGGCAGGCAAGCCGACAAAAGCGGCCATGCTATCACGAATTTTTACCGCCTTTGCCGCCCTGCGTGGGCCTCCCTTGACCGGCAATAGGGCTCACCCTATAGTTACGCGCCATGCTGCGTGACGGGCGAAGCCTATGTCGGAACGATTGATCGCTGAAGTGGAAGCTAAGATTGAGCAACTGGCGCGACGCTGTCAGCAGCTCGAAGCGGAAAATCGTCACCTGCGTCAACAGGAACAAGAATGGACGGGTGAACGCGCCCGCCTCTTGGAAAAATATGAACTCGCCAGCGCCCGCATCGAATCCCTGATTACCCGCCTTAAGCAATTCGAGAATTACCCTGAATGAGCCACGATAGCAAGCGTGTCACTGTGCGCATATTGGATAAGGAATACCAAGTCGCCTGCCGCGCGGACGAAAAAGAAGCGCTGCTCCTGGCAGCTCATGAATTGGATCAGCGTATGCGCCAGGTGCGCAACGCCGGCCCTTCGGCCATGGGTGCAGACCGAATCGCGGTGATGGTAGCGCTCAATCTCTGCCACGAATTGCAGCAGGAACGGCACAAATCGACACCCGTCGGCGACGAAGTGCTGCAGCGTCTCGCAGCCAAACTCGACCGGGCCTTAAGCCCATAATCAGGCTCTTGTCCATACAATAGCTTAAAATTTAGGGCTTTTTTCGCCTGCCCGCTTTGTTATACTTTGGCGACGCCTTGGGTGTTCGCCAGTTGACGAATCCCTGAGCCGATACTGTGAAAACCGGAGGCTTCGTGTTTGTGTTGTGTGCATGTCCGCGCGTCGGAAAGCCTAATACACAACAGATCCCTCCCCCTTGAGCCATCGGGTTCAAGGGTTTGGTCAACAGCGGCACCCCAGGCTTCCAATTCTCATCGTTTCCGCCAGTGACCGCTGCCGATAAATCTTCCCTCCGCAAACAGATACGCCAGAATCGGCGCCAGCTTACGCGCACCCATCAGCATCGTGCCGCACAGTTGCTTTGCCTGCGCGTTATGCGCAGCTCCTGGTGGCGCAAAGCCCACAAGATTGCATTGTATTGGCCTGCGGACGGCGAGATCAGTCCGCTACCTCTGCTGCGCTGGTCGTTGCGCGCAGGCAAGCACTGCTATTTACCGGTGATAAACGGAAAAAGTCTCGAATTTCGCCGCTATGAGCGCGGGCAGCGGTTATGCCGAAATGACTTCGGTATTCCCGAGCCGCACGCAACGCACCTGTGTGCAGTACATCAGCTCGATGTGATTTTGATGCCGCTGGTAGCCTTCGATGAAGGCTGCAATCGCCTCGGCATGGGTGCCGGTTTTTACGACCGCGCTTTAGCGGAGCGCGGGAAAAATATTCCGCTGCGAATCGGGGTTGCTCATGAACTGCAGAAAATTGCCAAAGTACCGACAGATCCCTGGGATATACCACTGCACGCTGTCTTAACGGAGCGCCGCACCTACGGACGCGGTCTCTTGCGCACCAATTGCTACCGTCCATAAACGCAAAAATCCGCGATTCATCACGCCGATTAGGCATTTGGAAACGCGGATTTTTGCTTTTGATTTTGAGCTGTTTCGGCTTGTATCGCCCGGCAGATCAATGCCGCACGACCACAACTCCCTGCTGAAGCGCCGCCGGGGGGGCGGATACTTCTGGTTCAAACACATCCATGATGCCAAAACCACTCACAGCCAAACCTACGACAAACACTATGGCTGCCAGTGTTAAAACATCAGACTTCATTGGGGACTACCTCAATGTTTCGGATTGTTATTATGGATACAACAAGATTGGCGGGATGAAGCGAGGCAAGCTTTATACCCACAAATTTTGCGCCGCACAATAACGTGTGCAACAAAATGTTGCACTATTCAACTTAGTTCTAATTGCTGCAAATGCAAATTAATAATGAGCAGATTTGATCGGACGCACAAAATTAGCGTCCGCTTACAGCAAAAACTTCGGGTTATTAAACTGCGTGAAAAAAACTCGTATTAAAACGTACGTTTGCTGTTGTTTTGATCGTGCATGATGATCATCCGACGCACGCTGTTGAGTCCTGTGCGCCAAAGGGAGGCTGTCACGCCAAAAAGAAGCGATACGCTTCGTTATCCGTTTCTTCGCAGAAGGGGTAATTCAGCTCTCGCAGTGACAGCTCGACATCCTTGCGTTCTTCCGGCGGCACTTGCATGCCCACCAAAACACGTCCGAAAGCGGCGCCGTGGTTGCGATAGTGGAACATGGTGATGTTCCAGCGCCCGGCAAGCTTGTCGAGGAAGTTGTATAAGGCACCGGGGCGCTCGGGAAATTCAAAGCGGTAAACCACTTCATGATTGAGCTCCGCCGGCGCATGGCCGCCCACCATGTGGCGGATGTGCAGTTTGGCCATTTCGTTATCGGTCATGTCGGCGACTTTATACCCCTTGTTGCTGAGCAATTCGACCAACTCAGCGCGCTCGTTTTTATAAGGGTTGACCTGGAGCCCGACGAAAATATGCGCCTGACCTTTGTTGGAATAGCGGTAATTGAACTCAGTGATCGCACGCTTGCCCAGCAGGCTGCAGAACTTTTTGTAGCTGCCGGGCTTTTCCGGGATAACCACGGCCAAAACGGCTTCGCGACCCTCACCGATTTCGGTGCGCTCGGAGATATAGCGCAGGCGATCAAAATTGGTGTTGGCGCCACTGTGCACTGCCACTAGCGTCTGCCCCTGAATGCTTTCCATCTCTGTATATTTTTTCAACCCTGCCAATGCACAGGCGCCGGCAGGCTCAGCGATGGAGCGGGTATCTTCAAAAATATCTTTGATTGCCGCGCAGATTTCGTCGGTACTCACCGTGATCACGCCGTCAATGGTGTCTTTGATGACCCTAAAGGTTTCCTCACCGATCTGCGCCACCGCCACGCCGTCGGCAAAGATGCCTACCTCCGGCAACACCACCCTGCGTTTGTGCTCCATCGCGGCTTTCAGACACGCGGCATCCTCCGGCTCCACGGCAAACACTTTCGTCTGCGGCCGCACGTATTTGATGTAAGCGGCCATGCCGGCACACAAACCGCCGCCACCCACCGGAATAAAAACCGCATCTATATGGGCCGGATGCTGGCGCAGCAGCTCCATGGCCACCGTACCCTGACCAGCAATCACGTCCGGATCGTCGTAGGGCGGGATATAAATCATGCCTTTTTCTGCCACCAGATTTTTGGCGTAGGCGGAAGCTTCGTCGTAGGTGTCTCCCTGCAATACCACTTTGGCGCCGTGGCGCCGCACCGCGTCCACTTTGATGGAGGGCGTAGTGCGCGGCATAACGATAATGGCATTCACCCCCAGATGTTTGGCAGACAATGCCAGCCCCTGGGCGTGGTTACCCGCCGAAGCGGCGATGACACCCCGGGCGGTTTCCTCCGGCGTCAGCTGCAGCAACTTGTTATAGGCGCCGCGCACTTTGAAGGAGAACACCGGCTGCAGATCCTCGCGCTTGAGCAGCACTGTGTTTTCCGTGCGTGCGCTGATGAGCGGCGCCGGGTCGAGAGGGGTTTCCACCGCGAGATCGTATATACGGGCGTCGAGAATCCGCTTGATGTAACTGTGAGGCATGAGAGACCGGAATTGAGTGGCAGGACGGCGTGCAATGGTAAAGGAAGGCGGCGCGGAAGTCATGGCGCACCGCTGCGGCAAAACCGCTACAATGCCGACCTTTTCCCCGCCCCCATACACATCTATGAACCAGAACCAATTGAAACAAGCTGTTGCCCAGGCGGCTCTCGACTGGGTGTTACCCCATCTCGATAGCACATCGGTGCTTGGCGTCGGCACCGGCTCCACCGCCAACTTTTTTATTGACCTGTTGGCGCATCACAAAGACCGTTTTGCCGCCACCGTCGCCAGCTCCAAAGTGTCAACCGAGCGCCTGCGCGGGCACGGCATTGAAGTGTGCGACCTGAACGAGGTGGGCGAAATCGGTTTTTATATCGACGGAGCCGACGAGGCTGACCCGGAGCTGGCGCTGATCAAAGGCGGCGGTGCGGCACTGACCCAGGAAAAAATCGTCGCAGCAGCGGCGCGCACGTTCATCTGCATCGCAGATCAGAGCAAACAAGTCGCTGTGCTAGGCAAGTTCCCCTTGCCGGTGGAAGTGATTCCTCTGGCGCGCTCCTACGTGGCGCGGGAACTGGTCAAGCTGGGTGGGCGGCCGGTGTACCGCAGCGGGGTGTTGACCGATAACGGCTGCCACATCCTCGATGTGCACGATCTGCAGATCGACGATCCGGAAGCCCTGGAAATTCGTATCAACCAGATCGTCGGAGTGGTTACCAACGGCCTTTTTGCCGTGCGCCGCGCCGATATTCTGCTCCTGGGAACCGATCACGGGGTCCAGGTCATCCAGCGCCGCGGCGCTCAATGAACAGGCGCCTTGTGCTAGAATTTGCGCCCCTTTTGTGACGGCGCACACGCGCCTCTGATCCGGTGCCGATCTCCATGACTGCGAAAATCTCCCTGGACAAAGACAAGATCAAATTTGTGTTGCTGGAGGGCGTACACTCCTCCGCCATTACCAGCCTCAATGCGGCGGGCTACACCAATATTGATTATTTGAAAACCGCCCTGACGGAAGATGAACTGATCGAGCGCATCAAGGATGCCCACTTTGTCGGCATCCGCTCGCGCACCCAGCTCACCGCTCGTGTGTTCGCCAATTGCCCCAAACTCATCGCCGTCGGCTGCTTCTGCATCGGCACCAACCAGGTGGATCTGAAATCCGCGCAGGAACACGGCGTGGTGGTGTTTAACGCCCCCTACTCCAATACCCGCAGCGTCGCCGAGCTGGTGATCGCTGAGGCGATTCTGCTGCTGCGTGACATTCCGGCGAAGAACGCCGCCTGCCATCGCGGTGAGTGGATTAAATCCGCCACCGGCTCCTATGAAATCCGCGGCAAAACCCTCGGTATTATCGGCTACGGCGCCATAGGCACCCAGGTAAGCGTGCTGGCGGAGAGCCTCGGTATGCGAGTGGTGTTTTATGATGTGATCAGCAAACTGCCCATGGGCAACGCCAGTCCCTGCAACCAATTGGAAGATTTGCTCAAGCAGGCCGATATCGTTAGCCTGCATGTGCCGGAGCTGGCCAGCACCAAGGATATGATCGGCGAGAAAGAAATCCGCACGATGAAAAAAGGCGCGATCTTGATCAACGCCTCCCGCGGCACCGTGGTGGACATAGACGCCCTGGCGCGGGCACTCGGCGACCAGCACCTCGCTGGTGCCGCCATCGATGTTTTCCCAGTGGAGCCCAAAGGCAATGATGAAGAGTTCGTCAGCCCGCTGCGTCGGTTCGACAACACCATTTTGACCCCTCACATCGGCGGCTCCACCATGGAGGCGCAAGAAAACATTGGCGTCGAAGTGGCAGACAAATTCATTAAATACTCCGACAACGGCACCACCATCGGTTCGGTCAATTTTCCCGAAGTCGCCCTGCCCACCCACAAAGGCGTACATCGCCTGCTGCACGTGCATCAGAACGTGCCCGGCGTGCTGATGGCGATCAACCAGATTTTCTCCGACAACAACATCAACATTGCCGGCCAGTATCTGCAGACCAAGGACAAGGTGGGGTATGTGGTAATCGATCTGGATTCCGGTTACAGCGAACTGGCGCTCGAGCAGTTGAAGGCCATTCCCGCAACCATTCGCTGCCGGGTGTTGTTTTGATGGACTACGCGTTTCGCCTCGACTTCAAGGTGCGGGATTACGAGTGCGACCTGCAGGGCATAGTCAATAACAGCGTCTACCAGAACTACCTGGAGCACACGCGTCACGAATATTTGCTCAGCCACAATCTCGATTTCGCCGAGCTGGCCCGCAAAGGCATCAATTTGGTAGTGACCCGGGTTGAGCTGGATTACCGCTGGCCATTGCGCAGCGGCGATCACTTCTGGGTGGGACTGAATATCGGTCGGGTGGGCAAGATCCGTGGCGAGTTCATTCAGGACATCTACCGCACCGCCGACGATCGCCTAATTCTCAACGGTAAGGTGCAATGGGCAGCGGTGAACGAGCGCGGCCGCCCGTTTTTCCCCGATGAACTAGCCGCGCTGCTGCCGCGGCTCCAAGCTTCTGTCACCTGACTATTTGGCGGCGTGACCGCGCTGCCGCAGGAATTGACCAACCCCAGCAAACACCGCTTTGCGCCAAGTATCCGCCTCGTTGGCAAGGTGGTGCATGGCGCCTTCGATGTAATTCACTTGGTTATTGGGAAAGTGGCTGAGAATGGCCGGAACGTTGTGGCGCCAATCTACCACCCGGTCTGCGGTTCCCTGAACGATCAGCAGTGGTGTGACGATATTCGGTTGCGCCGGAAATCCCTCCACCCACTCATGCAGCGCTCCCACCCAATCCACCGACAGATATTTGGCCTGCAATGGATCGTAGTAACGCAGAAAACTGTGGAATTCGGCATCGTGGGAATTAGGTATAGAGAGATCTCGACTCAAACGCTTTAGATAGCCCCCTACCCAACGGTACGCCAGTCTTCCCCAGCCCCACTGTCGCGGTCGCACCAGCGGAGCGAGAAAAACCAGACGGTCAAAGGGTATGGGCTCGCCGCGGCTGGTACGACTGAAACAACAAGCCATCAGCACAGCGGCACCAGTGCTCTGCCCGACGCCATAGACCGGACCTTTCGGCAATTGCTCACGGAAGAATCGATAGGTGTCTTCAAGAACTTCGGCGTAGTCGAAATAGGAGCGGATCACTGTCGCTTCGCCATCGCTCAAGCCATGTCCTGGTAAATCTAGGGCGATAACCGAAAACTGTTGGCTTAGCAGGTAGCCGACCAAGTCTTGGAACAGGCCCACATGGTCGAACAGGCCGTGCACAACATACACAGTCCCTTTGGACTCGCGCAAATGCCAATAATGTGTAGCGATACGCAGGGTTTTGCCGCGACAGGGGCAGGTGCGGAAGCCCCAGAAATAATCAACGCCAGTGTCCTTTAGCACCTCCAAAAACCCGTAGAACTCCAGATAAACCTGCGCCGAATCCGCCAGCGCCGTGCCGGCGGGGTTGCACGGCAATGCCAGCGAAAAATCTGGCAATTCGCGCCGCAGTTCGGCGCACAGATGTTCAGTGAACATGGCGTCCCAACTCCAGGAAAGAGGCTGTGGCTTCAACCAGCATAGGCTTATGGCGCCGTAAGTGCCCAAGGATCAGGGCGAAACCATGAGATTCCCATGAATCCTGCCGCCACAAAACCTCTGAATGCGTGCGTGGAGCACAGTTTTCACCAAGATACGAATAGATTCGACCGCAACAGCAATGAGGTGACTCAAAAACGAATCGCTTGGCTGACTCTGGCGCAGAAAAAATGCCGTGTTTCGTCGCGCACCTTTTCGCGCAGGTCACGCAGACATTCAACGTATGGTTCGATACGTTGAATCCGACTGATTGGAGTGCGAATATCAATTTGATAGACGGTGTCGTAGGTCGCTTTTTCGTACCATGGATCAATGACTGCGGAGGTTTGCACGCAGTAGTAGTCCAGCTTCTCCAGATAACCTTTGGGCTTAGGAAACTTATGGGTGTAATAGCGCCACTGGCCGCGCACACCGCGCTGGATCTCGCGCTCGCAATCGGCGATTGTGGTGACTCCACGGTCGTAGAAAAACACGACAGTAGTCAGATTCGATTCGAGGACCTGGCGTTTGCTCAAAAGATAAATCCGGCCGCTGTCAGCACTGGCGGTCGTTACCAATAAGAGCCCTGCCAGCATTAACAGCCATCTCATAGGTGCCGCCTGCTATAGGATCAAACTGAGTATAGGTGCCCGTCAAAGCCATGTAGGGAGCGTTTCGCTATAAGAATTTTAGATGCCAAAGAAACGGGCCGCGCGGGACATCAGCGACGCTTTGCGCAGATTGATAGTGCGATAGTGAGTGAGCATGCGGCGCTCAGGATCGACAAAGCAGTGAATTGCCTCTTCGTCGTAGTCCTGCAGATCGCCCACTCGGGCAAACAGAAAGATCTTGTACAAACCTGTCTTGGGATCCAGGCGGGTGGAATGCTCGTCGATATAGCTCAAAGCTAGGTTGGCACCATACCGGCGCTGCGTACGGCGCTGACAATATTCAGTGGCGTCTATCATGCTGAACGGCGCCCGGGAATAATCGCGAGTGGAATCTATGAGGAGCTTATCCAGTTCGGTCTGATAATGGCGATAGCCCAAATAGACGCCCGCACACACACCTAATGTCACAACGCCGCCGCTGACCACGAGGAGTTTGCCAAACCCCCGCTTTTGCTCGGTCGTTGCCGCCTGACTTTTGGAAACTGTGCTCGCCACGTCTATATAGCCTGCTGGCTGATGACCAAAGTGCAGCAGCACTTCGATGCTTGACCTATTTGGAAACCGTTTGACACTGCTCTGCGTCGGCTTTGCCACGGATTTGTCATTTCGTGAGCCAAGGCGCAGACGCAGGTCGAGCGATGACACACGCTTTTGATTGTGGATTTTGCCCTGCAAAGGGGCAATCTCGCCCTTAGATTGATTAAGAACAAGAAAATGGGATATCGCGGGAACAGTTATAGATACGCGGGCGCTCGCTCTCTTTATTATGGCTATGCTTCAATCGCAACGGCGCGTAAAGGACGATCGCAAAACCTCTCAAAGCCGCGTATGGCTTGATAAACTTGGCACCTAAAACGCAAAAACAGCTTTACGTGACATATGCGCATTTTTACTCAGAAAGGTTGGCTCGACCCCCTCGATGTCACCCATGCCGACCCGCTGTTTCAGGTGATCCACGCCAGCCGCAGCCATCTCTATCCGTGGCTTCCCTGGTTGAAACGCATTCATTCCCCCCAGGATACAGAGGCGTTCATCGTCAAGCTGATGGCCGAGCGTGGCCCACAGTTTGTGGTGATGGTTGATCAACAGATCTGTGGCGGCGTCGGCTTCTACCATTTGGATCAAGTGGAGCGTAAGGCGACCATCGGTTATTGGCTCGGCGCCGAGTACACCGGCCACGGCATCATGGTGGATGCAGTGCGCCACCTCTGCCAGCACGGATTTCAACACCTTCAGCTCGAAAAAGCCGAAATCCGCTGCGCTGCGGAAAACATCGCCAGCCGCAAAGTCCCCGAACGCTTGGGTTTTTATTACGAAGGGGTGCTGCACAAGGCCGAGTGGTTGACGGATCGCTATGTGGATCACGCGGTCTATTCAATTCTCAGGGAGGAATTCACCATCTCCTTTATCGATGATTTGTCCCTCGTGTCCAGACCTCAGCCGGAAAATCAGAGCCTCGCCTGAGTATTTTCCTTCTCGCCCAACCTAGACGAAGCTTAATCAGATCGCTGCTGGTCAAAACCAATACTCAGCGGCATGGTCCACGCCAATGACACGCGCTTGACGACAACTCGGCGCGCCTGTGACCGGGTCTTTTGGGGATTGTGCAGCAGCGAAAAACTTCGCCCTCATGGTAGTCTCTACCCCCAGCGGATCTGACCTGAAGTCTTTGAGGCGGCGTTTTTGTAAATGCCGCGTCCAACCCAACCAGCCGTAATTGGATTGTGATATGACTGAAAATGAATACCAGCGCGACAAATCCCGCCCTGTCCTACTGATCGTTGTCGCCGTGGCAGTGATCGCCGGTGCGGTCTATTGGTTCTTACAACGCGGTAAGCCGGAACCCGAAGTGGCCACCCTTTCACCGCCTGCGCAAGTGGACGTCTCCGACCCCGAAGAATCCACCACAGTCATAGACGCCAAGCCAATGACGAGTCCGGCAGCGCAAGAACCACCACCAGTTCCGGTACCCCCGGTGAAATTGCCTCCCTTGGATCGCAGCGATGCGGATGTCATAAGCTTCCTGCTCGAAGCTTCGGAAGGGAGTTTTCAGTCCTGGCTGATTCAGGAGCACTTGATTCGCAAGTTTGTTCGCGCCGTAAACGCGCTGGAGGAAGGTAAGCTGGTGAGCCAATACCGTCCCTTCAATGATCCGGAAATTCCCTTCACCGCGAGCAACAGCAATGGCGAAACCTGGCAAATTGATGTCACGAATTTCGAGCGCTACACACCTTATCTCGCCAGTCTCGAACAGGTCGGACCCGAACGATTGTTGCAAATCTACGAGCGCTATTACCCGTTACTGGAACAGGCCTATGAAGAGCTGGGTGTGAAAAAAGGTGATTTTCGCCAAGTCACCAAACGCGCACTAACGCGGATTACCAAAGCGCCTATGCCGCCACAGGACGCTGCACTGTTGCGACCTTCAGTGACCTATCGCTTCAGCGCCGCCGATTTGGAACAGCGCGCGCCGGTGGAAAAACTCCTGTTTCGCATGGGCCCGGAAAATTCGCAACGTTTGAAGAAACTCGCGGAAGAACTGCTGACACAAATGCAATAAAAAATTTGCCCGGCCGCGCTGCGCTGCCGGGCCTTGCACCGCAACCCACCCAAACCGATTAACACATTTCCTTTGTAATTTCTGCTTCTCACAAGCCCACCAAAACGCTCGAAAAATTATTTAAACCTTAATTTAAAGCAAAATAACGGCACCCGGTACAGCCATTGCAACTCCGCTTGCTCCTAACCACTCTCGAGTGAGGAGACATTATGGCTATATCCCTATTCGAAGCCAGAGGAACCCCTCTGGAACGGCAACAATTCACTTGGCGTGAGTTGACCCCCAAACCACTCAGTAAATTGGACGATGACGCCTTTACCCGCGTGCGAGTGATTCTGCTTAATGGCATTGAACAGCAGGCGAACCGTTTTCAGCATATGTGTGGACAATTTAATCCGGCACTGCGCCGCTCCCTGGCGGATGTTCGCCGTGTCGAGCATCACCAGCAAACCATGGTGAACTGGTTACTGGGTGCAGATCACTCCCCGCTGGAAACCACTATTGGATTTGAGCAGGTCGCCATAGAAGTGACAGCCGCTATTGCACAGCAGGAACCTGATGCCTATCTCGCGCAAACCTATCGTTTCGGCTTACTGGAAGACTTCGACCATATGTATCGTTATTCTGCATTGATGGATCGAGTCGAAGGAAAAGACGCTAATAATATTTTGCAGTGCTATACCGATATTTTGCCAGGGCGCCCGACCAGTGAAGAACATCGTGCACCCGAAGACAATCTGCGCGAGCATTACGACCGTAAAACCGCAGCGCCTATCTCAAAAATAAACGCGCTGACTATTTTTTCGGGTGAATATCAGACCCGCGATTACTACATGAATATCGGCCCTACATTCAGCGATCCGGTCGCACGCGCGCTGTATGCGGAAATCGCGTCCATCGAAGAACAACACGTCACTCAATACGGTTCGATTATAGATCCCAACGAGACATGGCTAGAAAAATGGCTGATTTATGAAGCAACGGAAGCCTATAACTATTACAGCTGCATGGAGACAGAAAGCAATCCGCGCATCAAGGCGATTTGGGAACGCTTCTTGGACTATGAACTAGGCCATCTCAATAAGGTGATGGAACTGTTTAAAAAATATGAGCGCCGTGATCCTGCGGAGATTCTCCCAGAAAAAATGCCGGACCCTATCGCTTATCAAAGCCAGCGCGAATTCGTGCGCAAAACATTGCGCGAAGAAATCGACCTGCGCGCCCGCGGCACTCAGTACGTTGATAAGAGCGAGGACAGCCCAGCATCGGTGCGATATCGC
Organism: Sphingobacterium griseoflavum; assembly: GCA_052039425.1. GTDB lineage: Bacteria > Pseudomonadota > Gammaproteobacteria > Pseudomonadales > Cellvibrionaceae > UBA5868. Next base: position 6,211 of record JBQGED010000278.1, on the reverse strand, counting down.
GGACAACTCAATTCCACTGGCTCACCCAGCGACGCGGTAGCGCGCAATTATCGCTGGCATCCGGGCACCGAATTGTCGAAGTCGGCGTAACTATTTTTCTATTAAAACTATTTCTATAGAGAGGTGTTGATTATGGATCAGCATTTAGGTATGAACAGGACCGGAATGGATATGTCGCCGATCCACAGCAAAGAAATGTTGCGGGTTGACGAGGGTATCCCGCAAGTCATCAACGGTGGCAGCTCCCCAGCCGCAATCGAAAATTATTTTCTCGAAAATTCCGATCCCCTGGGTTCGGTGCCTTTGCCGGGAACGGTTAAAGGCGCGGCTAAAAGCGCGATGAAAATGGCTACCGGTCACCACCCGGAGGTTTTCATCAATAAATTGGGCGAGCGTTTGGCGTATGAGCGCAGTGGTGTGCGCATCTATCAACAATTAATTGCCAAATGCACTCACGCCGCTGAGGCGCTGACGCCAGATTTGCAGTTGCCGATTGAACGCATGCAACAATTCTGTCAGCAGGAAGAAGAGCATTTTGATTTGCTGGCGCAGTGCTTGTTAAAACTCGGCGCCGATCCCACCGCGCAGACGCCCGACGCAGACGCTTCCGGTGTAGCGTCTTCCGGTTTGATGAAAGTCATCACGGATCCGCGCACCAGTGTCAGCCAATGTCTGCAAGCTATGCTTGCCATCGAAATGGCCGACAATGCCGCTTGGGAGCTGTTGATTCTACTGGCGCAGGACATGGGCATGACAGATATGGCGCAGCAGTTCGAGCACGCATTACAGCAGGAGGATGTGCATCTGCGCGAAGTGCGCGAATGGTACGAAAAAAGCGTGCGCGGCCAAGCCAAAATGTCGCTGTTAAGTTAACTCAGCAGTTAAATTAAACCAGTCGCGGATTTGCGCTCATCGCAAATCCGCTTTCTACGCCATATGAATGTTCGCAATCATCCGATCACGCCGGGAGTTTTCCTCGGCATAGGTATCATGGCAGCATTAGATGAAATTATTTTTCATCAACTGCTCGCTTGGCATCACTTTTATGATCAGGCAACACCGGTCATCGGCCTGCTCTCCGACGGTGTATTACACGCACTTGAATTGCTGTTGCTCGTCGGCGGATTTTTTCTGCTGTTCGAACAGCGGCGCTTGAATCTGACGAACTCCACTTTAACTTGGGGCGGCTTTTTTCTCGGCGCCGGCGGCTTTCAATTATTCGATGGCTTGATCAATCACAAGGTTTTGCGATTGCATCAGATTCGCTACAACGTGGATGTATTGCCCTACGACATCGCCTGGAATGCTGGTGCCGGCATTCTTATGCTGATCGGCATTTGGATACTGCTAAAGCGAAAACGCGGTGACCCACTGAGGCGATAATGGCGATACTGCTCTGCGCAATACCGGTGCTGCTGTATCTTATCGGAGCGGTACAACAACACCGCCGCGGAAAACGCTGGAGCGGGTGGCGTAGCGGCAGTTTCTGTTTTGGCATGCTGCTAATTTTGTATGCAATGTTTCCTTCTCACGCGGCACATGGAACGCACGGGTTTACCGTACATATGAACCAGCATCTGCTGATCGGAATGCTCGCGCCTACATTTCTAGTGATGGCAGCGCCGGTCAACCTTCTGCTGCGCAGCCTGCCGCAAGCACAGGCAAAATCGTGTGTGCGTCTGTTGCACAGTCCTGTAATGCGTATCTGGTGTCATCCTCTGACCGCCTTCGGTTTGAACTTCGGCGGCATGTTTATTTTGTATTTCACACCTTTGTACCGGCTGTCTTTAGAGCACGCCGCTTTGCATCACTTTATCCATCTGCATTTTTTGCTAGCCGGCTATTTGTTTGCCTGGAGCCTCGTTGGACCGGACCCAGCGCCGGTGCGTTTGCGCATGCGCACCCGCCTCGCCATTCTTCTGCTCGCCATGGCCAGCCACGGGATTTTCAGCAAACAGATGTATATCCACACCTTTCCACACGGCACGCCGCACAGCCAAGACGATATCCGCAGCGCCGCCCAGCACATGTATTACGGCGGCGATTTTGCGGAAGTGCTGCTTGCGATTCTGCTGTTCAATCAATCTTACCGGCGGCCGCGCCGACAACCCGCCCATTCCTCCAGCACGATTGCATGGGTTGATTGATCACGGTTTGATCGGCAATAGCCACCAGCAGCTGAAGTGGCGCGCTATTTATTTGACTGGCATTTCTACAAGGTTGTTAACCACTCAACAAAATCGTCGAAAAACCCGTCCGTTGGGACAGCGCTCACATCACTGGCGCGCTGAACCCTGTTTAATCCAAAAAAAAACTAGTTTCGGCGCCAGATATAGCGAACCGTTACAAAACAAAACCAGCTGACTTCCCGCTGCACCCGCCTGCAGCAGGGTTCCGATCGATTGCTTAAGGGCCATTAAACGGGGGCGTTTATGACCAGCTACATCCGCAGTGGCAGGGTGTACAGGGACAGCGAATATGCCTTTTCCAATGAGGACAACCAGTCTTACCCACAACTCGCCCGGCTCCTGCATCAGGGCTACAATTTCGTCGTATTGCGGCGCCATCCCCGGCTCCGCCACGGCGGTCAACCAACGTATGTTCTAGCGTGCGAGGTCATCTGCTCCAACGGCACTGAACTGCTTCACCGGCACGAAACGCTGACGCCGGAGTTCGACGTTCTCGGGGAGTTGGAGCATTTCATCGGGCACAACATGATGAACGTGTTACACCGGCATTTTTTTGGTCGTGACATGGACACTCCGCGCTAGACACGCCGGCAAACTCACAGTTTTTCACGAATAACAAAAGAATGCGGTTTATCAGTGAACCCGTGCGGGGGTTCTTCATCAAAAGGACAGTTTCGTTTTTTCGGCGAGTTTTCCCGGTCGGCGCAAAGCTGTACTAATGCAGCAGCGCCAGTCGCTGATCCGCAAGGCAAGGTGATTTATTCCATGCGAAAAAGAGTGATAGGTCTGCTCTTTGTCTCACTGTGCAGTGTATTGGCCGTTTCAGCCATGGCGGGAGATGGCGTGGGCGAGCTAGCGCCCAACTGGATACTGCCGGATACCTCCGGCAAACCGGTTTCGCTCTATGAAGAGGCGGAGGCCGGAAAAACCACGGTGATGTTCTTTTGGGCAAGCTGGTGCAAGAACTGTAAAAGCCTGCTGCCGGTGCTCACGGAGCTGGATGCCAATAAAGGCGACCGCCCGATCACTTTTTATTTGATGAACGTATGGGAAGACGACGACCCTATGGCGTTTTTGCGCCGCACTGGGGTGAATTTGCCTGTGCTGCTGCAGGCGGAAAATGTGGCGCAGCGCTACGAAATTCGTATCACGCCCGGCATAGTGGTGGTAGATCCGGAACGGCGGATTCGCTATGTGCGCGATCCGCAGGAAAGCATCAGCGATATCACCTCGGCTCTGCACCGGGTGCTCGACATTCCCGCTGCATCACCTGCACCAGCCACTACTGGCGCGGCCGCGTCACCCTCTTCCTGAGGCTTAGAGGTTCTCTTCAAAGTCCTCGAGCAAATCCAGCGGCTCGATCTCGTCACCCTGCAGCTCGGCGTTCCAGTTAGGGCCCACCAGGGCCAAGTCTTCATGCATGCCGGGCAGCCAATCGTCGAGCAATTCTTCCAGGGCGATTGGCACCACCTGATAGTCTTTCCACTCACCACCGACATGCGCCTGGGCATATTCCGGCTGGGACCAGAGCGGCATAACGTCCTGCTCCTCGTTGACCACCGAGGCGCACACGGCAAAACCCTCCTCGCTCTCCAACCCCCAGACACAGCCAGTGGCCATCGCCTCTTCGATAAACAATGCGTAGTTTTGATCGAAATCGTCGCCCAGACCTTCGCTCATAAAATCTGCCCCCTAACCGAAACGTTTGTCGGCAACGAACGCGTTGTCGCGCCGCTCTTTGCCAAAGGTGGACATGGGACCATGTCCGGGAATAAAGCGCACCTGGTCGCCTAAGGGCCAGAGCTTGCCGCGGATCGACTGCACCAGTGTGGCGTAGTCGCCGCGGGGGAAATCCGTACGTCCTATAGAACCGGCAAACAGCACATCCCCCACCCAGGCGGTGGCGCTGGCGCGGTGGAAGAACACGATATGGCCGGGTGTATGACCAGGGCAATGCAATACTTCGAGGGTCTGTTTGCCCACCGCCACCGTCTCACCCTCTGCCAGCCATCGGTCCGGTCGTAGCGGCGGCACCGGCGTAAAGCCCATCATGCGCGCCTGGTCCGGCAGCATATCGAGCCAAAAAGCCTCATCCGGATGTGGCCCGACGATGGGCACCTGCAATTCATCCGCCAATTGACGGGCACCGCCAGCGTGGTCCATATGGCCGTGGGTCAGCAGTACCTGCTCCACCGTCACTTCCTGCTCGGCGATACGCCGCAACAGCAGCGGCACATCGCCGCCCGGGTCCACCACGGCAGCTTTGTTGGTAGTGGCACACCAGATCAGGGAGCAGTTTTGTTGATAGTGGGTAACCGGGATGAGGGTGAAGTTAAGCGTCATGGAGCGGCCCGGAAATCTGTGTGTTGTCTTTGCATTGGCAGGACAACAAATTTGAATTTCGGCCGGCATTCTAGCGCCCGGCGACTAGAATAGATATTACACACCTATGAATTCCCCCACGGGCCGATGCATGAGCGCCACCGTACATCTGAGTGAAGACTATCGGGACCGCCTGCAGGAAGTAACCAACGTGGCCATGGGCCAGGCTGCTGACCGCTTGGCGCGCCTGCTCGATACCTTCGTGGTGCTCTCCATCCCACATATCGAAATACTCTCCCCGGCAGACATCGCCATGGCGCTGCATTCCATCGACAATTCCGCCTCGGTTTCCGGGGTCTGCCAGGGTTTTATCGGCGGCGGCATTGCGGGTGAAGCGATTCTTCTATTCAACGACACCAGCTTCACCGACCTCGCCCGCCTGCTCAAATACGAGGGCTACCTGGATCACGACGCCGAGCGCGAATTGCTGATGGACACCACCAATGTGCTGTTTGGCGCCTGCCTGCGCGGCATTGCCGAACAGATTGACATGACCTTCAGCTTCGGCCCACCCATGGTGCTGGGCCAACATCAGCGTCTGGATGAGCTGTTCAACCCAAAAGCGGCCACCTGGCAGCAAGCGTTAGTTACGGAAATCAACTATAAATTGGAGGGATACAACGTCAATTGCGACCTTCTGTTGATTCTTACGGAAGACTCGATTGACCTCTTGTGCAAAAAACTCGACTACCTGCTGACGTGAGCATGACTTCAAGTTCCAAAGACTTTCTCAACGAGTTCCACTGGTTGATGGACGTGCTGCACAACATAGACGTCGGCCTGGTGGTGCTCGATTTGGAGCTGCACGTCAAACTGTGGAACGGCTTTATGCAAAACCACAGCGCCCGCTCCTCCGCCGAAGTCCTCGATGTGTGCATCTTCGATCTCTTCCCGGAACTGCCGGAAGCCTGGTTCCGGCGCAAACTGCAGGCGGTGACGGTATTGCACAATGCCGCCTTTACCACCTGGGAACAGCGCCCCTATTTGTTCCGTTTCAAGAATTATCGCCCGGTGACCGGTGCCGCTGAACACATGTATCAGAACTGCACCATGCTGCCGCTGACCGATGCCACCGGTCAGGTCAACCATATCTGTTTGATTATCTACGACGTCACGGAAGTGGCCATCAACCGCCTGCAGCTGCAACAAGCCAATGCGCAGCTGCGCCACATCAGCCGTACGGACGGTCTCACTGGCTTGCTCAACCGCAAAACCTGGGAGCAATCCCTGCGCTTCGAATTCAAGCGGTTCCAGCGTTATCACCACGCCTGCTCGCTGATCATGCTGGATATTGATCACTTCAAGGACATCAATGACAGCTACGGCCACACCGCCGGCGACGAAGTGATCCGCCGCACCTCGACGATACTCAAAGAAGGATTGCGGGAGAGCGATGTGGCAGGCCGCTACGGCGGCGAAGAATTTGCGGTAATTCTGGCGGATACGGATGCAGCCGGCGCCCAAGTGGTGGCGGAGCGTTTGCGCACCAGAATCGAGGCGTCATCTGTGCCTTATGAGCAGCACATCATCAACTACACCATCAGCCTCGGCATCGCCGAACTCACCCCCAAGATCAGCGACCCCACCATGTGGATCGACACCGCCGATCGCGGCCTTTACAACGCCAAGCGTGCCGGACG
>JBQGED010000277.1:0-5506 GCA_052039425.1 Sphingobacterium griseoflavum | reverse complement strand
CTGTCCAAATTCCACAGCTTAAAAGATGGCGGCAAGGTGGCTTTTCTGTCGCGCAAAACCCGCGGTGAAGAAGTGGTGTTGCAGCTTGAAATGCAGTTCGGCAGTGAGAAGAGCCTGCGCCAGCAACGCTCGGTTGCGGATTTGGTGGGCGCGATGCTGATGCGCGGCAGTGCGAAGTTCAGCCGCCAGGAATTGCAGGATCGCTTTGATGAGCTGCATACCAACGCGAGGATCGGCGGCGGTATAAGCGGCGCCTACGCCTCCCTGGTGACCACCAGAGAAAATCTGCCTGCGGTGATCGAGGTCGTGGCTGAAGTGCTGCGCAACCCGGCATTAGATGCCGACGAATTGGAGCGGCTGAAGACCAGCGCCATCGCCAATCTCGAGGCGTCGCGTCAGGACCCTCAAGCCATAGTCAACCGCGAGACCCGGCGTTTCTACAGCCCCTGGCCTCCAGGTCATCCCTACTACGCGCCCACTCTTGATGAGGAGATCGCCGATCTGCGCGCGGTCACCGCAGAAGACCTCAAGCGTTTCCATCAGCAGTTCTTTGGCGCCGCCAATATGCAGATTGCGGTAGTGGGGGATCTGGATGAAAAGGTCACCCTGGACAAACTGGCGGAAAGTTTTGCCACCTGGCGCAGCGCTGAAACCTATGAGCGCATTATTCAGCCCTATCGCGAGATAGAGCCCATCAATCTCACCCGGATAACACCGGACAAGGAAAACGCAGCGCTGATGGCGTTGTTGCCGGTACCGGTCGGTGAAAACCACGCGGACGCTGCGGCGCTGGAGTTGGGTACCCATTTGTTCGGCGGCGGTTTCCTTAACAGCCGCCTGGTTACCCGGTTGCGCCAAAAAGAGGGGCTCTCTTACAGCGCCGGGGCCTGGCTGAGCATGTCCGACTGGACCGACAATGGCCAGTTCAGCACCTACGCCATCTTCGCTCCACAAAACCGCACCGCTGTGGAAAAGGGCGTGCGCGAGGAGCTGGCGAAAGTTCTGGAAAAAGGTTTTAGCGCCGAAGAAGTGGCTGCAGCCAAATCGGGTCTTTTACAGCAGGCGCGGGTCGACCGCACCGAGATCAGCAGCCTCGCCGATCTGCTCGTCACTGATCTGGAATTGCAGCGCAAAATGGAGTGGCGTATTCGCCGCGAACAGCAGATCCAAGCGCTGACGCCGGAGCAGATTCTCGCGGCTATGCGCCGTCATATTTCCCCTGAGCGGGTGGCGTTTGTGTGGGCTGGTGATTTTCGCGGCGAAGCAAAATCTGCTGAATAAAAGTCCGCCGAATAAAATCTTTAACGGTTGAACAGGTCGGCGAGCACGGCCTGTTTCGCCGGATCCTGGTCGACGAAGCGGATAATCACGCGCACCCGTTCCGCGCTTGGAGAGGGTTCGCAGGCGCTGATGCTGTGGATGTAGCCATTGACCCGCGCCAACGCTTGACCGTCGGCCCCTGTTATATCCACCGCCGCCTGATCGAACACCGTGGGCAAAATCTGTGGCCGCTGCATGAGACCGCAAAGGGCCTGCTGCGAGGTTTCCAATAACTCGTAATCGCATGAGACATGCGGGAAACGCAGTTGCACTTTTCCTTTGAATTTTTCGGTCTTGTCGTTGGCAGTCGATGCCGGTTGGGATGGCGTAGCGGAGCGTCCGCCCGTCAGCACATCCACAGAGGAAAACGCCATCCCCCGGTTGCTGGGGGAGGCGCTATTGGTTTTGTAACCCAGACGTTTGAGTTGCTTGCCGATCTTGCGGGTGAGTTCCTCGGCAGTGAAAGGCTTGGACAAATAATCGCTTACGCCCGCCTCAACTGCCGCCATCACGTGATTGCGGTCGCCGCGGCTGGTGATCATGACAAAAGGCGTATCGCTGTAGCGCGGCTGCGCACGCACCCAAAGCAGCAATTCTTCGCCGGACATTTCGGGCATTTCCCAGTCGGACAAAATCAGGTCGGCGCCTTTGCTTTTGACCAATCCCATGGCGCGGGCGCCATCCGGCGCTTCCAGCAATTCTGCGGTGGGTGCCAGTTGCCGCACGGTGCGTTTGACCATGTCGCGGACGAATACGGCATCGTCCACCACCAAGACCTTCAAGGACATCAGCATCTCCCCCGGCTTTACCCTATCGCATGTCCCGCCGGATAACGTGTGAAATGTGCGAAGGCCGCAGTGGAGCCTTCAGATCCATTTACTATAGGTCGTCATCCGCGGGTGCGCTCGCGCGACGGAATTTGCTTGAAGATTATTCCGGTGCCAGGATCGCTTGCCACCAATTGAGCGGGGTCACGCCATCTTCGGGATCGTAAACATTGCCGTAAAACCACGCGCTGTCCGGCGTCATGCAAGCATTCAATACCGCTTCTATGGCGTTGAAGCCGCAGCTAACGTGAATGCTGTAAACCAAGACTCGCGGGTTTTCCAGATCCAGTTGGCCGCCGAGTTTTTCCAATTCCTGCGTGATGGCATCGTCGAGGGCGCGTATATCGCCTCGGGAAAATACCCGGATACAGAGGTTGCCGCTGTGCTGGCGCAGCTCAAACTGGCCGCTTTCCCGGTTCACTTTGATCAAATCCCCGCGCGCCAGACCTTTAACAAAGGCGGGAGACTGAACGAGGCGACACTCATTCTGCTCATTGATTTCCACGGGAAGCCTCTCCACCACGGGCTTTCCTTGAGGATCCCGGCCCGCGAACAATTCGATAACTTGTGCGGTCTGCATAATGACGGCGTTTCCTGGTTAAAATGGCCGCGCATTATAACGGCAACCGATGATTATCCCAGTTGCTTCACAGTGACGCTCATTAAGGAGTCAACATGAATTCAATCTCGCGCTGTTTTCTCGTGGGTCTTATGGCGGTGATGACGGCCTGCGCGGTCAATCCGGTGACAGGCAAAAAAGAACTTTCTCTGATGAGTGCCGAGCAAGAGGTTGCCCAGGGGGCACAACTCTACGGTGATTATCAGCAGCAGCAGGGCGGCCGCTATACGGTGGACCCGGAGCTGACACTCTACGTGAAAGGCGTTGGGCAAAAGCTCGCTAGAGTTAGCGACCGTGCGGATCTCCCTTATGAATTTGTGGTGCTCAATAACAGTGTCCCCAATGCCTGGGCACTGCCAGGCGGCAAGATCGCCATCAACCGAGGTCTGCTGACTCTGCTGCAAGACGAAGCGCAACTGGCCGCCGTGCTCGGACACGAAATCGTCCACGCCGCCGCTCGGCACTCCGCACGTCAGATGACACGCGCCACTCTGCTCAATGTCGGTTTGATGGCTGCCGGCGTCGCAGCCCAAGGTACTGATTATGGCGACTGGATCATGGCAGGAGCCGGTGTTGGCGCCAATGCCTACCAGGCGCACTACGGCCGCGATCAGGAATTGGAAGCCGATAAATTCGGTGTGCAATACATGGTGAAGGCCGGCTATGACGCCCGCGGTGCTGTGGAGCTGCAGGAAACCTTTGTGAAACTGTCCGAAGGGCAGCAGCGCGGATTTATGGAAAATCTGTTTGCCAGCCACCCGCCGTCGCAAGAGCGCGTGGACCGCAACCGTGAACTGGCCGCTGCCCACTCCGGTGGCACGCGCAACAAGTCGGCTTACCAGGCGGCTATTCGCCAGCTGACCCGCGATGAGGCGGCGTATAAAGCTCACGACCAGGCACTGGCGGCGGCGCAGAAAAATGATTTCGCTGCGGCATCGAGTTTTATCGACAAAGCCATTCAACAGCAGCCAAAAGAAAGTCTGTTTTTTATCACCAAAGGCCAGCTGAAAATGGCGCAAAAGGATGATGCCGCTGCGCTGCAGGCATTCCAGCAAGCGTCCAAACTGAATCCGGAATACTATCTCGGATTTCTCGGCGCTGGCATTTTGCAGAAAAAAGCCGGGCAGAGCGCGGCAGCCAACGCGTCGCTGCAGTCGAGCATGAAACTGCTGGCTACGCCTCTCGGCGCTTATCATTTGGGCGAGCTTTCCTTAGCCTCTGGCGATCGCAACAGTGCGCGTTCTTATTTTGAATTTGCCGCGCAGGGCACCGGTGAAGTTGCCGAAGCAGCCAAGGCTCAGCTGAGCAAATTAGCGCAAAACTAATGCACCGGACCCGCCGCTTTCGCGGCGGGTTTTCATTGGCCACAACACTTCTTAAATTTCTTGCCGCTGCCACACCAGCAGGGATCGTTGCGCTGAAGTTTGATGGGCGGTAAATGCACACCGGCTACATAAAACCAGCGATCATTTTTGCGGATAAAATTCGAACGTTCGTGTAATTGCCCAGCGCCACGGCCATCGCGATAAAACGCAATAAATTCCACCACTCCCGCATCACCGGATTCGCTTGCATTGAGCACATTGAGATTCAGCCATTGGGTGTTGGCGATGGTCGCGCGGATTTGCTTTTCCGCGTCCGGTGACGGCGTAATCTCTAAATGCGTTTGCAGCAGATATTCCACGTCGCCTTCACAAAAAGCACTGTAGCGACTTCGCATCAGCGCCTCCGGTGTAGCCGCAAACTGGTCGCCGCGAAGCAGAGGAGAGCAGCAGTCTGCAAAAGCCTTGCGACTGCCGCAATGGCAAATGTTGGACATTATTAAATTCGCTTTAGTGACGCAGCGAGCGGGTGCCTTCGCCTGACTGGGTATGGATGATCTGGTCGCTGTTATTGCGCATACTGAAAACCAATTCGCCGGCTTTCTGCATCATATCTTCGATAGTGGTTTGTTTTTCTGGGGTGACTGAATAAATTCCAATGCTCACGGAAATATTATGCAAACCGCCGGAAAAATCCTTTACCTGCTGCGCGCGGACGTCGCGCTTTAGCAGGTGCGCCCGCTCGTAAACCCGCTGATCGTCATCTTCGATGCAGATAATGGCAAATTCATCATCACCCATGCGAATGGCGATATCAGTGGCACGGCAAAAATAATTGCGGATTACATCCGCCACACGAATCAGGCATTCATCGCCAAGGCTCTGGCCACCGATGGTGTTGAGCACGCGAAAACTGTCCACGTCCACCAAAATAGCGTGCAAACGCAATTTTTCCCGTTTTGCCGCGCCCAACATAAATTCGCCGCGGGTGCACAAATGGCCGCGATTTTTCAGTCGGGTGAGGTGATCAGTTTCGTTGGTATATTCGAGGCGTTTGCTCATTTCGCGGTACAGGACATTGACTTTGTCCAGCACACTTTTGAGGTATTCCTCCTGGGTCACATCCTTATAAAAGCACATGGCATAGTGGTTTTGTGTGTCTTGGAAAAACACAATACGCAGGGCTGTCCATATGCGCTTGCCGGTTTTTGTTTGCAGACGAATTTTGATTTCACTGTCGCGGGCATGCTGCAATGCATCCACAAAAAACTGCTGCGCATCAGCATCCGGACTGGCCTGTAACGGAACGGCACATTCGCGCCCGGAAATTTCTGCAAAGGAATACTCGGTCATTTGCAAAAACACAGGCTGGGCAAAAATAATCGACGTGGTGCCGTCTTTTATTTCCGCTACGACTA
>JBQGED010000276.1:0-4579 GCA_052039425.1 Sphingobacterium griseoflavum | reverse complement strand
GAGATAGATCCAACCGTTTTTGGTGTAGTCCGGATCCAAGGCGATATCCAGCAAGCCACCCTGGTTCCACTGATGTGAGTGGACAAAAACCTCCGGTGTGCCGGCGATGGGCTTGTCATCCAACTTGCCGTTTTTGATCACACGCAACCGGCCGACGCGCTCGGTGACTAATACCGTGTTGGCATCTGGGAAGGCGATTGCCCAGGGAGTGTCCAGGCGATCGGTCACCACCTCCAGATTCACTTCATAATCAAGCGTGGAGACTTTGCCAGGAGCTAGATCAAACTTGGGTGGCTCTGGAGTCGATTCTTCCGCCGGCTGTTCTTCTGCGGGTTTGCGGGTGGGCACATATTTGGCGATCGCGTTCAACTCGGCCTCGTTCAGGGTGCTGCCGAAGGCTGGCATGCCTTTGGAAGTGATGCCGTTTTTGGCGATACGGAAAACATCCCATTCCTGACCGCCGTACATATAACTGCCAGGGGAGAGCGCCGGTCCCAGGCCCGAGCCCTGAAACTGCAAGCCGTGGCAGCTTGCGCAGTTTTGCTCATACAGGCGCTTGCCATCCGGCTCCTCGGCCCGGAGACTGGGCGACAGCATCAAAAGTAGGGTTGTCAGAAGGGTATTGAAGCAAGCAATTCGACCCGACAGTTTCATACACGGCTCCTTTATTAGCAGGTTTGCCGTGATTAAAGCGGGCTATGCCGAAAGAGTGGATGGAGGGAATCTATAGGTTTTCTATAGTTTTCCTAAAGTCATTTCTAGGTTTAAAAAAATCGAGTAATAACAAGTTCTTATATTTCTCTATCAAAGTTAGTTGTTAAGATCAGTGGCCAGTAAGAGGGGACCTTCATTGACACTGCCAAAAGACCTGCCAATCAACGCGGATGCCGATCACCGCTTCAAAACCGCGGACGCCTTTTATTTGGGCGAGGCGCTCATCACCCCGTCGCTCAACCGCATCGAAGTACAAGGCACCCACCATCAAATAGAACCCAAGGTCATGAAGGTTCTGCTGCTTCTGTACGCCCGGCCGGGTCACGTCGTCTATCGCGACCAGATACTCCAATCTGTTTGGGGGCAGACTGGGGACGACTACCTGCTCAACCGCGCGATTTCCGAGCTGCGCAAAATCTTTGGCGATAGCACCCAAAAACCGGCCTATATCGAAACCATACGTAAAACTGGCTATCGGCTGGTTGCTCCTATCAAGCCGGTTGCCAGCGCAACCCTGGTATCCGACAAGCCCAAACCCGGCAAAACTCCTGAACTTCAAATTGACGCTCGGGAAGAACTCCCTGCGGACGTAGCCACTCCGCCGATTTCCGCACAAGCATTTAACCGGCGCTGGCTGATCGCGGGAGCGCTTGGTGTTTGTCTGTTGGTGCTAGGCGTTCTGTTCAGCAGCGATTTGTTTAACAAACCCAAACCATTTTCCATCGATCACTATCAGGTCTATCCCGCCACCAACTTTCCCGGCCATGAATATGACGCGGCGCTATCGCCCGATGGCACCCGCGTCGCCTATATCGCCGACGGGCCGGAAGTTTTCATTAAAATGCTGCGCGGCGAACAGACGCTGCAGTTGTCGCAAAACGAAGGGAAGGTCAGCAGCCCGCGCTGGATCCCGGACGGGCAGGGGATTGTTTATGCAAGTTTGATGGAATCCCAATTGCGATTTTTGCGCGTCTCGCCTCTGGGCGGAGCACGTCAAACGGTTTATGAAGACGATCAAGCCTTTGGTATCCGAGGCTTGAGTATTGCGAGCGACGGTCAGCGGCTGGTCTATGCCAAACGCAGCTCGTCCAGCGGCGCGCACCAGCTTTGGCTCTTGTCTATCAAGAATGGCGAACGCGTTCAGCTTACCAATCCAACCTTGGGAACATTGGGCGATATAGACCCGCTATTCGCTCCGGACGGCAAATCCGTGATATTCGTACGCGGCAGCGACGAAGTCACCAAAGACATCTACAAGCTGAATCTCGCCGACAAATCCCTTACACGCCTGACCCACGACAACCGCAAAATCAACGGCGTCGCCTGGTCACCCGACGGCAACCATCTTTTATTTACTTCCACTCGCACCGGCATCTATCGACTTTGGTCTATCGAAAAAAATGGCGGCGAGCCCCAATCTGTGTCACTCGGCTGGGAATCGGTGCAACGTCCGGTCACTTCCATAGGCGTGGACGCACTGGTATTTGAAGACTGGAAACACACCGCCAAACTGGTATCGGTCGATTTGGCAAACCCGCAGGTTCAACCGCTGAAACTCTCCCTGCGCTGGGATTCCAACCCGAGCATTTCTCCCGACGGAAAATCCCTGGTATTCGCTTCCAATCGCGGCGGTCCATTTGGCATCTGGCGCAGTGAATTGGATAGCGAAGGCGCTTACGAATGGGCGAACCTCGACGGCGCTTTTATTGATAATCCCACTTGGTCTCCAGACGGCCGCCAAGTCGTATTCGACGCCAGTCCCGAGGGAAGGACACAACTCTACCTGCTCGATAACGGCAGCTCCATTCCACGTCTTTTATCACTGGGCGATTTCGACAACCGTACGCCTGCTTGGTCGAGAGACGGCAAATGGATTTATTTCGAATCCAACCGCGATGGCACCTGGCAACTTTATGCGTGGCGTGTGGGCAGCGAAGAAATTCGCACCGTAACCGCCAAAGACGGCCGCAACCCGCAGGAATCCCTCGACGGCGATTGGCTGTTATACGCCGCCAACGACAATATTTGGCGCTGCCGAAAAACAGCATGTTTAGAAGCGGCAGAGCAGGGTACAAATGAATTATTAATATCCGGAATAACGGAAAACGACATTTACAACTGGGCACCTGCAAGTGACGGAATCTACTTTATCCTGCGTCCGCGAGATTTACAGGTACTACCAGAACTTGCGTTTTTTAATTACGCCGATGGGAATATAAAAACGCTCACCACACTGACCCTCGATTTTCGCGGCTGGGGGATGACGCTTTCGCCCGATGAGTCACGGCTTTTCTTCACGGAAATGGCGCAGCCGGGGTCGGATATTAAGATGGCGCGTCCCTAGGCTAGGGAGTTTCGTCGAACTCTCCAGTGGCGCGCTTCAGACCGGACACCATTTTCTTTCAAATTTCTTCATAAGCTTTCCAGTTTTTCTTCGTTCAGCAATCACGTCTCCGTTGGTAGATTGGCAGCCATTCCAAACCCTATCTCATCTGGAGGCAGACGTGACCATCAAGGCAATTAATGCCCGTAATCAATTTCAAGGCATCGTTAAGCACATCAAGCGTGGCGACGTGGTATCCGAAGTCGAGGTGGATATCGGCCACCAGGCTCGCATCACATCCATCGTTTCAACCACATCGGTCGATGAACTCGGATTGAAGCCCGGCAGCACCGTCATCGCGTTGTTCAAATCCACGGAAGTTGCGCTGGCCAGCTTTGCTCCGGCCTGAGGCATTTTTACTCCGATAGTGGGAGATCGTTATGAGTTACAGAGTTCTGGTGGTTCCCGGCTTTCATGGCAGCGGTGAGGCGCATTGGCAGACCTGGCTGCAGAAGCAATTGCCGAACGCTAAAAGGGTAGAGCGGATCGATTGGGAAATGCCGGTCGTTAAAGCGTGGGCCAAGGCGATCACTCGCGCGTTGGATGAAGACACTGCGCCGACGGTGATCGTTGCCCACAGTTTTGGCTGCCTCGCCAGTGCCCTGGCCATCGCAAACCGGCCGAACCTGGATTTGGCTGCGGTATTCGTCGCTCCGGCGCAACCGGAGCGCTTCGCTCCCTTCGGTGTGCGCGACGATCTCTCGCTGCCCAGCATTGCCCAGTATCTGCCGGATGGGCCGTTGAACGTGCCCGGCATTTTGGTTGGCAGCCAGAACGATCCCTGGATGAAGCTGCAGCATGCCTATGCCTGGGCGCGCCGCTGGAATTTGATTTTTCACGATGCGGGGGCGGTCGGTCATATCAACGTGGATTCCGGCTTTGGCCCCTGGCCTTGGATTCGCGGTGTGGTGGAATCCGTTGGCGACACTCTTGCTCAGCGCGGCGATGTTCAGGGCACGGCGCGAATTCTCCCTTTTCACAGGTCGATTGCGTCATCGACTTCACGCGACGTTTTGTTTTACGCATAACTGTCTTTTACGCATATAAAGAAGGTATACACAATGAGTTTACGTTTAGGTGACACCGCTCCCGATTTTGTACAGACCTCTACTGAAGGCACGATTCACTTTCATCAATGGCTAGGGGATTCCTGGGGGGTTTTGTTTTCTCACCCTGCGGACTTCACCCCGGTTTGCACCACGGAGTTGGGGCTGACCGCCAAGTTGAAAGATGAGTTTGCCAAGCGCAATACCAAAGCGATTGCCCTGTCCGTTGATCCCGTGGATTCACACCATCGCTGGATTGGCGATATTGAGGAGACACAGGATGCTCGCGTCAATTTCCCCATCATTGCCGACGCCGACCGCAAGGTTTCCGAGCTGTACGATATGATCCACCCGAACGCCAATGCCACACTGACGGTGCGCTCGCTGTTTATCATCGACCCGGCGAAAAAAATTCGCCTGATCATCACCTACCCGG
>JBQGED010000275.1:0-12749 GCA_052039425.1 Sphingobacterium griseoflavum | reverse complement strand
CCGCCCAGCCAAACGCCACTCAGGAATTACTGATTGATGGAGCGAGCTGCGCGAGCTGCGTGCGAAAAATTGAAACAGCGCTCAAAGGTGTCCAGGGCGTCGCGGATGCACAGATGAATTTTCCTCTGCGGACCGTTGCGGTAACCGGCTCTGCGCCCGTGGAAGCTCTCGTCAAGGCCGTGGAAAACGCCGGCTATAGTGCTACCCCTGCTGTTGGCGCGGAAACCGAATTATTGAATGACAAAGAAAAAGCCGATGATCTTTATTACCGCCGCCTGTTGCGCGATACCTGGATAGCACTGGGATTGGGTGTACCGCTAATGCTTTACGGAATCGCCGGTGGCGATATGGCGATACATTCGGAGGCTGCGCGCTGGGGATGGTTGCTGGTTGGGCTGCTCACCTTCGGTGTCATGGTGCTCTCGGGGCGGCATTTTTTTGTCGGCGGCTGGCGAAGCGTGCGCAATCACACCGCCAATATGGATACCTTGATTGCCCTCGGTACCGGAACCGCGTGGTTTTATTCCATGGTCATAGTGTTGGTGCCACAGCTGGTACCAGAAATGGCCCGCCACGTTTATTTTGAAGCGACCGCCATGATTATCGGCCTGATTAATCTCGGCCTTGCGTTGGAAGTCCGCGCGCGGGGGCGCGCCTCCGCCGCCATAAAACGCCTGATCGGCCTGCAGGCGAAAACGGCGCGGGTGCTACGAGACGGCCAGGAGCTGGATGTTCGCATCGAGCGGGTACTGCGCAATGACAAGGTTCGGGTGCGGCCCGGCGAGCGCATCGCGGTGGACGGTGAGGTGGTGGAAGGGAGGTCATCCGTCGACGAGTCCATGCTCACCGGAGAGCCGGTGCCGGTGCTAAAACAAATAGGCGATACAGTTTCCGCTGGCACATTAAATAAAAGCGGATCGCTGATTTTTTCTGCAACGCGCGTCGGCCGCGACACCGCATTAGCCCGAATTATTGAAATGGTAAAGCGCGCGCAAAACTCCAAACCACCCATTGGGCGGTTGGCGGATGTCATTTCGGCGTATTTTGTCCCCGCGGTAATGATTATTGCCGTGGTCAGTGCGCTGGCTTGGATTAACTTCGGTCCGAGTCCTGCGCTGGTTTACGCGATAGTTTCGGCCACCACGGTGTTAATTATTGCCTGTCCTTGTGCCCTCGGCCTCGCCACCCCTATGTCGGTGATGGTGGGTGTGGGTAAAGCGGCGGAAGCGGGGGTGCTGATTCGCAATGGCGAAGCTCTGCAAACTGCATCGCGTATCACCACCATGGTTCTGGATAAAACCGGAACTATTACCGAGGGGGCACCTAAGATTACGGATCTGCTACCTGCCAATGCGGTAAATGAAACGGAATTATTGCGTTTGGCGGCAAGTTTGGAACAGGGCTCCGAGCATCCACTGGCGCAGGCGATTGTCGAGTCTGCGAAGTCACGCAATATTAATTTGAGCAACCCAAGTGACTTTGCTGCGTTGTCGGGCCATGGAGTGCGCGGAAAAGTAGACGGTCGTGAGATTTTGCTGGGCAATGAAAAGCTGATGCGGGAGCAAAAAATTGAGGTTGCCGATTGGATCGCCCGTGCGCAGCGAATTGCCGCCGATGCCAAAACGCCAATGTATGTCGCTGTGGATGGGCAATTTGCCGGGTTGATCGCGGTGGCGGATCCGCTAAAACCCGATTCCGCCGCTGCGATAAAACGCCTGCAAAATCTCGGTATTCGTGTGGTCATGCTGACTGGCGATAACCGTGCAACTGCCGAAGCTGTAGCTCGCCAAGTGGGCGTGACGGAATTTATTGCGGAAGTGCAACCCGAAACCAAAGCGGAGCAAGTATTGACACTGCAAAAAAGCGGTGAAGTCGTGGGGATGACCGGCGACGGGATTAACGATGCGCCGGCCTTGGCACTGGCGGATGTGGGATTTGCCATAGGCACAGGTACGGATGTGGCGATTGAAAGCGCTGGTATCACCTTGATGCGGGGTTCTCTCCACGGCCTTGCCGATGCCATTGCCGTCAGCAAGGCGACACTGCGAAATATCAAACAAAATTTATTGGGCGCGTTTATTTATAACGCAGCCGGAATTCCCATAGCGGCGGGGATTTTATATCCGGCTTTTGGTCTGCTGCTCAATCCGATTATCGCTGGTGCCGCCATGGCATTTTCATCGGTCACGGTAGTCACTAACGCAAACCGGTTGCGCCTGCTGAAAATTTCGAACACCGGATCTCATAAGGAAAACCGCGTATGATTTTATTAATCAATATAATCGGCTTGCTTTTGATTGCAGGAATTGTGTGGTGGTTTTGGTTGTATAAGCCGGCCGGCGTAGTGGCGGGGCGGGAAAAGCCGGTGGTTATTACTGCGGAGAGCGGTGTTTATCAGCCCGCGCATATCCAAGTGCCGGCTGACCGCGCTTTGACGGTACAGTTTCTGCGTAAGGATCCTTCACCCTGCGCTGAGTCCGTGGTTTTTCCGACGCTGGGATTGAGCTTTGATCTGCCGGTGGGAAAATTAATGCCAGCAAATTTGCCGCCGTTAAAACCCGGCACCTATGAGTTCCACTGTCAGATGAAAATGTATCGCGGCGAATTGCGAGTGGAGTTGACTTAGTTCTGGCTATTTTTGTTTGATAGTTTTCCGCGAATCACAGCGGCTTCCGTCGGGAGTCCTGTATAGGGCCCCTGCGTGAAGTCGCAACCTTTCTGTTTCAACCACAAGTATTGCTCGGGTGTGCTAACACCTTTAGCAATAGTGCGGATGGCCAGCTTTTGCGCCATTGAGATGATTCCCGCCACTGCCTCATCGCTGGGCGGCGTTTGACCCAGAGCCTGAATAAAATTGGGACCTATGGTAACGAAATCGGAAATAAAGTTTTTCAAATAAGCAAGATTGGAATAATTATCTCCGAGGTTTTCCATCGCCACCTGAATGCCCATATGTTTGAGGTCTTGCAACACCTGACTTGCTTTTTCACTGTTTCGCATAATCGCCGCCTCCGTGATTTCAAGCCGCAAACGCGATGGCGCTACATCGTATTCCCGCATCATCTGCTGTAACAGCTCTATCAGATTATCCTCGTGGAGTTGTCGCGCGGCTATATTTACCGCGATGCTGACGGCGGATGCGCCGGAATATTCCCACAGCTTGATTTGCTGACACGCCTGCCTTAACACCCATTCGCCCACAAGGAAAATAAGGCCGCTTTCTTCAGCCAGAGGCAGAAAAGTGTCTGCCTGAATAATTCCGTGATCCGGGCTGTGCCATTCTGGAATTGCCTCCAAAGCTGCTATAGCACCGCTCGCTGTATGAATCTGTGGCTGAAAGAGCAGCAACAGCTCTTTTTTTTCCAGCGCTTCACGCAAATTGCGCAGCTGCTCATTGCGCGCTTCTAATTGGTTGGCCATATGAGCTTCAAAGAAGCGCACTTTATCATTGCTGTTGTCAAGGCTGTGTGCTGCCAATTCGGCTTTGCGCAGCACGTCGGCCGCGTCAAAAGCCCCTCCAGGATAGATAGAGGCACCAACGCGGGGGCAGCAATACATAGGCGTTCCGGCAATGATGCAAGGGTTTGTCAATTCTGCCGCGAGGTTGCGGGCGATATTTTCCAGGATATCTTTTGTTGTAAAGCCGGTATGCACCGCTACAAATTCATCATCCGCCATGCGCGCAACCATGCCCTCGTCGAGAATAAATTGCTGCAAGCGGTTGCTGACTTGCTGCAGCAAAGCAATGCGTTCCTCTTGACCGAGGCTATGCCGTAGCGATTTGAAACGCTCCAGGTGTACATGCAGAACCAGAATAATCCGTTTCCCGGGGCTGCAGTTCGCAATGCAGTTTTTAAGATACTCCAATAGAGTAAAGCGGTTGGGTAAACCGGTAAGGCCGTCATAACGGGCCAGATAATTCAGCTGCTGCTCGGCATCGCGGCTCTGCTGGCGTACACTTGCATCCTGTAATTCGCGACGCGCGACAATGGGCAGGCGGTCGATTTTATCTTTCAGGACATAATCCTGCGCACCTTTACGTATAGCCTCCACTGCGCGTTCCTCGCCGATAGTGCCGGAAACAAAAATAAACGGCAGGTCGCGGCTGACAGAGCGAACTTTCGCGAGCGCCTCCATCCCACTCATGGTTGGCATTGAATAATCGGCTAGCACCAGGTCCCAGGATTGTTGCAGCGCGCTGTCCAGCGCAATCGTTGTGTCGACACGATGATGTTGCACCGAGTAGCCATTTCGATCCAGTTGGCGCACCAACAGCAAAGCGTCATCCTCGTTATCTTCGACGATTAAAACTTTGAGCGACGGTTTTCTGCTGCGTGAGCGGTTAAACAGAGAAACCATAATATTTCCTATGATTGTGATTGCGGCACTTCGTTGAGGATCAACCAGTAAAGCCCCAGGTTCTGTACGGCCTTGAGAAATTCTTCAAAATCCACTGGCTTTCGCACGTAACTGTTTACGCCATGACGATAGCCTTCAATAATGTCCTGTTCTTCCTTGGATGAGGTCAAAAGGACAACTGGCAAAAAACGGGTGCGTTCATGGGCGCGGATTTCCTGCAATACATCGAGTCCGTCTTTTCGCGGCATTTTTAAATCCAGTAGGGCGACGGCGGGCAGAGGTGGCGGTTCGTCACCGGCGAATTCACCTCTGCCGAATAAATAGTCCAGAGCTTCCACACCATCCTTTACCACGATAATTTCATTGGAGAGATTGGATTTCCGAAAAGCACGCAATGCCAACTGCTGGTCGTCGGGGTTGTCCTCTGCCAAAAGTATGGGTTTTCTGTTCATAAGATATCTCGTTTGGATATTCGAAGAATTGGCCGCTCGCTTTGCGGCAAAGTAAAGTAAAAGGTGGCACCTTTATTGATCTCCGATTTGGCGCCGACGCGGCCACCGTGTCGAGATATGACACGTTTGACTGTCGCGAGTCCAACCCCCGTTCCCGGAAATTCCGCCGCTGTGTGCAGGCGTTGAAAAGCGCCGAACAATTTGCTGGCGTAGGCCATATCAAAGCCAGCGCCGTTGTCCTGCACAAAAAATGCAATTTCCTCATCGAAAGGACGCATGCCGAATTCGATGCAGGCCTTTTCGATTTTAGATGTGTATTTCCACGCATTATTGAGAAGGTTGCTCAACGCGATTTTCATTAAATGCGCATCGCACCAAGCCGTGAGCCCCGAGGTCACTTTGACGGCCACTTGCCGTTCGGGCTCAATCTCTTGCAATTCCTGAAGAATCGTTTCCACCATCTCGGACAGATTGATCTCGGCGCAATTCATTTCGGTCCGATTGACCTTGGACAGCTTTAGCATGTCATCGATCAGGTTACCCATTTTCTGAGCAGCGGCGCGTACGCGGCGTAAATAATCAGCGCCGGTAGCATCGAGAGATTCCTGATAGTCTTCAATTAAGGCTTGGCTGAAGCCGTCAATCGCCCGCAAAGGCGCGCGCAAATCATGGGATACCGAATAGGAAAAGGATTCCAGCTCATTGTTGGCAATTTCCAATTGCACCGTGCGCTCCTGCACCCTTTTTTCAAGTTCAGCATTAAGACTCAAGATATTTTCTTCCGACTTACGTAGCGCGTCCTCGGCTTCCAAACGCTCGACAACTTCTTTCTGTAACTCTGCGTTGATTTTTTCGAGATTGTGTTTGCTTCTGGCAACTTCATCAAGCATTGCATTAAAAGCATCAACCAGATAACCGATTTCGTCGTCACTGGTTTTTTCTGCGCGCAAGCTGTAATCGCGAGACTCTGCTAGCTTGCGCGTCAGTGCGCTCAATGACAGCAGAGGCCCGATAATATTCTTCTGCAGATAAAAGGATACAGCGGAGGCAACTGCAACCGCGAGCGCGATACAGCCAATTGCAATGGCGAGATTGCCGAGCAGATTTTTGATCAGGTTATATTGAATGCGAACGAATACGGTTCCTAAAATTTCATTATCGAGTGTAATTCTTTGGTGGAGAATAAGTGAATCGCCTTTTACGCGAATGCCCTCCATCTGCGCTAATTGGGTTTGTGGCAGGGGATCTGAAGTGTCTTGATTTCTCTGATAACCGGCAAAAAGCCGCCCGCGCTCGTTGTATATGGCCGCTTCGATAATATCCCGCTGATGACGGAGAAGATCGAGGTACATTTTAGCGGACATGGGATCGTTGAACTGTAGGGCGGGTGTAACCGCGCGGGCGATTAAAATCGCCTGCGTCGAAAGGTCCAGCGCTACGCTTTCCCGATAGTCTCTCAAGTTGAATGCCACCATGGCGCTGCAGGCGATGAGCAGCGCCACCGCTGTGGTGAGCAGTATCGCGAACAGGAATTTTCGTTTCAGTGATTGCTTCGCCACTGCTTGTTCCTAATTCACTTGCACTGCTACTTCGAGCAGCTGCGAACTTAATTTGAGTCCAATCTCGTCAGCACGTGATTTGGAAATCTGGAAGCGCACATAGTCATCACGGATGACGAAATTGATCACCCCGTGGTTTGGTATCTGACCCTCTTCGGAAATCGTCAAAATCGCGGGACTGCTGGCAAGTGCACGAAAATCTGCGAGAGACACATGCCCGTCCTGAGTGGTGTAGAGAATATTGATATTTTGCAAATCATCATCAGGGCGAACGGAACGAACACTGAAGTTGCAGGTGCTATTGGTTTTTCCTTCCAGTGTTTTTTTAAGGGTTCGGGTGGTCTTGCGGCTGGCGGCTATGCCGACGACAAACCGAGCCTTAGGAGGAGGTTGCGGCCAAGTAACGTAAGCGCAAAAATGGTGAATAAAGGCGGCTTTGACTTCTTGTTCCGAATTTTGACTATCGACGCTATCCGCAATAGATACGCACGTTAAAAATAATAAGCACAAACACGCGAACAGGCGGCCATATAGGCCATGATGCCGGCCTATAGCCATGACTGACGGTATCCTTAAGGTTCCCATGTCAATGTTAGCCATGCTGACCGGTCAAAGAAAACTCCGGCTGCAGGCTCTCCATATTCATAATAATCGTGGTCCGCCAAATTCTGTGCGGTGACTGAGGCGGTGAAGTCGGGATGGAATTGCCACGCGTAGTGAAAATTGACGTTGGTGTGCGCGGGCACCCTTTGGTTTTTCAGTTGAGCGACGTGGTAAAGCGAGATTTGCACAGTGCTGTTGCTGGTTACGTCGATGGTGGAGCGGATTTGGCCATAATATTCAGCATCATTGGAAAGTGTAACGTTGGTCACGCCTCCCAAGTCCGTTGCGCCGGGTTTTAGGCGCAAATCTTTTTGCAAATAGGCTCCACCTGCGCTTAATTGCCAGCGGCTCGTTATCTCCAGATTTGCCCAAAGGTGGGCGCCATACACTTCACCTTCGATATTATTTGCCAATTGAAGAGGCAGTTGTGCAGAGCTTGAGCTGCGCAGTTTGTCCCAGTCATGGAAATAGGAAGTAAATGAATAGGTTAATCTGTTCCAGCTCCGACCTCGATAACCGATCTCCAGAACGTTGGCAACTTCCGAATCGAAATTGGGGCCTCCCGCGACGATCCAAGGGCCCTCCGCGCTATAACCTAGAAACACATCCCGATCAAAACGCGCCGGTGCGCGCACAGCGCGAGAAAGTGAAGTCCAAATAAAACCATCGGGCGAGTGACGCCACGACACACGTATTGAAGGAAGATATTCCATCCCGGTAAATTCATTGTGTTCAAGGCGCATGCCAACGGTAGTCGTGAATGCAGCTGTAATATGAAAATCCGCCATGGAAAATATATTGCCCCATTCCAGCGAGCGGCTGGAGGGAATGAAATAGGTAGCGATGCCATTGGCGACTTCATCCTCCGTGCGGCGGTATCCCGCGCCCCACATAAAACGATGTCTGCCCATTGGCAATGCTTGTTGCAGTTCTAGATCAAATGTGTCGGATTTTGGCTGAAATAAAAAAGCGTCGCGGCGTTTGAATCTGTCCCAGTAAGCTTGCACGCGCAAGTCTGCCCCGTCTCCATAGTTGCGCTGCCAACGCGCTAATAAATTGCTGCCGGAGGGTTCTATATCGTCCAGCGCGACGGTTTCATCGCGCCAAGAAAGGTAGATTGGGCCGCGATCATCACCACGCCCCCGGTAGGTATCGCCCTGAACAGTAATGTGATCAGCGCCTGATTTCCAGTCGCTGCGAAAGCCGATTTGCGCACGCTCCGCCCCATCCTTTGCCCGGCCGCCGATTTGGCGCCGACTATCCGTTTCAAAAAATTTTCCGTAAACGCGCAGATCTCCATGTTCTCCAATAGCAGCGCCATAGCGCATACGGGCACCGCGTTCGAAATTCCCTCCATGCGCCGCTGCCAGCCAGCCGCGGGTGTTGGACGTATCGCGGGTAATAATATTGATTACCCCGTTGACCGCATTGGTTCCCCAAAGAGTGGCCCCTGGGCCCGCAATAACTTCAATGCGCTCGATATCCTCCAGGATCAGATCTTGATGGTCCCAGAAGACCCCGGAGAACAAGGAGGTATACACAGTGCGACCGTCGATCAATACCAGCATTTTATTATTGGTATCTGTAGTAAAGCCGCGCACGCCTACGGCGTATTGATCGGCGGTGATGCGTGATATCTGCAAGCGCGGGTCCAACCGCAGCGCTTCTGGAAGGGTGGTGACGCCGGCATTGCGGATCGCTTCGTTAGTGATAACGTAAATGGACGCTGCTGCGTCGGAAACCGATTGCTCTCGTCGGGACACGGAACTGATTTTTACCTGCATCAGGTCTTCAAAGGAAAGTGATAACAGGTTTGCGGATGCGAGTACCTCTTGGGCAAACCCGCAACCAGTAAGCAAGCAGAAACAATACGAGCGCGCGTAAACAAGGGCAGTTTCAGCAAGTCTTTTCATTTTCCCCTCTGCAATTTTTATTTTTTATCCTGGCCGTGCGGAGCAGGTGGGGCCGGATCGGGGTGTCGCGGACATGCATAATGGTGGATAAAGCATAGTTGGTCATATGCTCATTTGCTAAATGGAAAAGTGCTAAAGGATGCCGTTATGACGTTGAATGTGACGAATTTTTCTCATTTTTTAAGCAAACATGACAAATACATGTTGCCTCTTAGCTATACCGCAGCCAGCGTAACAATTGCAATTATTATGTAATCGCGTGCACTGTTATGTAACCGCGCGCAATTGTGATGATTCTAGGATTGGCATTGCTTATTGATGATTAGAGGCCATTTCGTAACTGCTGCACTCGCCGATACTGCGTTAAAACGCCCTCACAATGCTCATTACTCTAGGTAAAGTCCGCTTGTTCAGCCGTTTTCGCCTTGTCTCGCCTTCGCTCGCGAGTTGAAACGGCCGCTAGAGTTTCCGCGTAGGCCACCATTCTCTGATATTTTTCAGAAGTGGAATTTTTCCTGCATTCCTTCCGATCTGATGATCAATAAAAACAGTGTGGAGATTGGTTATGCAGCACAGACCGAAAAAACTGACACCTTTTCAGCAAATGGAGCAAAGTATTCGCGAGGCGGAACGCGATGACAATGTGAGATCTATACGCCGCGCCGGAGATGAGTTGCGCAGTTCGGCGAATCGTTCCTCTAAAGGCCGGAAAGCAGGATTAACCGAGGCTTCACAGCCGGGGAGTGGGCCTACGGACGATGATTTAGCACCAGAAACTTTAATACATGAAGACGGCGCTCTGTCGCCATTGGAAGAGGGCGACGATATACCTGCAGATCGCAGTTATCGTATCGTCAGCGCTCAGGAAGTCGGCGTGGGTTTCGGCTTGGACGAAGCAGAATTGGCCCACGTGGATCCCTTAGATGGCGAGCCTTGGGACGAGGACGAAGATGGCGCTGACAGTCTGACGCACTAGTTTATTCTACGGGCGGTCGTGGGGCCGCTCGTCCTTCCGCTGTCGGTCACCCGCGCCAATTTGGTAACCTAGCGCGTCCTGACATTGCGGACGCATCCGATGAACGACTATCAAATCGGCCTCGAACAATTCACTCTTTTTGCCCAAAGCATTGCCATAGGATTCTTGATCGGCCTGGAGCGCGAGCGCCATCAGGGCAAGATTGCCGGTGTACGTACTTTTACGTTGATCGCTCTCGCTGGAGCACTTAGCGGTTTTATTGCGACGACCGGCGGATGGGATTTGGTGCCTTGGGTCTTGATCACACTAATTGTGGTATCCCTGCTGGTGGAACAGTGGAAATCACCTGACACCGAACCGGATACCACTTCAGTACTCGCCGCTGTACTAACGTTTATCCTCGGCTATATTCCCTGGATCGGTGACTCTTTTATCGCTTCCGCGTTGGCGATTGTGGTGACGGCGGTACTGTATTTTCGCGAGGAGCTGCGCGATCTGCCGCGGCGTTTGAGTCGGCAGGACATAATATCGTTTTTCCAATTCGCCGCAGTCGCTTTTATTTTATTGCCCATTTTGCCGAATCAAACCTACGGGCCTTATCAAGTTATCAACCCCTACCAAGTGGGCTGGCTGGTGGTGTTAATCAGCGGAATCAGCTTGGCGGGTTATGTGGCACTGCGTCTTTTGCGCGGAAAATCCGGCTTGATTGTGGTGGGGCTTCTGGGTGGCTTGGCGTCCACCACCGCGACTACGCTGGTTTATGCGCGCCACAGCAAAACCATTCCGGATTTTGCCCAAAGTGCCGCCGGCATTATTTTGTTATCCCACCTCGTGTTATTTGTCCGCATTGCGGTAGTTGTAGCGGTGGTGGAGCATTCTTTGTTACCAGCTATTTTGCCGTGGGTTGTGGGTGGGCTCGTCGCGGGCGTAATCTGCCTGGCGGTGCTGATGAACAATCGAGGGACTTCTTCTCAAGCCTTACCGGAGTTAACCGTGTCCAATCCCACGGAATTAAAAACCGCCTTGGGTTTTGCTCTGGGATTTTCCCTGGTGCTACTGCTGTCCGCCTGGATGCATGATGTTTTCCATAATGCGGGAGGTTACGTTATTGCCTTTTTATCCGGCTTGACCGACGTAGACGCCATTACAGTTGCCAACCTCAAGTTGTTTTCTTTGGGCTCCATCGATGCGGCGACGGCGACGCGCGCGATTGTGATCGCTTTCGTTGCCAACTTGCTGTTCAAATTGAGCATCATATTTACCGCTGCAGACCGTGCGTTGTGGCGTCCTATGATTGTCGGGTTTGCCGTTTTATTAGCGGGTGTGCTGGGGGGATTGCTGCTGTTTTAACGGTGGGGAACTTCAACTAACCGTTTTCACCGCGGCGTCATTCAGCATGACTTTGAGGGTTAGAAAGCTGTAACTGGCACTCGCGACCGCAGCGGCCTCATCCACTACTGATTCCTGTTCCTCGAGGTAGCGCAAAAAATATAGCCAATTTTGTCGGGTAGTTTCACCAAAGCCCGAGAAAAAACGCAGCCCGCGTTCAGGTGACAGCCCAAGGGTATCGCCCAAGCGCCGGCTTAATACTTGACCGCCCAGAGTTGAGCCTTGTTTTACGTACAAATATCCGAGATAACTGGAAAACTCCGTGTTTTTCGCTGTACAGGCGCGGTGAATTTTCGCGAAATCATTGCCGCCGCCAATTGCACAGAAATCCTGCCGCAGCCACGTCAGCACCGGCGCCTCGCCGTCGAATTTCAGATTTTGAAATTTATTGAAGCTCGCTTCCAGCTCAGTATAAAAGCGTTGAAATACACCAAGAATGGTGCGGTAGTCGGCAAGCGAGCATTCCGCTTCCATCAACCGGCGCATTAGTGGATGTACGTGTAGAGCTTCGTGAAGGGGTTGAGTTGCGGATTTTAATTGTTGATGGAGCGGGGTTTTGGTGTACAGCATCATGGAAACCGCTGGATAAGTGTAATTGGTAAATCATCAATATTTTGTCAGGCCGTAAGCTTTGCGAAGTAGGTAGGCAGACTCAAAATGGCGTGATAGGCAGCCTGTTTGCGAACTTCATTACGCGAGGCGGTAAATTTAACGGTTTCACTAAGAACCGCAATATCAGTTCCCACCCGTGCGGCATAGGCAAAACACACCATGCCGTCTTCTTCATTCGAGGCTTCCGCTGCGCCGGTAATGGCGACAGCAAAGTTCGGTCGGCCCTCTTTATTTTTGTAGCGCTCCAATGCGCCGGCGGCCATCTCGCGTGCGACTTCTTCACTGGTCAAGCCGAATGTTTTGATGGTGTCTGGTTTGACGCCCAGGCATTCCTGTTTCGCTCTCTCGTCATACACCACATATCCGCTATACAAAACACTGCCGCATCCCGACACATTGGCGAGCAGCGAGCAAGCTTCACCAGCGGTACAGGACTCCGCCAGTGTCAGTACCACTTTGCGGCTCTGCAGAAAATGTACGACCTGGTCAAGGGTTCGATCGGCATCAGTTTTGCGAAGGGTCAAATTATCAGTCATCACCGCGCTTCCGCTCCAGCCAATAAATTTGCAAGCCTTTTAACCATGCCACCGTGTAAACCAAGCTGAGGGCAAAAATGCCCCACTGTTCTGCAGTCCAGGTGGTATATAACCAGAGCGGCTGCCCTAGCAGGCCGAATATGCAGGCATATTTGCGGCGTTCGGCCCGTCTGTCCTGACTGAACCAGACGGCGGCAATGCCAAGCACCGCAATCAGCGTCTGGATAATCAGATCGGAATAATCCATTCGTGTTACTCCAGCGCCGCTGAACTGCTCGAATATGCTTCAGCAATTTATCGCAGCGGGGAGCAGCGCTCTGTTGGTAAGCACACAAACTATTGAGGGCGGG
>JBQGED010000274.1:0-1697 GCA_052039425.1 Sphingobacterium griseoflavum | reverse complement strand
AGCCGGCCATTGGTGCGTGTCAACTGCGCAGCAATTCCCGCAGAATTATTCGAGAGCGAATTTTTCGGCCATGTGCGCGGCGCCTTTTCCGGCGCGCTGCAGGATCGGCCGGGCCGTTTTCAACTCGCCGACGGCGGCACTCTGTTTCTCGATGAGGTGGGGGAAATTCCACTGGCTTTGCAGGCAAAGCTTTTGCGCGTGCTGCAGGACAATGAATTTGAAAAAGTCGGTGATGCCACCACGCAAAAAGTGGATGTGCGGGTAATCGCCGCTACCAACCGCGATCTGCAAAAACTAGTGCAAGAGAGGAAATTCCGCGAGGATTTGTATTTTCGTTTGAATGTGTTTCCCATCCACTCCGTCGCCTTGCGTGATCGCTGCGATGATATTCCTTTGTTGATCAGCCATTTTTTGAAAAAAACCTGCGAGCGTTTCAATAAACCGGAGTTGCGCATCTCCGTCGCGCAGATGCAGCGCCTGCAGAATTATCACTGGCCTGGAAATATTCGCGAACTGGAAAATCTCATCGAGCGCCAGGTGATTTTGAGTCGTGGGGAAAAATTAATATTGGAGGATTTGCCGTTGCTAAGCGGCAACCGCCCCTCGCACGCCGCTTCGCTCAATCCGCCACCGACCGAACCCATTACCGAATCCGACTGCGAGGCCCTGCGCTACCAAGCCATAATCAACGCCCTGCAACGCGCCCGCGGCAAACTCTACGGCGCCGACGGCGCGGCGCACTTACTCGGCATAAAACCTACATCACTGGCGTCGCGGATGAAAAAGCTGGGAATTGATCGGCGGGGATTTGGGTAGATGGTGATAATCCATGGCGGCAGTCGCCGCCTGATTTAATGAGTTATTTGAGCCCCAACACATCCTGCATATCAAACACACCCTTTTTCCGCTTCTGGAGCCAAATGGCAGCGCGCACAGCGCCGCGAGCGAAAGACAGGCGGCTGGAGGCTTTGTGGGTGATTTCGACGCGTTCACCTTCTGCGAGAAACATGACGGTGTGGTCGCCGACCACGTCGCCGCCGCGCACAGTGGCGAAGCCGATATTCTCGCGTTGGCGCGGGCCGATCTGGCCTTCGCGGCCGTAGATGGCGACTTTATCCAGGTCGCGATTTAAGGTTTCCGCAATCACTTCACCCATGCGCAAAGCGGTGCCGGATGGAGAGTCGACTTTGTGGCGGTGGTGAGCTTCGACGATTTCGATATCTGAGTCAGCGCCCAGCACTTGCGCGGCGGTTTGCAGCAGTTTCAGACAGAGGTTGACGCCCGTGCTGAAGTTGGCGGCGATACAGAGGGGAATGCGGTCTTGGAATGCGAGCAGGGTCTGCTTTTCCGCTGCGGAAAAACCGGTGGTGCCCACGACTATGCCTTTGCCGTGTGCGACGCAGAGTTCGGCGTTGGCGAGGGTGGTTTGGGGTGTGGTGAAGTCGATCAGCACATCGAACGCGTCGATGGATTTGGATAAGTCATCGGTTAACACCACACCTGTTTTGCCGTTGCCGGCAATTTCTCCGGCGTCCGCGCCGATCAAGGAGCTGCCGGGCCGCCCGACGGCGGCGGCGAGGCTGGAGGCTGAGTTCTGGGTGACGGCTTCGATCAGGGCTTTGCCCATGCGGCCGCTGGCGCCGATGATGGCAATTCGTGTGGTCATGAGATAGGACGTTCCGTGGCTAAAAGTACTG
>JBQGED010000273.1:0-10150 GCA_052039425.1 Sphingobacterium griseoflavum | reverse complement strand
GGATTACCCCCAGGCGAAGCTCCGCCTTCGAGTCTTTACTCTTTCCAGTCAGCGTGGGGTGCTCGATGGCGCTTAAGCAATTTTATGTTGTGGCGTTGTGTGTCCTTGCGCTGCCATTTACGGTGAATGCGCAACGCGCTGAGGAAGTGACCTTGGTGGACCCCACCAGGCCGGTGGCGTTTGTCGCTCCGATCGGCCAAAAACAGCCGGAACAAAATAAGCTGAAATTGCAGGCCATTTTTTCCGGCAGCGGCAGGCAAGAGGCGGTGATCAATGGCCAAACGGTTAAAGTTGGTGACCTAGTGGGGCAAGCAAAAATTCTGGCCATTGGTCCGGGTCGTGTGAGCTTTGTAAGAAATGGGGAAAAGGGGGAATTGGTGTTGCTGCCGACCGTATCCAAACCGGTGAGAGTCGAGGAATAAATGATGACAATCCGACTTTCTTTTATAGCGTGGCCGCTGCTTTTTTTAGGGCTTGGAGCTTGTACGCAACAGGATCACAAACCCTCACTGCGGGGAGAGGTTTACAACAAAGCCTTGGAAGACACCAGGCCCGCTTCTGTTCCGGATTACGTCAACGACGCGCTGCTCAATCGCACCACCAGTGGATCCGCCACTCGAGCGGTGCAGGCGCGCAGGTTTGATGTGTCGGTCAATAATATTCCCGCCCAAGCTTTTTTTCTGAGTCTGGTTTCTGATGCCGGCGTCAATGTGGTTACTCATCCGGATGTGTCGGGCAATATCTCGCTGAATCTGCGCAATGTCACCGTGGAGGAAACTCTGTCGGTGGTGCGGGATATGTTCGGTTACGAATATAAAGTCAAAGACAATATTTATTCGATATTCCCGCGCAAACTGCGCACGGAAATATTTTCCATTAATTACATCGATATCAAACGGGTTGGCGTAACGGATACCAATGTGTCGATCGGTGAAATCAAAACCGGCAGCAGTTCTTCATCCGAGAGTGGCAGTGGTGGTGGGGGCTCCACCAGCAGCGCCGCCAATATTCTTGGCTTGGCCGGCAGTGCAGAGGAAAATTCCGGCACCAGCGGGCAGGGCATCAGCCCGGGGTCACGGGTGCAGACGCTGAACAAAACCGATTTTTGGCAGATGGTAAAAGAAACGGTGGGCGCGATGGTGGGGGCGCCGGCGGAGGGACGCAATGTGATGGTCAACCCGCAATCGGGCTTGTTGGCGGTCACGGCCATGCCTGCGGAAATTAACGCGGTGCGCGAATTTCTCGAACGCTCGGAACTCAGTGTAAAACGCCAGGTGATCTTGGAAGCCAAAATTCTGGAAGTGCGTTTGAGCGAAGGCTTTGACGCCGGCATCAATTGGAATGCTATTCAGGGACAATTGCAGTACACCAAAAATGTCACCACCTATAGCAGCCCGGTTGACATTACCCAATCTAACGATTCCGGCACGGAGATTTTTGCGTCCATTTTTAAAGTGCTGGATATTCGCGACCTGCTTTCCTTATTGGAAACCCAGGGTTCGGTACAGGTGCTATCCAGCCCGCGAGTGAGCACAGTCAACAATCAAAAAGCCGTTATCCGCGTGGGCACCGACGAGTTTTTTGTCACAGGTTTGAAAAACAACACCACCTCCAGCGCATCCACCACCACTTCATCGCCAGAAATTGAATTCACCTCGTTTTTCAGCGGAATTTCCCTGGATGTGACACCGCAGATATCCGAAGACGGCGATGTGATCTTGCACATTCACCCGATTATCAGCGACGTGCGCGACCAGACTAAGGAAGTGACGGTGGGTGACTCCAAGTTTTCCATGCCGTTGGCATTGCGTGAAATTCGCGAGAGCGACAGTGTGGTGCGCGCCCGCAGCGGCCAAGTGGTTGTACTGGGTGGACTCATGCAGAAGTCGCGACAGGCGTCGGATGGCAAACGGCCGATACTGGGCGATATCCCGGTAGTCAATTTATTTTTCAAAACCAAATCCCGCGGTGCCGCCAAAACCGAACTGGTGATTTTGCTGCGCCCTGTGGTCGTGGGCGAGGAAAGCTGGCGGGAGCAAATAAAAGAATTTCGAGAGTTTTCAGGGCCGATCAATTGAACTGGGCGACGCACAATAAATTCCAGGCGAGGTGAATCATGTACCTAAAACACTTCGGCATGACTGAAAAACCCTTTTCGCTGACACCGGATACCCAGTTTTTTTTGGCTGCCCGCAGTCATCGGGAGGCTCTCAATACCCTGTCTTTTGCGCTACAAGACGGTGAGGGCTTTATCAAAATCGTCGGTGAGGTAGGCACAGGAAAAACGTTGTTGTGCCGTATTCTGCTGAACCGTTTGGACAAGGGACAATTCGTCACTGCTTACATCCCCAATCCCTGTTTGACGCCCGAGGAATTAAAAGCATTTATCGCTGCGGAGATCGGCGCGGATTATCAGCGTTCTATGCCCGCCCACGAATTAACGGCGGCGATTTATCGCCGGCTGTTGCAGATCGCTCGCCAGCGCAAACATGTGGTTCTGGTAGTGGACGAGGCGCAGACCATGCCGCGGGAGACTATTGAAGCTCTGCGTTTGCTCACCAATCTGGAAACTGAAAAACGCAAATTATTGCAAGTGGTCATTCTCGGTCAGCCGGAACTGGATGAACTGCTCAATCGCGAGGATTTGCGCCAATTAAAACAGCGTATTGTTTTTGCGGAAAAATTACGCCCCTTAGGTACTGCGGGTGTCGCAGCTTATCTGCGCCACCGCTTGAAAGCCAGTGGCTGTCAGCGCGACAGGCTGTTCAGTCCGCTGGCCACCTGGTTATTGGCCAAAGCCTCCGGTGGTATTCCACGCCTGATCAATATTCTCGCCCACAAAGCGCTGTTGTGCGCTTATGGAAAAGGCGACGCCACTATTGCCGGTTGGCACATTGCCAAAGCCGTGCGCGATACCCCGGAGTGCCGCGCCGGCGGACGTTTATGGTGCCGTCTTTGGGAGCTTAACGGCCGCGTATTTTTAGCCCGTCCGGCCGAGGTGATGCGATGAGTCTGATCAACGACATGTTGCAGGATCTGGACCGCGAAACCATTCAGGAAAAACCGGTGTTGCCCGCGGGACTCAGGGCAAAAAAAACGGGCGCTTCTGCATCGCCGCGCCGATTGATCTTGCCGGGTTTGGCAGCGGTTGCGGTAATTTACGCGCTAGTTGTCGAAATGAATGTGTTGGGGCTTATGCCAGAGAAGAAAAAGCCCGTTGTGGATATACCGGCGCCCGTAGCACTGAACAGCAAATGGCTGCACGTAAAACCAGCGGAAACACCGGCCGCCGTGGTTATAGAAACGGTTCCGACTTCCGCGATAACGGAGGATGTTGCTGCGGTAGATGCTGAGGTCTATTCCGTCATGCCTGAGCAACCAGCGCCGCCTGCCGCTGCACCTGCAACGGTTACTGACACTCATACATCGGACAATCCTGCGATTACACCTTTATTGGAGGCCGCCGACCGCGCTCTAGCGGCCAATCAATTAACCACTCCCGTGGGTAATAACGCCTACGAATTATTTAAAAGTGTGCTGGTGATCGATCCGCAGAATTCAGACGCAATCGCGGGAATAGAAAACATCCGCCAGCGTTATGTTTGGTGGTTGGAACAGGCGCTCGACCAGGGGCGCGTGACGGCCGCGCAGATGTACGCACACAAAGCCAAAAATGTCGGAGTGGATGCCACCACTTTGGCGCTTTACGCCGACCGCTTGAACCAGCCCGTGGCCACTGCGCCAGCGCAGATACCGATTGCGGAAACGCCGGTACAACCCAGTATTACCCCGGCAAAAACCGCGAGCGATGCGGAGGTGGCCGAGCGTTTACGTGTTATGGGTTTGCAGGCCGAAACGGAGGCGCTCCGGCTATTGACACAAGCCCGCGCAGCGACGCAAACAGCGGTGGCTCTTAGCGATTTTTACACGGAGCGGCAGGCGCGCGGCGAACTGCGTTATCTCGCCGATCTTCTCGCCGATCATCCCGCCGAAAAAACCCAACCGGCCTACGCGTACGTAGCGGCGCAGTTATGGCTACTGGATGGACAGGAAGCGCGTGCAGCGGACGCCTTAGCCTCAGTGGAATTTAACGGACAGGCAGAGCGCCAGCGCCAGCGCCTTTTGGCCGGTTTGCGGCAGAAAGCCGGTGATTACAGCGCGGCCATGGCGCTCTACGCGGATCTTGTTTCCGCAGCTCCTGAGAATGTCAGCGATTGGCTGGGGCTCGCCGTCAGCGCCGATCGCGGCAAATTGCCCGATACCGCTCTCAACGCCTATGAAAAAGTACTGTTGCTGCATCACCCGGATTCGCGAGTGATGCAGTTTGCGCGTCAGCGCCAGCAGGATTTATCTCTTCCATGACCAATAGGTAAACGCGTGGAAACCGTCAGCGCACCCAAACGAATTCGAATTGGCGATATATTGGTCGCCCAGCAGATCATCAGCCAGCAGCAGTTGGAAACGGCGCTGGCGGAGCAGAAAAAAACAGGCTACAAACTCGGCCGTCAATTAGTGGCACTGGGTTTTGTCGATGAAAACACACTGCTCAATTTTCTTTCCAAGCAGTTGAATTATCCGTTTATCGAGCTGGCGCATTTTCGTTTTGATCGCGAAGTGGTACAGATTCTGCCGGAAACAGTCGCGCGCCGTTATCGCGTGATTGTTTTAAAAGATGATAAGGACGGTTATCTATTGGGCATGTCTGACCCGACGGATATTTTCGGTCTGGACGACATTAAAAAAATCCTGAAAAAGCCGATTAAACCAGCGGTGGTACGGGAATCCGAACTGCTAGACATTCTTGACGTCGCCTACACCCGCGCCGCAGAAATTGCCTCTCTCGCGGAGCAATTGCACGAAGAGCTGGAAAGCGACGCCGTCGATATTGCCAGCATTCTCACCACCGTAGAAGACACGGACGCACCGGTGGTGAAATTGCTGCAAAAGATTTTTGAGGAAGCCATCAATAGCCGCGCATCGGATATTCATATAGAGCCGGATGAGACGGTATTGCGTATTCGGCAACGCATCGACGGAGTGCTGGTGGAGCAAGTGATGAATGAAAAACGCATTGCTGGAGCGCTGGTGGTGCGTTTGAAACTCATGTCCGGTTTGGATATTTCGGAAAAACGTCTGCCTCAGGACGGTCGCTTCAATCTCAAAATCGGTTCGCACAGCATTGACGTGCGTCTCTCCACCATGCCGGTGCAATACGGCGAATCGGTGGTGATGCGTCTGCTTGATCACTCCGCCGGTATACGCTCGCTGAACAAAGTCGGCATGCCGGAGCGCTATGTACGCCTGTTCCGCAACATCATTACGCGGCCGCATGGTTTGGTGCTGGTGACCGGGCCGACTGGTAGCGGTAAAACCACAACGCTCTATGGCGCGCTCGCGGAACTCAATACACCGGAGAAAAAAATCATCACCGTGGAAGATCCGGTGGAGTATCGTCTGCCGCGCGTCAGCCAAGTGCAATTACATGAAAAGATCGGTCTTAATTTCGGCACCGTATTGCGTGCGACTTTACGGCAGGATCCGGATATTTTGCTGATCGGCGAAATCCGCGATTCGGACTCGGCGGAAATTGCCCTGCGCGCCGCTATGACAGGCCACTTGGTGTTATCAACCTTGCACACCAACGATGCGGTGACATCGGCGCTGCGTCTTCTGGATATGGGTGTGGATTCCTTTTTGGTCGCATCGAGTCTCAAGGCGGTTATTGCGCAGCGGTTGGTGCGCCGGGTCTGTCCGCATTGCGCGGAGCCCTATACACCTAATGCGCAAGAGCTGCAATTGATCCGGCGTATGACGCGCAATCAGAATCCGGATATAGGCCGCATGCGCAAAGGTAGCGGCTGCCCGCACTGTTACAACAGCGGCTATCTCGATCGTATCGGGGTTTTTGAATTGCTCGAAATCAATGGCGCCATGGCCGATGCCTTGCGCGATAACAGTGTGCGCAAATTTAACGATGCCGCACACACGCAGGAAAATTATCGTCCGTTAAGTCATGCCGCCCTGGATTTTGTTTTGCAGGGAATTACCACCGTAGATGAGGTATTGCGGGTGTCCGCTGAAGTTGAAGACGAAAGCCTTGCGGAGCCTGCAAATTGATTTTGACCAGGTGCAATCATTCATGAAATTTGTGAGTCGCTATGGCCACATTTGAATATCAAGGCCGCTCAAGGCAAGGGCAGGCGGCCAAAGGACAAATGGATGCTCCTAATATGGAGGCCGCAGCTGCCGCATTGTTGGAGCAGGGGATAACACCGGTGGATATTCGGCCGCTCGCCGTGGCGGCTGGCGCGGATATTGATCTCAATAAATTGCTCGGCGGCGGCAAAGTCAAAGCGATTGATCTCATTATGTTCTGCCGGCAGATGTACACCATCACCAAATCGGGTATTCCGTTGGTGCGTGGTATACGCGGCCTTGCCGCCGGTTTAAAGCATTTGGAATTCCAGCGCGTCTTAAATGATGTGGCGCAGCGCCTGGAGGGCGGCTCCGCCCTGTCGCAGGCGATGGCCAAGCATCCCAAGGTGTTCAACAATCTCTTTGTCAGCATGATCAATGTCGGTGAAAGTACCGGCAGCCTCGATCAGGTTTTTGCACAATTGGCATTTTATATGGAACGCGATGAGGAGACGCGCAAGAGCATCAAATCCGCAACGCGCTATCCGACTTTTGTGGTGATTGCCCTCGCTATTGCGGTGACTGTGGTGAACGTAGCCGTGATTCCGAAATTCGCGGATATGTTTAAACAATTCAAAGCCGAGCTGCCTTTGGTGACCAAAATTCTCATAGGGACATCCAACCTTTTTGTGAATTACTGGTGGGCGCT
Source organism: Sphingobacterium griseoflavum (assembly GCA_052039425.1). Taxonomy (GTDB): domain Bacteria; phylum Pseudomonadota; class Gammaproteobacteria; order Pseudomonadales; family Cellvibrionaceae; genus UBA5868. The sequence continues at coordinate 3,306 of JBQGED010000273.1, read as the reverse complement.
GCTGATCGTGTTGGGTTTTACCGTGGGTGGAATCTGGTATTACCTCACAACCCCACAGGGAGCGATTTTCTGGGGTGAAAAAAAATTAAAGCTGCCGATTATCGGTAGCATAATCGATCGCGCTTCCATGGCCCGTTATGCGCGCAGTTTCAGCTTGATGCTGCGTGCGGGGGTTCCACTTAATCAAGCACTTACCTTGTGCGCGAGAGCCATCGACAACCCCTATCTCGGCCAGAAAATCGAGCGCATCCGCCGCGGCATAGAGCGCGGCGACAGCCTATTGCGCACCCATATGCAGGCGGAGATGTTATCGCCCCTGGTGCTGCAAATGATCGCAGTAGGAGAGGAGAGCGGCAAGGTGGAAGAACTGCTCGCGGAGGTGGCGGATTTTTACGAGCGCGAGGTAGATTACGATTTGAAAAAATTAAGTGACAGCATCGAGCCTATTCTGATTGTTTTTATGGCTGGCTTTGTCACTGTGTTGGCACTCGGTATTTTTCTGCCCATGTGGGATATGTATAACGTGCAAAAGAACGCGATGTAGTTTTCACTATCGCAAATACCATGGCATTGTTATTCTTCCGATTTGTTGTTGCTGGCCGATTCGCGCCGGTTAATTTTCAAACAACTCGATTAAGAATTTGAATAAATAATAAGCGAATAAATAACAAATCGGTTTGTGGTCCTCCAAACCGTCCCAATTGCAGTCGCCCATGAGCGATCTATGCTTTTAGTTCATGAGGCTAACAAGAACGTCAATAACAATAACGGTCCGAGGCGCTCACGCTCCGCCGGCGGAATTTTTCAAAAGGTCGTGCCAGGTGTTCTGAGGGCACAAAACAAGACATAACAGAAGGAATAACACCATGAAGATCACTTTTCGTCGAATATTTATGGCTGCCGCTGCGTTTGTCGCGGTGAGCATGCAAGGCTGCGGTTGCGACGACAACGACGACCGATATTACACGCCTCCACCGGGCGAGCCGTCCGTGAATGTGGAAGGTACGACCAGCAAAGGTATCTTGAGAGGTTTTATTGTATCGGCGCACTCCTTTGATGGCGGCGGGGTTGTCACTCAGCCGGTTGCGACCGGTACCACCAATGACTTCGGCCGATATCGACTCGCCGTACCGACACGGTATCGCGGTGCACCTCTGCTTATTCGGGTCACTCCAGCAGAATCAGGCTCCACTATGGTGTGCGATTTGCCAACAGGTTGTGGCGAGGTTGCGTTTGGTGGATTCCTTGCCGTGCTGCCAAGCTCCGATTTTCGCTTGAGCGCGGTGCTGCCCTCCACCAATCCCGGCGAAGTCAATATCACGGCGTTGACGGACATAGCGGCGGAATGGACTTTGCGTCAATTGACGCCGCAAAGTAACGCCGATTTTATTCGTGCGTTAATCGCGTCATCCAATTCGCGGGTGGCGAATCGTTTTGGTTTAACAGGTGATCTGTTGCGGCTGCCGGTTGTGGACCTGACCAACAATGACACCTTGCTCGCAATGCTTAATGGCAGCAATAGCTGGCTTGTCCGCTACGCCGCCATCAATGCGGCAATTGTGTCCGCTGTGCAATCAGATAATCCAACCCTGAGTGTGGCTGCAGCGCTGCGTCTGTTTGTCACAGAATATCTCGACAACGGCGGTTTGGCAGGCAATGTCTCCGCAGAAGCAGAGACCGGCTTCAACGAAATTCTGCAGTTTTCCCGACAGTTGTTGCTGATTGTACAATCGCGTCTCGGCGATCAAGTCCCAACCAGCCTTCTCGAAATTATCCAACGCGTCATTGCAGAAGAATCATTTGCGAGCAATGAGGAGCCGGATTCTTACGACCCAGGTACTGAAAGCGATACCGCTGATGCGCAACCCTTGGCAAAAGTGAAAGCGATGGTCGCAGATCTGCGCGATCTCGCCTTCTCTTTTGGCGATACCAGTCTCCCCGGCAATGGTGGCGGCACGATTGGTGGTATCGCGGATGATTTCGCTATGCAGGTCGAAGCCGCGGAAATGGTGTCGAGTGAGCACGCCGCTTATTTGATGGAGGCACTCGGCCTGGCGGCATCGGCAGTGGATGACGCCAATCGTGTCTACAGCAATAACAACAACGCGGCTTCCTATACCAGCGACCGCGGTGTGACCGTCACCATTACTGCTACAGCCGGTGTTCCATCCTTCAGTGTCAATCAAACGATTCAGGTTGAGGGCAGCGACGGCAACGTGCCTGTGGCGATTGAATGGACTGCCACCAATGCCGTTACAGTCGACGAAGGTGAAGAGGGCGAAGACAATGTTGCGGATGGCCGTTATAACGTGGAAGGCAGTGCACAATCCTCTGAGCTCAGTCTGCAAGTAAATGAAGGGTCCACCGTAGACGTCACCAATATGGCATTGGTGGGCGGAGAGACTGAGTCTGGCGAGCTGGACGCGCTGGATTTGAATCTGCTTGTCACCCTTACACAGCTCGGCGTGGATGATGCCGTGACCTTGAACGGTTCACTGGTTGTAGCGCTCTCCGATCTGCTGGTGGACAACAGCGAGACCAATGGTCAGAACGGCACTGTGGAAACGCGGGAAATCAGCGTTGAAATTGCTTCTGTAAGAGTGTTTGGTGACATCAGCAACACCACAGGTGAGAGCGTAAATTTCTCCTTATCTGTTTCCGGCGATGGCACAGGCGTCTCGTTCGTGGATACCTGGGTAAATGGCTGGAATTCGTCCTCTTCTGGCGAAACGGCAGAGACTTACGCGGATTTGTCTGGCAACCTGATGTTTAACGCCAAGTTGTCGGGTATTCCTAATGTGGTGACCTTGAACTACGGTCTCGCCCGCACTGGTCTGGAAGCAGCAAATAACACGCTCTCGATCAAGTATCCTGGCAAACAATTCCAGTTCCGCGCAGCCGTTGATGATGGTGAGCCGGTGGGTGATCTTACTGTCACCAACCAGGATGGCGTGGTTCTCAGCGTTAGAGAAGTGGTCGAAAATGGCAGCCGCCGCGTGCAAGGCAATATTGTTTACGAAGGTATTCAATACGCTACTATTGATGAGTCCAACGTAATTATGGTCCGATACACGGATGGTTCATCCGTTTCCCTGCCGTAAATCCACCCCGGGGTGAACCGTCCGGTTCACCCCACTTTCATCTCTATTTTATTTTTGTACACGAGTATTTCTGATGCGTTTTTTTCTCATGGCCCTGATTTTTGCAGGCAGTTCAACCGCTTGGGCCGATGATTACACTGTCTTTTTACGGCACAGCAGCACCTTTTATAGCGAATCGGTTCCATTAAAAGATTTTGAGGACGAC
>JBQGED010000272.1:0-7865 GCA_052039425.1 Sphingobacterium griseoflavum | reverse complement strand
TGAGGTATTTCCCCGATCTCGATTGCGATAAAGCGCTGGTGCGCGAATACAACCGGCGTATCTCGGCGGACTATCAAGAAGTGCGCGACTTTATTGTGCTGCACTACTGCGCCACCAATCGGGAGGACACACCCTTCTGGCGCTGGTGCCGCAATATGACCATGCCGGATTCGTTGCGCGAACGTATTGAGCTGTTCCAAGGTCATGGGGCATTGCAGGAAGGGGTGGACGAACTCTTCCGCAGCGCCAGCTGGCAGTCGGTATTCGAAGGCATGGGCATACGCCCGCGCAAACACTGTCCACGGGTGAACAATTTGGAGCTGGAGAGTATTACCTCGACCTTGAATATGGCGCGTCAGGCTATTCGCGGTATGGTCGGCAATTTGCCTTCCCATGACGAATTTCTACGCAGCCAAAGCCTGTCCGTTAATTGAGCGAGCATCAAGGTAAGATGCTTGCGATCATCCCCCGATTCGTTGCCTGGCTCAACACCATAATTCCACTGCTCGCCGTTGTAGGCGGTTATCAGATTGCGATTCATCAACAGGTGGCGGAAGCCTGTATCCCTCTTTGGGAGGGGTGCACATCCATCAGTCGAGGGGTGCGTAACGGCGACGCACTCTTCTGGTTCCGCGGCTTTATGATGCCGCTCAGCATGTTGCTGGTTTTCTATTGGGTATTGCAGTTCAGTTGGCTGGAAACCATGGCTGGGAAGCGCCGCCAGCACCAAGTGATCCTCGCCCTTGGCATTATTTCCGCACTATCGCTGGTTCTCTACGCCAATTTTCTCGGCTCCCAAGGCGATTTTTACCGCTTTATGCGCCGCTTCGGTGTGACGTTTTATTTCGCCTTTGCGGCCTTGGCACAACTGCTGAGTCTGCACTCGCTCAGCACGGCCAAGCTGCAGATTTCTCCCCAAGCGCGGGTCTGGTTGAGGGTCTTGTGGGGGTTGGTAATTGCCCAGTGGTGTATTGGCCTTTTTTCTCTGGGCGTTACCATCGCGCAACCGGCCAACCAGTTTCAGGCGGAGAACATAGTGGAATGGAATTTCGCCCTCGCGATGGTGTGTTTCTACGCGGCAAGTGGCGAACTATGGCACCGTCTGCGGATCAGGCCGCCAGTGCTAGAGGGTTTTCGATGATCAGCAGCATGCCTTTGGAGGTGGTCTGTTCCTGGGATTGCCAAGGCTCCAGTCGGGTGATGTAGTTTTCCTTGCAGTGCTCGGCGAGCTGCAAAAAGGTGGTGCGGCCAGGATCGGCTAGGATGATTTTCTTCACGCCGGCCATCATTGCTCGCGAGATTAAGGCTTTAAGTTCCTTGACCATGGACGGCCAGAAGCAAATGTCGGCTCCAACTATGACATCCTGCTCAACCAAGTCCGCGTGTTTCAATTCGTTGAAGGTCGCCTGTTCTGTGCGCACGGAAACGTCGTTCAGCGTTTCGTGGGTGCGTACATAAGGGAACACGCCGCTGTCCGCATCCACCGATACTATGTCGCTGGCGAAGTGCTTGGCGCAGTAGATCCCCAGCAATCCCCAACCGCAACCTATGTCCATAATCCGCTGTCGCTGCGGCAGCGGATGTTGCGCCAGATATTCCATGATGAGGAAACTGGAGTGCCAAACCTGGTCGCCATAGAGCGTGGGTGCGGGTTCTTCCTTGCGCAGGCGTTTGATGATCTGATGTTTGCTTTTGAGGATTCGGATGCCATGAATGGAGCGAACGTGAGGTGATTTCATAGGGATGCTCCGTGAGAAAGGCAAAAAAAGAGGCTTTGGTCACGAAGTGACCAAAGCCTCGGGGATCGGGGTTCCGCCTTATTGAGTGGCGGTAGAGCTCTTAGAGCGGAGTTACGTTTTCAGCTTGCGGGCCTTTTTTGCCCTGAGTTACTACGAACTTAACTTGTTGACCTTCTTTCAGCGTCTTGAAACCTGTGCCGGAGATGGCGCTGTGGTGGACAAAGACGTCGGGGCCGCGTTGTTGCTCGATAAAGCCGAAGCCTTTGCTGTCGTTGAACCACTTAACAGTTCCAGTTGTTTCATTTGCCATATTCATTAACCTTTGTTCAAAAAATCAAAAAATCCGCGTACTGCGGGGGTGCTGGAAATTCTGGATTACTTATCTGCAACTGACGTGGAGCTTCGGGTCTGGAACTGCGAAAGACTGGCGTCGAGGAGGAAAAAGTATACTTGCAGGATTTTCAACGAACTGGATTTTACAGGAAATACAGTCCGACGCAACCGATTTGTTCCGGGCTTATCCGCAAATGCGCCCGTTCGTCGTACCGACTGTTGCCTAGACGGCCAGGTTGATCTGTTGAATCACTCCGCTGGAGCCGTCCTCCCGTAAATAAAATCCCGAAGATACGACTTCCCCGAGAGTAATGTTCGCAGAGTCTTTCAGCTGCATGGGGCTAAGAGCATGCCCGAGGTAGATGGCGCCTATGTTTTTGTCGCCCAGGGCGATGAGGCTGCTACTACCGTCGCTGTGGCGCTGCCAGATGCGCAGCTGGCTATAGATACTGTCGCCTTCGTCGATAAAACCGTTGCCATCCTCGTCGTAGGCCGCCAGCTCGGCGAAGCCATTGTTACTGGTGGGTCCGAACAGTTCGCTGCCGTTGTTGATCTGCCCGTCGCCGTTGCGGTCGAGGGCGAGATAGCCGCTGTTGGGCCGTAGGCTGGCGATCTGCTCGGGGACGCCATCGCTATCCAGATCGAAATCAAAGCGGGTGTTTTCGAGTTGCGCGCCCGTGCCGTCGAAGTTGACCACTAGCGGATCGGTCATCACGGCGTTACCGCCCACTGTCAGGGACGATGTAGCGACGAAAGAGCGGCTCATACGCAAACTGGCGCCGATATCGATCTCCCTTCCGTCCTGAGTCGTTACTTTTCCGCGGGCGGCAAAGTGCATTTTTTCGGTTTCCTCGTAACGAATATGGCGTTCGTATACCAGGACCGGGGCGGGACTCGGTGGGCTGGTAGGCAATTCGACCTGGGCGACCGCAGGTGCATTGACCTGTTCCGGGGTGAGCAGGTGCAATTCTTTGCCGGTGATCTGCTTATAAAGCTGGGCAATGATAAGTATCTGCAGGCGATCATTGGCACCGACAGAGGCGCTTAAGCTCAACGATTGTTTCTGCGTGGCGACCACTCGGATTCCGGTGGAGATAAACCCCGGGGCAGGTTGCTCCTGCGCCTCCATCTCCTGCGTTTCCAGAATTCTCAACCGCTCGCGCACCTCAGTCTTTTCCTGGTAGCTGTGCTGTGCGGCGAGCTGAATCTGGGATTTGCTGATGATCATGATGAGGCCCGGATTATGGTTGTCATCACATCTATCGGCTTCTTTGCGAGGATTATTTAAGGCCGGTTTGATATCAGTGAGGATGAAAATGGCGCCAACGGTTCTATGTCGGCGCGATTCCGAGGGATAGCAAGACCATTGCCAGCAGCCCAGCACTCGCGCAGTAGAGCAGCATCGGTCCCAAGGTAAAGCGAATGATCTGACCTTCGCGGCCGCTGAGATTGACCACAGACGCCGCGGCGACCACGTTGGCAACGCCGATCATATTGCCGGCGTTGGCCCCAATCATCTGCAAGGCAACGGTCAGCGTAAGCGGGAAACCGGCATGGGTGGCTACGGCTGCCTGAAAGCCGGAAAACATCATGTTGGAGAAGGTACTGGAGCCTGCGATGAAGGAGCCGAGCCCGCCAATAAAGGGCGCTGCCAAAGGCCATTGCGATCCCAAGCCGCTCGCCGCCAGCGTGGCCAATTCCAAGGGCATGGACTGCAAGTCGGCTGCGTTGATATCCGAGCGGAGGAAAATTCGCACCATGGGTATCGCTGTGAGTAGAGCGACGGCGGTGGGGATCACTTTCAGCAGGCTGGCGCGCCAGGCGTCAGCCAGATCCTGCCGTGTGCCGCGTTGAAACCAGCCGGCCAGCAATGCCACCAGCAAAAACACCGTGCCGGGCAGGTAGAACGGTTTGAGTTCGCTCTTAATGCCGGTGCCGAATATGTCGCCGCTGCTGATTACCACCTGATTGAGCCAATCCTTCAGCGGCAGAGCGTCCAAGCGGGTGGCGATCAATAGCAGCGCTACCAATGCGTACGGCAGCCAAGCCCGCAGCAGACTTAAATGGCTCGTCAAAGGCTTGAGCTCCAGCTCCGAGTCCTGCGGGAACAGCCAGACCGTGCGCGGCGTCAGCCAGCTGCGGCGGGCACAATAGGTAGCGATCAATAGACCGACGAAGCCGCCGACGATGGAGGGAAACTCCGGCCCGAGAAATCGCGCGGTCAGCCATGCAGGCACGGTAAAGGCGAATCCCGCCAGCAGGGCAAAGGGCCAGGCTGCCAAGCCTTCGCGCCAGCTGCGGCGCGCGCCGAAGAAGCGGGTAAGCATGGTACACATCAGCAGCGGCAAGAGGCTGGCCAGGAACAAATCGAGGGTAATGGCGACTAGGGCGATGCGATTGACCAGCTCCGGCGCGGGATCCAGCAGGCCATGGCCGACACCCATCAGCACCGGTGTGCCCACGGCACCGAAGGATACGGGGCTGGTGCCGGCGATCAACGCCATCACCACGGCTGCCAGAGCGGGAAAACCAAGCACCATCAGCAGTGGCGCGGCTATGGCCGCCGGAGTACCAAAGCCGGAGATGCCTTCCAGAAATGCGCTGAATAGCCAGGCGATGATGATCATCTGTACCCGCCGGTCCGGCGATATGGCAATAAATCCATGGCGGATGACATCAATAGCGGTAGTCGCCCGCAACACGTTTAGAAGAGTGATGGCGCCAAGCACGATCCAGAGGATGGAAAGGGCAACGAACCAGCCCTCAATTATCGCCGCGACAACCCGCACAGGTGCCACCTGCCAGAGCAACAGGGCGCTAGTCGCGGTGGCGAGCAGGCTTAGTGGCATAGCGCGAGTGGCGGGGAGGCGCAGGCCGACCAGCAATATCAAAATTGCGAGGACCGGGGTAATGGCGCCGAACAATTGCAGCAGAGTCATGGATGGCGTCGCAGTCGTGACAGGGGTGCTTATTGAATGCGAGCCGGCGCCATTCGGCAACTGAATAGCGCCTTGCGACGCGCTAATCTTTGCGTTAAAACGCGCGCATTTTTTTGCGCAAGGTGAGAGTGATGGCCCTGTCGGACGATTATCAGCAGCGTTTTAGCGGCCTCGGCCGCTTGTATGGAGCTGCCGCTTTGGAGGCGTTGGCCGAGGCGCATATGGCGGTGGTCGGCCTGGGTGGTGTCGGCAGTTGGGTAGCGGAGGCATTGGCCAGGTCCGGAGTCGGTGAACTGACTCTGATCGAGATGGACGAAATCTGCATCACCAACACCAATCGCCAGGCCCACGCGCTCGCATCTCAGGTTGGGCGTTCCAAAAACCAGACGGTCGCCGCGCGCCTGCGCGACATCAATCCGGAAATTCGCGTTCACTGCGTTGAAGATTTTCTCGATACTCAAAATCTGACGTCGCTGATCGGCCCGCAGCACCATGTAGTGGTGGACGCTATGGATGCGGCGATTACCAAAAGCGCGCTGGTGGCCTACTGCAGCGCGCGCAAAATCCGTCAGGTGGTGGTGGGTTCTTCCGGCGGCAAATCCGATCCCACCCGCATACGCGTGGACGATCTGGCGCGCACCGAGGGCGATCCGCTGCTCGCCAAAATCCGCACTGAGCTTTTTCGCCGCCACGGTTTCGCTCGCGATGGCCACCGTAAATTCCGAGTGGATGCAGTGTTCTCGCCGGAGCAAATGGTTTATCCCAAACCCGACGGCTCTGTGTGTATGGAAAAGCAAGTGATGCAAGACGGCGTGCGCCTCGATTGCACCGGCGGTTTTGGCTCGTCGGTCATGGTCACCGGCGCTTTCGGTTTTGCTGCCGCGGCGCGGGCGGTGGAGCGCTATCTGCAAAAAACGATTGGACGGGAGATCATTTAGGTTTCTGTGGCAGCTCGAGTTGCACCAGCAAACCGCCGTCGGGATGGTTATTTAATTCCAATTTACCGCCATGCTTTTCCAGCGCGCGCCGCGCAATGCTCAAACCCAAGCCGAAACCATCGCCATGCATACGGTTGCCTGAGCGATAAAACGGTGTGGTGAGTTTTTCCAAGTCCTCGCTTGCGACTCCGGGACCGTGGTCGCGGATGCTGATCAGTACGTTTTGGGTATTGCGGGTGAGATCCACCTCAATTGGCGAATCGTCCGGTGTGTATTTGCAAGCGTTGCGCAGAATATTGTCCACAGCTTCGCCGATAAAAGCCGCGTCGCCGTCGATCAACAGCGTCGGCAACGCGTGCTCAAAACGGAGCTGCCGCTGCGGATGTTCAAACAGAATATTGTCGATATGAGTCTGCAACAGCTTCACTAGATCGATATTGGTGAAGGCCGCTGTGGACTCCTCCAGTCGGGCAAAATTCAGAATGCGCTGTATGAGTTCATTCATGCGTTCGCACTCGGCGTGGATGCGCTGAATATAACTTGAGGGCTTTTCCTCTCGCTGCTGAATTAATTCCGCCGCCACCTGTAGGCGCGCCAGGGGGGCGCGCAATTCATGGGATACATCGTGCAGCAATTGTTTTTGCGCGCTGATGGTGTGCTGGATCTGGCGCATCATGTAGGAAAAATCCTTTGCCAGGTCGCCCAATTCGTCGGCGCGCCCTAGTAGTTTTGCATCAATGCTGGTGTGCAGATCCCCCTGGGCAAATTGTCGACTGGCGATACCGAGTTTTTTTAACGGGCGCGTGATGCTCCAGCTCAATAAAAAACTCACCAGTGTGGAGGCAACCAGAATAATAAAAAAATTCAGAGTGTTGACTCGCTGCAGCATATTAACCAAGTGGCGTGGCGGCCGTGGCGTCAAGGCTTCTACCGTGTATTGATTGCCTTGATCTGAGGTAAATTTGAATTTGAACGTTTCCTCATCGCGAATATCGCGAGAATCGCGGCGGAAAATCACCTTGTCGTTGCTGCTGATGCTGACAATATGGCGGTGGTTGACGAGATTGTGCGGCGGGCCATAGCGCCGCAGAATACTGCGTTTGAACGGGCGATCATCTGGCAGGCTTTCATAATGATCGACGGCGCGCTCGGTAAAATTCCTTAATACTTTTTCGTATTGATTGCGAAATTTCTCCGTCTCCACAGAGGCGAGAATCGCATAACTGGTGGCGATCATAATGCACAGACTGACCAGCCAGAAAGCGGCGAAAATTTTCCAGAAAAGTCGTTTAATTTTCATCGCCGTTTGCGCCTGTCAACAACTGATAACCCATGCCACGCACCGCTTTGATATGAAAGCCTTCCCGGCTCGCCTGCGCCTGGGCAAGTTTTTGTCGCACGCGACTGACGTGCACATCGATACTGCGGTCGTAACGCGTTAATTTGCGCTGCAGCACCTGCTCCGTCATAAATTCTTTGCTCAGCACCTGGCCTATGTGCTCAACCAGCAGTTGCAGAACGCGGAATTCCGCACCGGTGAGCCCCAGCGGTTGACTGTCCAGAGAGGCGCTGAGGGCACTGGGGTCCAAATGCAGGCCGCCAAGGGTTTTGGGTGTGGCGGGCATTTCGGTGGGGCGAGTGCGCCGTAACACGGCCTTGATGCGCGCGCTCAACTCGCGCGGATTGCAGGGTTTGGCGAGGTAATCGTCGGCACCCATTTCCAGCCCGAGAATCCGGTCGATATCGTCGCCGCGACCGGTGAGCATAATGACCGGTATGGCGGAAAACTGCCGCAGTTGCTTCAGCAGATCGTGCGCCGAATTTTTCGGCATCATAATATCCAGCACCACGACATCGGTTGTGGCGCTTTCGCGCAGCTGCTGCTGCTCTTGTTCGCATTCTGCGGCGGTGGCATC
>JBQGED010000271.1:0-10322 GCA_052039425.1 Sphingobacterium griseoflavum | reverse complement strand
ATGCGTGAATGCGGTGTGGTTCAGCGGTTGTCGGATACCGCGCAAAACGCCCTGATCAATATCACGACGATATTTCTCGGCCTGTCAGTCGGCTCCAAATTGGAGGCGGACAAATTTCTCGACCCCAAAACCCTGGGCATTCTTGTTCTCGGCATAGTGGCTTTCGGTATAGGTACGGCGGCGGGTGTCGTTATGGCCAAACTGATGAATCTCGTCAGCAAACAGAAGGTCAATCCCCTGATCGGGTCCGCCGGCGTTTCCGCAGTTCCCATGGCCGCGCGGGTTTCCAATAAGCTGGGTCTGGAAGCCGATCCACAAAATTTCTTGCTCATGCACGCCATGGGGCCAAATGTGGCTGGCGTTATTGGATCCGCAGTGGCGGCCGGAGTCATGATTGCAATGGTCGCCAATATGGCGGCTTGATTGTTATTGCCGTCGGCAATCGCCGGCGGTCTTCCCCACGAAAGGGCTTTTAAACCTCTACGCGCAAATAGTGTAGAATGGCCCGCCGTTTTTGAGCCTACCCGTATTTTGGAGAGCATCTATGCTGAGACGTACAAAAATAGTCAGTACTTTGGGGCCTGCCACCGATGAGCCTGGAGTTCTGGAAAGACTGATTATCGCGGGAGTAAACGTTGTACGTCTGAACTTTTCCCACGGCTCTCCAGAAGAGCATCGCAATCGCGCCAACGCTGTGCGCGAATTCGCCAGTAAACACGGCCGGTATGTGGCGGTGTTAGGTGATCTCCAGGGTCCGAAAATCCGCATAGCGCGCTTCGCCAAAGGTCCAATCAAATTGAATCTCGGCGACAAATTCTCTCTGGACGCGGATCTGCCCACCGAGGCGGGTGATCAGCATCAAGTAGGCATCGACTATAAAGAGCTGCCCCGCGACGTCAATCCAGGTGACCTGCTGTTGCTTGATGATGGACGAGTAGTGCTTAAGGTGGATTCCGTCATCGGCAACCGCGTCAATACTACGGTCACCGTTGGCGGCAAGCTGTCCAACAACAAAGGTATCAACCGCCAAGGTGGTGGGCTTACCGCTCCGGCCTTGACCGACAAAGATTACGCGGACATCAAAACCGCCGTCGCCATCGGCGTGGATTATCTTGCAGTGTCCTTCCCTCGCACCGCCGAGGATATGAATCTCGCCCGTTCTTTGGTTAAAGAAGCCGGCGGAGATATAGCGCTCGTCGCCAAGATCGAGCGCGCCGAATCTGTGGAAAATGATGATGTTCTCGACGGCATCATCAAAGCATCCGACGCGGTGATGGTTGCCCGTGGTGATCTAGGTGTGGAAATCGGCGACGCCTCTTTGATAGGCGTGCAGAAGCACATTATTGCCCGCGCCCGCGCGCTCAACCGCTGTGTGATCACTGCTACCCAGATGATGGAAAGCATGATTAACAGCTCGCTGCCCACCCGTGCGGAAGTGTTCGACGTGGCGAACGCCGTACTCGACGGCACTGATGCTGTAATGCTCTCCGCGGAGACCGCCGCAGGTCAGTTCCCGGTGGAAACCGTAGAAGCCATGGTGCGTGTGATCCTCGGGGCGGAAAAAACTGAGGGGCACCATAAAGCACTGGAGCGCGAGCCCACTGATCGTGTCGCCATTGATCAGGCAATCGCCGCTGCCGCCATGTTCACCGCCAACCAAATGCCAGGTGTTGCTGCCATCGTATGTATGACAGAAACCGGAGCTACGCCTTTGCTGATGAGCCGCTATGGCTCCAGTCTCCCCATTTTCGCTATGTCACCTCACGAGCGCACTTTGCGCCGCGCGGCGCTTTATCGCGGCGTGGAAACCGTGTTGTTCAATAACGAGAACCTGACTTTCGCACAGTCCAATCAGAAGGCGATCGACACCTTGTTGGCAAAACATATCGTGAAGGAGGGGGATTTGGTGATTATCTCCAAAGGAGATATTGCGCACGTTCATGGCGGCACCAATACCATGAAAATTCTCGAGGTGGGCAAGCCTATCATTCACGGTCCGCAATAACCGCTATCAGCGGCTGCGCCTAGCCTTAGAAAATCTGCGCCTTAGCCTAGAAAACCCTTCTCTTGAACGGCCCTCCAGTGAGGGCCGTTTCTCTTTTCAGGATACTAATGTCCACATCTTCAAGTTGCTCATCAAGCGTGAGCAAGCCATCGATCGCTGTGGCCATGCGATGAGTGTACGCCTGCAAAAAAAACGTTAGTTAGGTTTCGGACTTTCGGAGTGTTCCGCTCGACCCTGCCGGCTGGCCTGGAAGGCGAAATAATCGTCTGTAAGGCTGCGGTCAGCGGCTCGCCGCTCTTTGGACTTTCGGCGTTTGCGGTGATAGAGGTCCAGCGGCAGGTTTCTGCACGGATCGGCGTCGAGACGGCGATCTCTACCTTTTCTTCGATCGATAAATACGGTTTCAGGATTCATAACTACACACTTCCGAGAGATAGTAAATCCGCGGGCCGGTGGCCCTTGTAATAGTTCTTTGCAGACGCGCTCCGGCGTTTACAGGTTAAGCCTAGCCACAAAATGCCCGCTGTCCAGTGTGTGAGGTATCAACGTTTGCTTGGAATCGACCAGTGGCACATCGATAATAGTCGGCCAGTAGGAGGCCCCAAAAAATGCAGTTAGAGAATCTGATTAACGAACGTATTGTCGGCACATTTGCGCCATATCACCATGAGGTGATTAATGAAAGCCACGGCCACAGTGTCGCACCCGGCTCGGAAACACACTTCAAAGTAGTAGTGGTGGCGGAGAGGTTTGCTGAATCCAACGCGGTGCAGCGCCACCGCCTGGTCTATAGCGCTCTCGCCGATGCCCTGGCGGCTGGCGTCCACGCTCTGTCCATTCATACCTATACCCCTGAAGAGTGGGCCGGGGTAAATGGTGCACCGGATTCTCCGCCCTGTTTGGGCGGCAGTAAGCATGACCGCAAATAACGGTTGGTGTTGTTAAATTAGCAAAGGACAGATCACAGATTAACGAAGTAATCTGATGGAAGAGAAACGGCCCCGAGGGGCCTGATTAAATGATTTGATCAACCCGGATGGTCATCGCACTTCGTGCCGCCGGGTCGACAAATTCTGGAAATGTGATTGCTGAAACTCAGGCTACCTCGACATTTTCGGCTTGGGGGCCTTTTTGGCCGACGCCCTCAGTAAAGGTGACCATTTGACCTTCCTTCAAGGTTTTGAAGCCAGATCCGATGATATTGCTGAAGTGAACGAACAGGTCTGCACCGCCTTCACGACTGATGAAACCATAACCCTTGCTCTCGTTGAACCACTTAACAGTTCCACGTAACTTGTTTGTTGATGACATAACTTCTGTTTAACCTTTGCTGAAAAACTTCTGGAAAACCTTGAGTGAACCTTGAAGAACGGGTGGTCAAAATGAAGGGCGATACTGCCCCCAAAAAACGAACCACTTTAAAAGGATAAGGCAACATCTTGAATTCCAAAGAAAATAAAAGGCCTTTTTACGCGCGATTTAAATGCTCTGGAGATCAAATTCCTAATCGGCTTTTGCTGCAGTGGGTTTTCGGGCTCAAGTGGGCCTCCACATTCTTGGCCGATTCTAGGCGGGATTAATCACAATAGCAATATGACCTTGACAGCGAATTAAGATGCATTAAACCCTATGTATTAGGGGTTAAAACGCATAAGTGCGCCGCTATTTTGTCTGTTGTTCAGCGCGCATTATTGACCTGTGATGGTGCACTATAAGGAAGCTTCGGAAGGTGGTCAGCGATCAATGAAATGCCTTTGTCATAGAGTTCGCGAACATTCGGTTTTACGCCCAAACTTGCACGTTTGGAAATCATCGTAATTGGGAAAAGACAGTGACTTGTTTTGGGTACGCAGACAGCGCGACTTTTTCCTTCTTCATCTTTATATACACGCCATTCCAATCCCAATTCATTCACATATACATCGCCGAGAACCACACCCATCGCTTGTAGTTGTGGTCTTTGTGTTTGATTGATCAGCCCCTCGTCAATAATGCGCTGTAACAGGCGCAAGTCACCGATATCTTTGCGTACACGGGTGCCGAATTCGGAGCGACCAATTTCGTCGACTACATTGCGCTGACGTTCCAGATATCCATTGTCCACCCAGCGCAATTCTTCCAGTACCGGGCCTTCTTTGGAGGATTGAGCGAAGGAAATTCCACACATCAATGAGGTGAAAATGATAAGCAGGAGCTTCATAGGGAATGCGTCTCTTGTGCAGATAAGAGTTTTATCGGTTCGGGGTGGAGCGTAGCCAGATTGATGGATTGCCCATTGTGCATTACTAGACGTACGTGGTGGCGTTTCAGTTCCCTGGCATGTGGGACGCCGCAGGCGTGGGCGATCATCTCCACGTCATGCATCATCTGGCGATGGTAGTTTGCCACCCGGACCGCCTTGTCTGCCGGATCCAGGCCTTTCTGTAGTTTCGGGTCGTGTGTAGTTACACCGGTTGGGCAGGTATTTTGATGGCACTGCAACGCTTGAACGCAACCGAGGGCGAACATAAATCCCCGTGCGGTGGTGACAACGTCCGCACCTGTCGCCAGGCTGAGGGCGACGTGGCCGGGCGTGATTTGTTTTCCCGACGCAATGATTTTGATGCGGTCGCGCAAGCCATGGCGGATCAACTCGTCGACCAAATAAGGCAGGCTCTCGCGCAGCGGCAAACCGACAAAGTCCATCAGTGGTTGTGGTGAGGCTCCGGTGCCGCCGTCAGCGCTGTCTACCGTGATGAAATCCGGCGCACTTTCAATGCCGCGCGCGTGAATCCGTTGACACAGTTCCTCCACCCAGCCGGTCTGCCCCAACACGGCTTTGAAACCCACAGGTTTACCCGTCACCGAGCGAATGTGGTTGAGCATATCCAACAGCTCGTCTGTATTGTGGATTTCGGGGTGGCGGTTGGGACTGATGGACGCTTGGCCGACCGCAATTCCGCGTATGGCCGCAATTTCACTTGTTACCTTATCACCGGGCAGAATGCCGCCTTTTCCGGGTTTTGCTCCCTGGCTTAGTTTCACCTCGAACATGCGTACCTGAGGCATGGCTGCAAGTTCACGCAGACGCGCGTCGCTCAAACGACCGTCGGCATCGCGCACGCCGTATTTTGCCGTGCCGATTTGGAAAATAATGTCGGCGTCCGCGGCGAGATGATGAGGCGACAGACCTCCTTCACCAGTGTTCAACCAGCACCCCGCCAATGCGGCTCCGCGACTCAGAGCGGTCACGGCGGGTTTGGATAGAGCGCCGTAGCTCATGCCGGATATATTGAAATAAGACCGGGTGGTATAGGGGGCCACGCAATAGGGACCAAAAACCAACGGCGGCGGCTCGCTGGTTTCTTCATCGAGTATGGCAAATGCGGAATTCAGAAAGTGCGGCTCGCCGGGGGTCAACATGTTGCGAGTGGACCCAAAGGCGATGTTGGTGGTGACGCCTTTGGCCGCGCGATAAACCCAACTGCGCTGGGCGCGGTTGAACGGCAGCTCTTCGCGATCCATGGCGAAAAAATACTGGCGGAAAAATTCGCCGAGGTGTTCGAACAGATAGCGGAAACGGCCGATGACCGGATAATTGCGCCGAATCGCCGACTGCGATTGGCGTACATCCAGAACGTACATCATCGCGACATAGGCGATGGCGCAGCCCACAGCCAGGATAAACAGCAGCGCCAGCCAATTGATGATGAGGTGGGTTGCTTCAAACATAACGCGATTTGTCCACTGATTACGATAGTTCTGCGCTCTTGCGCCGCGATTGTGCAAATGCGAACGATGGTTTTAAATAGCGCGTCCGCTGGGTCGCCATCTTATCCGATCCGGTGGCGACAATAATCTTCAGATTGGGCCTGGCAGATGTTTGGTCTCGTCCTCTAACACGCGACCAAGCCAATGACGGCATGGAACGCTTATTTCCCAGGTAAGGAATTTACTGCATGAAAAAATTAGTTCTCGGTCTCATTGGCATTCTGCTGCTTGCACTCTTGGTTCTCCCTTTTGTCGGCGCGTATAAAACGGAGCAGACGTTCAATCAGTGGATCGCGCAGGTCAATCAAACAGGTCCCTATGACTTGTCCTGGGAGAGCTATGACAAAGGCTGGATGCAGACTCGCGCGGTACTCAAGGTTGGATTCAAGCCCGGTGTTATGTCGGCAGCGTTGCCGGATGCGGATGAAAACCCGTGGTATTTACCCTTGCATGTGCAGCTCCATCACGGCCCGGTATTGTGGCTTGATAGTGCGCGTTTAGGCTGGTTTTCTGGTGAATTCTTTCTCGATGAAAAACACCAGGCGTGGCTGGATAGAAATCTGCAAAAGCAGGGTGAAGGCCGCTTTTTTGTTTCCGAGATTCACATGAATCTTGCTGCGGAAACTACTTTGAAGGACCGCAGTCTGCCGTTCAGTTTTACCACTGCCGAAGGCGAAACATTTAATGTGAGCGCTTATGCCGGTGAAGGTGTGATCAGCCGTTCCGGTAAAGTGGAATACACTGGCAAGTTGACATCTTTTAATGTGGTTGGTGGTGGTTTTTCTGAAGGTTCTATAGAAGACGTTGCATTTAATGTCCGCTCAGATTTCGGTGCGAAGGTGGGTGAATTTATTGTGCCCGGTTACGGCGAATTTTCTATCGGAAAAATTGGGCTCAAAGGAGCGGAACAGTGGGTGTTTGATGCGGAGCGGCTCTCCCTGTCCAGCGATATGCGGCTCAACGAGGACAAGTCGTTGGCCAACATTAAAATCAAAGGCAGTTTTGCTGACATGGAAATTATGGGAGAAAAAATTTCCAATGCGCAATTGGATCTCGGTTTTTCCAATTTCAGCGTGGTATTTCTCGACCAGTATCTCGCGATGATTCAGGATGGCTACGATGCGGCAAGCGACGCTAATCCGATGCTCGCCATGCAGACCATGAACATGGCATCGCAACATTTGCTGCCCGGTGGGCCACAAATTCATGTGGACTCTATGGCGTTCACTACCCCTGAGGGCAGTCTTGAATTTGACGGCCACCTCGCGATTGCGCCGGAAGCCGCGCAGCATGTGAACAATCCTATGGCGATGATTTCTCACGTTGCGGTCGATGCGTCTCTGTTGGTCGATAAGCCATTGGCATTTCGCCTTATGCGCCGTTCCACAATGAATGATCTGGATGCGGCGCAATTTGAAGGCGGCGGTCAGATGACTGATGCGGAAAAAGAGGCTCTGGCCGATAATCAAACACATATGAAGCTCGACACTATGACCCTCCAGGGAATGCTGATCGACAAGGGCGGGCGCTATTCCAGCGAATTCCATTTCAAAAATGGCAAGGCTGAATTAAACGGCCGAGCCATGCCTCTGCCGTTCTGAGAAATCCCCGCGTGATCACAATGTTGCGCGTTCGTGTGCCTTTGCTGATATTGGCGGCGGTGACTCTGGCGATATTTCTGCTGATCGAGTGGGGAGGTGATAGGGTGGTGGCGGCGCTGGAGTTTCAGCGGCAAGCCATCAATCAAGGGGAAATTTGGCGGCTGCTCACCGGCAATTTCACCCACTTTGGTGAATATCACACCTGGATGAATAGCGCCGGTCTGGCGGCCTTGGTGGGGATTTTATTTTGGTATCTGCCGGCGGGTTGGCTGGCGACAGGTATAGTTTTTGTGCCCATTGCGGTCGGTGTGAGTCTGTATTGGTTTGCCGACGTAGACATATATCGAGGGTTCTCCGGGGCCAATTATGGGCTGTTGGCGATGGGGTTGTTGCTGGCCCTGCCGCAGCAGTACAAGTTGTACACGCTGGCATATTGTGTATTGCTCGGCAAAATTGTGTACGAGCAGTTACCGGGATATGACGTGGATTATCTGCAGGCGGAGATCGGGGTTTCGGTTGCCATCGAGGCGCATTTGGCGGGATTTTGCAGTGGTACGGTGATTGGAGTTTTAGGGCTGTTGAGGCAGCGCCGCACTCGGCGCGCCTCGGATCAGCAATAAAATTATTGCCGGAACTTTGTTACCAGAAAACGGTTACTGCCAGAATTTGCACAAGTAAGCGGTATCCCTCACGGCTTTAACTTTAAAAGAAGAATTTCCTTCCACTTCAAACGCCTGGCCATCGACATACGATTGCCAGTTACTTTCACCCGGAAGTTGCACCGAGAGTTCACCGCTGATCACCACCATTGTTTCTTTCGCACCGGTGGAAAATTCATATTCGCCTTGTTGCATTACACCTACGGTGGCAGGTTGAGTGGCGGTTTGGAAGCTGATGGACTTGACGCTACCGGAAAAATATTCGTTGACTTTCAGCATGGGGCTAGCCTCGGGGATGGAAAAGCCGCGCATTATAGCGGCTGAGCTGCTAAAGCCATAGATCCGTTTATTTCAGCAAACCGCTACGGAGTTGTTATGACTCAAAAACATCCACCAGAGGACCGCAATTTCGACGATCTGGCGACGCGCTTTCAAAATAAGATTTACGACTCCATGAAGGGGCGACTGCGTCTCGCTGTTCTGCGTCGGGATTTCAGTGAGTACGTCGCTTTGGACGGTATGCGGACTTTGGACTTAGGCGCGGGACAGGGACAGTGGGCGTTGGAGATGCTGCGGCGCAACGCACGGGTTCATCTCACCGATGTGTCGGCGGAAATGCTCGCGCAAGCGCAAACCAATCTGGCGCATGCGGACTTGACGGAAGAGCAGCGCAGTCGCGCGAGTTTCCAGCAGATTTCCCTGCAGGAAGTTGCCGCGCTGAATTTTCCGCCGTTTGATCTGATCACCTGTCACGCGGTGTTGGAATGGCTGGATCAACCCGAAGGATTTTTTGCTGCAGTCAATTCTCTGCTGGTACCGCGCGGCTGGTGTTCGTTGATTTTTTATAACGTCAACGGACTGATTTTTAAAAATCTGCTGCGTACCAATTACGCAAAAGTGGTGGAGGGAGATTTTCGAGGTATGCGCGGCGGACTGACACCATTAAATCCGCTGCAACCAGAACAAGCCCGTGCGTGGGCAGAGCAATGGAATTACGAAATCGTATGTCAGAGTGGTATTCGGGTTTTTCACGATTATGTGCTCGACAAGCGCCTTTATGAAAAACAACCGGATGTGGTCGAACAACTGGAATTGCAGTTTTCCCGCCAACAGCCTTATCGCGATCTCGGCCGTTATATCCATCTGCTGTTGCGTAAGAAAAGCTGAGGGAAATTATTCTTTCAGCAAAATATCCCGCGCTTGATTGACGCGCGCTGCGAGAAAGTCGCTGCCACCGCGGTCGGGATGTAATTTATTAATTAAGCGGCGATGCGCGGCGATGATTTCTTCCCGCGTGGGATTGCCGGAAAGCCCCAAAATCTGCAGCGCTTCTTCGCGCCCGGGGTTGGCGAAAGACGGCGGTGGCGGCGGTTGCTGATTGGCGCCGAAAGTCTGGCCTTTGCGGGCAAAACGAATGAGGTAATAAGATTTTATATCGCGGTCGCGATAATAATGTTCCAATTCCTGCAGATCTTCTTCCGTCAGTTCGCTAATCGCTTTGCCCGCACTGGGGCCTTTGATAACGGAGCCATTGAGCTGCCCGGTGCGTATCACAATGGTGACATCGAGGTGTTCGGTTTTAAATGTTGCAACGCCGCCGGTGCGCTGCAGCCACAGTGGCATTATCCGCATTACCGTGTGCAGACCAAATTTAAATATCGGCAATAGCGCGGCTATCACAGCGCCGAACCAGTGCATTCGGCCGGTTGCCACGCCCACCAATAAAATCCCCGCAAGGCCAAAAACGGCGACTTTGATCAGCAGCGAGCGTTGGCGCTCTGGTGGCAATTTTTTGTATTTGCGTAGGCCACCAAAGAGAAGCACCAGTACGGCGAGAGCAAGCAGTAGTTTCAGAATCATAGATCGGTAAAGGCGTCACGACTCCAGAATTTTCAGTTCGATGCCAGCGTCGTGGAAATAACCCGCTTCTTTTTCCAGACCCGCCGTGGTCAGTGGATTTTCTTCGAGCCAGCCTTTGGGAAATATCAGTGAGTAGATATTTCCCGCTTGCTGGATTTCGGGTAAGACGGGCAAATCGTCCCTCCGGCGGTGAAGCACTACCGCCAGTCGTAGACACACAAGCATGGGTAAGAGTGCGAGGCGCACTTTTTGCTCCATACCATCGAAACGGTCATCGTGAATTTTTTTTCGGTGTGCACGCACCAGGCAGGCGAGCAGGTGTTGTTCATAGCGGCCAAAACCGGCCAGATCGCTGTGGCGCAGTATGTAATAACCGTGGTTGTGGTGACCGGAATGGGAAATTCCCATACCCACCTCATGTAGCTGCGCCGCCCAGGTGAGAATTTT
>JBQGED010000270.1:0-11207 GCA_052039425.1 Sphingobacterium griseoflavum | reverse complement strand
GTTGCTGACCACGCGCTGCGGCCAGCACTCGCGAACCTGTTGTTTTTTGTGGGAACAAAATTAGAGCTTTAGCGCGAGTGTGAGCAGACACAAATGGGGCCGCGGCCCCTTTTTTGTTTCTGCTCAGCCGGCCTGCATATACTCGTCGATGGCGGAACTGGAGTAGCGATCGTTCCAGAAGCCCAGCGGGCGATTTGATACTGCATCCATAAAAGCATGAAAGCGATCCGATTTAATTTCCGCTGTGATGAAATTGCCCTGCGTCATAGCACCCGGAAACAATTGCGTCTCGCGACCTGAGCTGCCCACGATGATGTTGCCACGCAGAACCACTGTGGCGTTGATGTTGGCTGTGGCGACTGCGAGAGGATGCGCATTCTCGCTTTGTTCGATTTTGGCAGTGCTGTAATTGAAAACGTTTTCCTCAATCAACAGCCCGTTGGTCGCCTCGATATGTAATTTGGCAAGGTTTGCAACTGCAGAGTCATCAACCCAGATATTTCGACGCAAGCGGATATTTTCAGGCTTTGCATTTTTCCGTGCTTTGACGACGATCGTCATTTGTGAAAACTTGTTGTCTTCAAAAAGAATGTTCTGATTCGCACCCCACAAAACGATATCTGCACGACCGGGCGCCGCTTCAGCATTAAGGGCAGATTTCTCGGAGGAAAATTCCAGCCCCATAATCTGCACGTTGGCGAGCCTGTCCTGAAAAATATGCAGGGCGCTGCCGGAGCTGATGTGTTTAGGGCGCGCACCGTTCATACCGTAGTACGCGAGCACTGCCGGTTCCTCAATACTGCGCCCCGAATTCAATCCGAGCAGGGTTTCATTGCGCCATACATCACCGCGCTTGAGATAAATATGATCTGGATGACCCGCGCGCATTTTTTCCATGCCTGCCTTGATGGTTTTGCAGGGCGACGCTTCGCTCAGACAGGTATTTTCGTCGTTACCCAGAGAGCTGCTGACATAAATCAGTTTGGAATCCGCTGAAGGGCGGATGGCGGTGAAGCCGCTGGTTGCTTTTGCCAAGGCGGAGGCATCGTATATGCGGGGTTCGGCTGTAACTGTAGCCGCTTCTTCTGTCTGCTCTTCTTCACCAATGGTGAAATTAAGCATAAGCGGAACACCGGCTTCTCCTTGAGCGTTGGCTTCCGCAAAAGGTGTAATAATCAGCGTGTAATCGCCTTCTGGCAGACCACCTTCGAGTGGTTGCAAATGCTCGGATTTTTCAGCCAGTGTGAAATCTGTTTCATTTTCGTAATGGCTCATTTTTACTGGGCCATCCAAGTCAAATAGTACGCTTCCAGTTTTGCTCGCGTTTTGGCTGATCGCGACAATATTCACTTGGTTGAAATTCAAGTCGGCGGCTTTGATTGTGCTGCCATCAGCAATACGTTGAATGGTGTTGAAGATACCAGTTGCTTCATCAACGGCGACAAGTTCTGCTGCAGCTATAGGAGGAACTGCAGGAGCGGTTTTTTTGCTGTCCACAACGGTAAATGTCACCGTTTTCGCCGCTCCCTGTTGGCCTTCCATATCGGGTAATTCATAAGGTGTTACGGTGAGGGTGTAATTGCCAACGGGCAGCTCCTGCTGCTGAATATTCAAATTGTCACTTTCCATTGTGAAGGAGGAATTGTTTCCCCATCGATTAACGGTAATAGGACCGCTCAGAGCGAAATGGACACTGCCAGTTTTTTCTTCGTCCGCAACATCCGCCATTACATTGAGCTTGTCTACGCTGAACTGGGCGAGGTCAAGGGTTTGCCCGCTTACCAGACTCTGCAGCTCCACCACATCCTGTGCTTGATTTATGCCGACCAGCTTCAATGATGTTATTGCTACCGCTTCAGCGGGAGCGGCTGCGAGATTTTGTGCAATGGCAGAAATAGACAGAAATAATGCTACTGAGAACTGGAAGGACTTCATTAATAACACCGTCGGTTCACGTTGATCACATCGCGTGAATGCCGGATCTACGATCACTATTCGCACTCACTAAACTCAAAGGCAGCGGTTGCTGTTCTTGAGGATTAGTCTGGCCGGACAGGCAGTTATCGTGTTGTCTATTGCGCCACTTTTATAAGAAATAAGAATTTAAATTTATTGAATTTGCGATAATTTATGCAGATTGGAATAAGGGAGTTTGAGGATAGCGCAAGTCAGTTGCGTAACGCTGGGTTTGCGACGAGGAGAGGGGCAGGAGGGCGACATCCATGTCGCATCTAAAAAGGGGAAGTTAGACTGTTTTTAATGTTAATGTCCGTTATTTGCCAAAGCCAGCGCGGATATAGTTGTTAATCGCGGCTGCGGTATAACGCACATCCCAAGTGCCGACCTGACGGCTTTTCACAGTATTCATGAATGCATCGAAATCTTTGCGACCGGTCAGAGAATTGTTGTAGTCAGCGAGGGTGCGACCGGCTGCCGGATATTTTTTATCTGTACCTTCCGTGCTGCTGGCCCATTTCCAAGCAATATTGTTTTCATATTTGAACTGTGAACCTGTCAACGAGCTGATGCTTGTCTTTTGGAGTTTTTGATACTTCTTGCTCCATTGCGTGTCATCGGGCGATTGGCTATGTACGATATTGTTGCTCAACAGAAACTCCCCTTTGCCTGGCTCATTAATGATCAGCCCCCAGAGTGCTTGGGTGCAAATTTTGATGGTCGCGCAGGCATCATTTCCTTTCACCATGCTATGTCCTTCTGTAATGACATTATTAATTGCCTGAGCTTTCGTTCCGGCGGCCAGAGGGCTGCCGTTGTAACCCATTTGCAAGCTGATCGCGTTTCTGGCGAAGAAATTGTTCTCAAACAATCCACCAGGGCGGCCGTGGACGCCATGGCTGGAGGCGCGAGTGATGATATTGTTTCTTACGACCAGTTTGTTGCCCACAGTAGTGGCTTGAATGTACAGGTTGTGGTTATACATATTTGCGCCAGCGCCCGCTACACGGGGGTTCCAGCCGCCGTAATCGAACACGTTCTCTTCAATCGTCAAGCCATTCACATGATCGGCATATAGATTCGAAGGTCTAACTGTCTGGTTGTAAGACGATTTGTTGTAATAAGCTCCGGTCCAGATATTTCGGCGCAGCGTGATATTGGTGGGGTTGCCGCTATCCCACTGTTGGACTACGAGTTCGACAAAATTAAATTTATTGTCTTCATAGAGAATATTTTCATTGCCGCCCAGCATGACGAGGTTTGCGTGATCTTCACCGTTAAACTCCGCGTGATCCGGATCCAACTTGTAGGCGTAGAATTCAAGCCCAATGATGGACAGATTTTTTGTTGTGCCTTTATGTATATGCAGCGAATTGGATGTGTTTTCCAGCCTCGGGCGAGCACCTGACTTACCGTAATAGCTGATAACCGCAGGTTCTTTTGCGCTGCGGCCGGAGCCGGGGTTAATAAACCGCTCACCTCTCCAAGCATCTCCGCGTTTGAGGTAAAGATGGTCCGGGTAGCCCTTGCGCATTTTAGCCAGTCCAGCTGCGATGGTTTTGCAGGGAGCGGCTTCAGTTAAGCAACTATTGTTGTTGTTCCCTGATGAGCTGGAAACATAAATAAGCTTGGAGTCTGCAGAAGGCTTGATAACGGTAAAGCCGGTTTCAGTGTAGCTTTGGCTGTAGCCCATGATTGGGGAAAATAGAAAAACTGTGAGCGGGAACATAAATTTCCCAATGTTTTTCTTGAAAAGCCGATAAGACATAGTAGAGCCTCTGGAAATTAAACGGTATTGCCGTCCGTGATGAAAACGGATCGTCTATCGCAACCTTGCAATGTTTAGAGTGTAGAGTTGCGCCCTAATAGCAAGTTGATCTGAATGCCACAAATTAAAAAAAATCGTTTTTTAAAGAAAATTTTCTCTATCTATTTCGAAAAAATTTTTTGGACATTACTTTTGTTAGGCTTTGCGATAACCAGAGGTATTTTTGCGCGGAGATGTTGCGTGGCGTTATGTGCGCTAGCGAACTCAATGTTTGCTAGCGCAGCGTAGGGATTGTCACATCACCTTCATGCCGGGTTCCGCCCCGGCATGAGGTTCCAACAAAAACAAATCCGTTCCGCCTGGTCCCGCGGCCAATACCATTCCCTCCGACATGCCAAATTTCATTTTGCGCGGTTTCAGGTTGGCAACCATAACTGTGTGTTTGCCTACAAGAGTCGCTGGATCGTAGGCGCTCTTGATGCCAGCAAAAACGTTGCGCCTCTCGCCTCCAAGGTCCAGGGTTAGCTGCAATAATTTGTCGGCCCCGGCCACGGGCTCAGCCGCAATGATTTTGGCTACGCGTAAATCCACTTTGGCAAAATCCGCATATTCGATTTCCGCAGCAAGAGGATCCTTCGCCAACCAACCGGCCGGGCTTGGGGCCGAAGCGGGTGATGCGGCTTTGCCCGCTTCGATCATCTGATGGACCTTGTCCGTTTCCACGCGCTGCATCAGCGGCGTGAAAGCATTGATTTTGTGCCCGCTCAAGTACAACGTAGCGTTGCGCCAGGTCAGCTCGGTGTCAAGGAACTGCTCCGCAGCTTCGGCTGTTTTCGGAAGTACCGGCTTCAGCCACGTCATCAAGGCTGCAAACATATTGATGCCGAGGGTGCAAACGGCGAGAACTTCTTTTTCCCGTCCGGGCTCTTTTGCCATGCTCCAGGGTGCCTGAGTGGCAATATATTCGTTGGCGGCATCGGCCAGGGCCATAATGTCGCGCATGGCCCGGCTGAATTCTCGGGCTTCATATAAGTGGG
The DNA here is from genome assembly GCA_052039425.1 of Sphingobacterium griseoflavum. GTDB lineage: Bacteria > Pseudomonadota > Gammaproteobacteria > Pseudomonadales > Cellvibrionaceae > UBA5868. The sequence continues at coordinate 6,446 of JBQGED010000270.1, read as the reverse complement.
CGATGCTTTCGCTGGCATCGACGAATTTCTGCCACAACGCTGTGTCTGCAATTTCTGGTGCAAGCACGCCGCCTTGCTGTTGCACAAACTTGGCGGTACGACTGGCGATATTGACCACTTTGCCAACCAGGTCGGAATTCACCCGCGCAACAAAATCTTCGAGATTCAAATCCAGGTCATCCACCCCAGCGGTGAGTTTGCTGGCGTAGTAATAACGCAGATATTCCGGGTCCAAGTGCTCCAGATAGGTGCGTGCATTAATAAAGGTGCCGCGGGATTTGGACATCTTTTTACCGTTGACGGTGAGGAAGCCGTGGGCACAGACCTTGGTCGGCGTGCGGTACTGCGCAGAGCTGAGCATCGCCGGCCAGAAAAGCGCGTGGAAATTGATGATGTCCTTGCCGATAAAGTGGTAGAGCTCGGCTTTGGAATCCTGCGCCCAGTAAGCATTAAAATCTCGGCCTTCGCGTTCACAATATTGCAGATGGCTCGCCATATAGCCGATCGGTGCATCCAGCCACACATAAAAGTACTTATCTTTTTCGCCAGGGATCTCAAAACCGAAATAGGGTGCGTCGCGGGAGATGTCCCACTCCTGCAAACCGCCGTCCAGCCATTCCGCCAGTTTGTTGGCCACTTCTTCCTGAAGGTGGCCGGCGCGGGTCCAGTTGCGCAGATAGTCGGTGAACTCCGGCAGTTTGAAAAATAGATGCTTGGATTCTTTCGCCACCGGTGTTGCACCAGAAATGGCGGATTTGGGATCGATCAGATCCATTGGGGAATAAGTTGCGCCGCAGGCCTCGCAGTTATCCCCGTATTGGTCCGGCGTTTTGCACTTAGGGCAGGTGCCTTTTATATAGCGGTCGGCAAGGAACAGACCTTTTTCCGGATCGTAGGCCTGGGTGATCATCCGCTCGGCAATATGACCATTAGCTTTCAGGCGATCGTAAATCTGCTCAGAGAGGGTTTTATTTTCCGCCGAATGGGTACTGTGGTAATTGTCGAAGCCGATCAGGAAATCAGCGAAATCTTTTTGGTGCTCCGCCTGCATATTGGCGATCTGTTGTTCCGGTGTGATGCCCAGCTTTTCCGCGGTGAGCATGATCGCGGTGCCGTGGGCATCGTCCGCGCAGACGTAGACGCAATCGTGACCGCGCATTTTCTGAAAACGTACCCAAATATCGGTTTGAACGGTTTCCACCATGTGGCCTAGGTGAATCGAGCCGTTGGCGTAGGGTAGGGCACTGGTAACGAGGATTTTGCGTTGTTCGGTCATAGATGATGCTGATATGGCAGGTGAGTAGAGACACGCCGGAAGCGTGCGCGTAAAGGCCGCGATCATACCAGTTCAGTCCCGGCCTTGCATGGCGCCACCGGCCGGTACTTCTGGGCACTGGCGGCATTCGCGGGTAGAATGCCGCCCTTATTTCAGGCGGCTGGGAGCAGAGATGACAAAGGCAAATTCACTCCGGGAAACCGTGCGGGCGCGCCTTCAGCAAGTGCCAATCACCGATCTACCCGCACTGACCTGCGCCCATGCGCTGGTGGATGCTCAGGCAATTGGCGCTGCCCTGCATGTACAACTTGATTTCGGCTACCCCTGCGGCGAGCGCGCTGAGGCGATCACCGCGCAGATCCGCGAGCTGTTCCGCGCTGAGTACCCGGCTGTCGATGTGCAGATACGCTGGCACGCGGCCAAAGTGGCCACCATCAACAATCAGAACACCGTTACCGGAGTACGCAATATAGTAGCGGTTGCCTCCGGCAAAGGCGGCGTCGGCAAATCGACCACCGCGGTCAATATCGCCCTCGCTCTCGCTGCCACAGGGGCGCGAGTGGGCATTTTGGATGCGGATATCTATGGCCCCAGTCAGGCGCTGATGCTCGGCGTTGCCGACCGCCGGCCGGAGATGCACAGCCCTAATAAAATGAAGCCGATTCAGGCCCATGGCGTGCAGATGATCAGCATGGGCAATCTGGTGACGGAAAACACGCCGGTGGTCTGGCGCGGCCCCATGGTCAGCGGCGCGCTGCAGCAGCTGCTCAATCAAACCCAGTGGGACGAGGCGGATTATCTGATCGTCGATATGCCACCGGGCACTGGCGACATCCAACTCACTCTTTCTCAAGCAGTCCCGGTTTCCGGAGCTGTCATTGTCACCACACCCCAAGACATTGCCCTGTTGGATGCCCGCAAAGGCATCGAAATGTTCCGCAAAGTGAATATTCCGGTCCTCGGTGTAGTGGAAAACATGTCTCTGCACGTCTGTTCCAATTGTGGTCATGAAGAAGCGATTTTCGGTACGGCAGGGGGCGAGCGTTTGGCAGCACAATACCAAGTGGAATTACTCGGGCGATTGCCGCTACAGATGAGTATTTGCGAGCAGACGGATAACGGGAACCCGCCGGTAGTCGCAGAGCCGGCGTCACCGGTTGCGGAGAAATACCGTGCTATCGCCCTGAAAATAGCGGCGCTGCTGTGGCAGAAATCATTGAGCGGCGCAGCTGCGCCGACAATTTCAATAAGTGATGATTGATACTGGCGATAGAAAACGTCAGTTAATTACGGAGTTTTTATGTCCATCAAGTCCGACAAGTGGATTCGCCGCATGGCTGAACAGCACGGCATGATCGAACCCTTCGAGCCAGGCCAGGTGCGTTACGACAATTCCGGCCAGCGTTTGATTTCCTACGGTACCTCCAGTTACGGCTACGATGTCCGCTGCGCTAACGAATTCAAAATTTTCACCAATGTGCGCTCTGTGACTGTGGACCCGAAACATTTTGACGAAAACAGTTTTGTCGATGTGCAAAGCGACGTTTGCATCATTCCTCCGAATTCTTTTGCCCTCGCCCGCACCGTGGAATATTTTCGTATTCCACGCAGTGTGTTGACGGTGTGTTTGGGTAAGTCCACTTACGCGCGCTGCGGCATTATTGTCAATGTGACGCCGCTGGAGCCGGAGTGGGAGGGGCATGTAACACTGGAGTTTTCCAATACCACCCCCTTGCCCGCGAAAATTTACGCGAACGAAGGCGTGGCGCAGATGTTATTTTTCGAAAGTGATGAAGTTTGTGAAACATCCTACAAAGACCGCGGTGGCAAATATCAAGGTCAGCGCGGCGTGACCTTGCCAAAAACCTGAGTTGATGTGCTGTGGACGAAATGCCGATTAAAAGCGTCCAATTGCTCGGACGCATTTATTTTATTGCGGTCATCCCCTTTTTTGGCGGCGCGATTGCACCCTGGATTACCGGCCCGTCCGCGAGCGCCGAAGTTCCCATTTTTCTTCTTTGGTCATTCACTGTGCTGCTTTTCTGTAGCGCAGCTTGGATGGGGTTCAGCATAGGCACGCGCGCCCGACATGCGCCGTTGCATACCTTTATCGGATTGATGATCTCCGGTTTTGCGGTAGGTGCTTTTCTCGCATTGCAAACCAACAAAACATTTCTCGCCGCAACCGTTTTGACAGTCCTCCACTGGTTGCATCTGTGGTGGTTGCAAAAAACAGGTAGCTTAGACAAAGAACTATTAAAGCAGCACCAGCGATTTATTTGGACAGTGCTGGCATGTCATATGGTGGTGTTATTGAATATGGTTTACGCGGCCAAAACCGCGTAAATGTCTCTCTTGGGAAAAACCAATCAAGGCTTTTTCGCCCGATACTGCTCAGGAATCTGCTCTACTGAATCGATGATCGGCGTCAGCTGTTTCAGCAGGCCATCGTGGATGTCGTAAATCCAGCCGTGAATCGATAATGGTTGTCCTGCATCCCAGGCGTTTTGCACGATATTGGTATGGGAGACGTTGGCAACCTGCTGTGCGACATTGAGTTCGCAGAGCAGATTCACTTTTTCTCTCAGACTCATGGAGTCATCGAAGCGTTCGCGATGGATATAGTAGACGTCGCGAATGTTGCGCAGCCAGTTATCCACTAGGCCAAACTGGCGATCGCCAAGCGCCGTTTGGACACCGCCGCAGCCGTAGTGTCCGCAGACAATAATATGTTTGATTTTTAGGACCGAAACCGCGTAATGCAGCACTGACAAGCAGTTGAGATCCGTATGCACCACCACATTGGCGACGTTGCGGTGAACGAATAATTCGCCGGGGAGCAGACCGACAATTTCATTGGCGGGAACACGGCTGTCAGAACAACCAATCCAAAGAAATTCCGGCGCCTGTTGGGAAGACAATTTCTTAAAGAAATCGGGATCGCTGGCTTTGATATTTTCAGCCCACTGGGCGTTATTTTCGAAGAGTGCGCGCAAGTCAGTCATAACCGTCAGTCTCGAATTGGCGTTAGGAGAGAGTAGGGAGGCCTGGAGTATAACGAAATCCGTCTCGGCATGTTAAGCTTGCGCCTCGCAAAAACTGAGCAAGTTATGGGCACTTTCTATTGGCATGACTACGAAACCTGGGGCACAGATCCCTCGGTGGATCGGCCTGCACAATTTGCGGGCGTGCGCACGGATGAGGATCTGAATATCATCGGCGAGCCCCTGCGTTTGTACTGTCGCCCCGCAACCTATGTATTACCACATCTTGAGGCATGTTTGTTCAGCGGCATTGCGCCACAAAAAGCGCTCAAAGAGGGTATAAGCGAAGCGGAATTTATTGCACGTATCCATGCCGAGTTGGCGCAGCCGGGAACCTGCGGCGTTGGTTATAACTCCATCCGCTTCGATGATGAAGTCACGCGCTACACCCTTTACCGCAATTTCTACGATCCTTACGACCGCGAATGGGCCAACGGCAATAGCCGCTGGGACATTATCGATATGGTGCGCTTGTGTTACGCATTAAGACCAGAGGGAATTGAGTGGCCGGAGGTGGACGGTCGCGTGAGTTTTCGCCTGGAATTGCTTACCGCTGCGAACGGTATTAGCCATCAGGCCGCGCATGATGCCTATTCCGATGTCGCAGCGACTATTCAACTTGCCCGTTTGATTCGAGCGCGACAGCCCGCCCTCTACGATTATGTGGTGCAGCACAAACACAAAAGCAAAGTCGGAAGTTTGTTTGATCTCGTCAACCGCAAGCCCCTTTTACATATTTCATCGAAATTCTCCGGCGATAATGGTTGCGCTGGTTTGGTCATGCCGCTGGCGATGCATCCTACCAATAAAAATGCGGTGATCGTGGTAAACCTCTCTGCTGATCCGACGGATCTGATCCTCCTGGACGCAGAACAAATCGCCGAGCGGGTATTTACCGCGCAGAGCGATTTACCCGAAGGTGAAGAGCGGATTCCTCTGAAATTAATTCATCTGAATAAATGCCCGGTGGTGGTCACCCCTAAAATGCTGGATGACAAAGCCGCGGCGCGTTTAAAGATCGATCGCGGTCAGTGTGAAAAACACTGGCAACAGCTGTTGCAGGTGGATCTAAAGAGCAAAGTTCAGCAGGTGATGGGCCGCAATGAATTTGCACCTCGCAGCGATCCCGAGCGGCAATTGTACGATGGTTTTATTTCGGATGAAGACAAGGCCGTAATGGCGCAGGTGCGCGCCGCAACTCCTCACGATCTCACTCAACACAATTATGTGTTCCGTGACAAACGCCTGCGGGAAATGTTGTGGCGTTACAAAGCGCGCAATTTTCCTGAGAGCTTATCCACCGACGAGCGTGGCCAGTGGTTGGAATTCTGCCGCGATCGTTTGGAAAATGGCGACGAGGGTATTCTGTCCGTGGCGCAACTGCAGGACAAAATTCGCCTTATCGATGAACAGCAAAGTCTGAATAAAGACCAAAAGATTGTATTGCAGCAATTATTCCGCTACAGCCGCGCGTTGGCGCAGGAGTATCAATTGGGGTCCAAATGCTGCTGGTAAAGAATTTATGAAAACCAATGAATTATTGTCGGCCAGTGAAGCCGAGCTTGTGCCGCAATTGCGGGAAATGAAGACCAAAGAGCTCGAGCGCCACGCAACCAAACTGCTGAAAAAAATCGGCGCGGATTATGCGCAAGTGCTAGCCGCAGTGACGCGAGCGGTGCCGCAGCTCAGTGCGGAACAAAATGCGTTCGCTCGAATCCAGGAGACAATTATCGCCTGCGCGCAAACGGATGCGGATAAGAAAATTGTCGAGCGTGCGGCGGTGATTATGATGATCATCATCAAAAAACAATTTCTGAAAATCCATTCCCAGACGTGACGCCGTAACGGAAAATCGTTGCAGCCAGGAGATCGGTCATGAGCAACACTGAAAATCCCCATCAGTTAGCATCTTCCCTTGATTGTCCCGCTGCGACGGGCACTCCGGTGTTGGAACGGGTATCGCCGCACAGTACCGATGTCGGCGGTATTGAGGTCAACCGCTTTTTACCGCGCCGACAGCGGCGCGTAATTGGCGCTTGGTGTTTTCTCGATCACATTGGCCCTGTGAGCGGCAGCGAGATCGATTTGCACGTGGGCGCACATCCTCATATAGGGCTGAAGACGTT
>JBQGED010000269.1:0-4846 GCA_052039425.1 Sphingobacterium griseoflavum | reverse complement strand
CGTTAATGCAACTTTGGCTGACGTGCCCCACCAGCAGTACAAACGGCGCAAACGAGGTGAGACCCATGCTGCGCAGAATCTTCCCAGCTAGTTGAGCCTTTTCCCCCGCATTGAGCGGAATGCCATTGCGTTCAATGGTCCAGTCGCTGGGCGGCAGCTTGGCAATAGGCGCGACGGGCGGGTGCAGGGTATTGCGCAGGAGCTTCCAGGCGTAGCCCAGGCCCAATGCCTCCACCACGGAAAAAGTCGAGGGCGCCGCGCGAGACCATTCCTGCCGCCCTGCCGAATGAAGATTTGCCGATTGGCGCTGACGAGAAACGACTTCCGCTTTTGCCCCACCTTCCCGCACCTGCAAAACAGGGCTGAGCAGCCCCGGCAGATGTGGCCGGGAGGTGACGCTGCCCACAGGCTTATACTCCAGCGGCAGGCCGAAAAAGCCGGCAAAACCCAGGGTCTGCACGGCGGAACTCTGCGCCTCCAGTGCCCGCCGCAGAGGCTCGGAGCGGACGTCGATGCAGAACACCGCTTGCAGTTGCGGCGCCAGGGACTGGGCTTGCGCAATGGGAGCAGCCAAGGTCTCCTGCAGTCGACGTTGATAAGTGATTTCCGCAGCGCGCTGCCAGATCAACAGCGGTGCCTGAGCGGCGCAATGTTGTTGCAGCAACTGCGGCAGTCCGCGCTGTTCGAGCTGCCATAAATGCCGCAACTGACGGCCAATCGGCTTGCCCTGGTGATGTCGCCACAGCACCAACTCCCAGGCGGCGCGCACGGCCAGCAGCTCTTCCATCTGGGTGTGGTCACGGCCGGCAAGGCGCGCCTGCCAGCGTTCATAGGCCACCCAGGATGCCCACCCGTTAATATCGAGCAACAGCGCGTGGGCGTAATCCGCCATCTGCTCCACCGGCACCTGCAATCCGCCGAAAGCGAGTTCCAGCAAATCTTCGGCGTTGTCCGGCAGATGCTGAAAGTGAGAGGCCAGGGTCGGCTCGCCCATCAGAATGGCGATACCGCGATCGCGCTGGGTGATATCCAACCAGTGGCGGTACAGCCCCCCGTCTTTGCGCAGCGGGCTGTCATGCTGAAAATGCGCGGCGCAAAACTGGCTGATCTGCTGGGTGATTTCGTCGCGCCAGGCGATTTGGTGCTGGCGGTCGCGAAAGCCATCCAACAAATCACTGATGTTGTGCCAGTGGGGCACTGTAGGTTCATGCTCCAGCGCCGCCAGCATTTGCAGCTCCGTGATAGTGCCGTCGCTCTCCGCCAGCGCCTGTCGTAGAGCTGTTGCGGCGATCCCGCCGTTCCGCCACGCCTGCCGGTAGTAAGCGGCAGGCATCAGGCAATGCACCTGCCCCAGCGCCGCAACCTTTGCGGAGACCTGCGCGAACTCCTCGCCGCGCATTTCCCACCAGGGGTTAACCGCAATCATGCGGTCCAGCGGCCAAGTGGGGGCGATGCGTGAGCAGGCTTCTGCCACTGCGATGGCGACCGGAGAGGCCAGGACTTCTTGCGCCGTTTTGGCGTTGGCGAGACTCATATTTCCCCCCGGATCACTAGCGCTTGTTTCGCGTGCATACGCACCGGCAGACGCACAGGCCAAAGCGCCAAGGTGGCGCGGGTGGCCCATTCGTCGAGGTAGAGGCCGCTGTACAGCCAGACGTTGAGCCGATTCACCCAGGGGATGTGCGCGAAGTGGGTCTGCAGGTGGTAGCCGGCGAACAGAAGACTAAAAAGAACAAACAGCCAAAGGTCTGCCCAGACACTGACTTGATAGACATCGTGCGGAGCCAGCCCGGCCAATAGATTTTTCAGCAGCACATAGGCCGAAAGGGTTATCAACAGAGTTGGCAGCCAGCGCCATAAACCGCTCACGCCGTGACCGCGCAGCAACAAAGTGGCAAGAGCCACAACCAGCAGCCACCAGGGGCTCCAGGGTGCAGACGGAGCATGACCGACGAAAAAGCCGAGCGCCCAGATCACACCGGTCACCAGCACCGACGCCAGCAGCAGGGCCAATACCACCTGTACAACCCTCAGCGGTGCAACCGGCACCTGGCGGGCCCGCACCTCCGCCGCCACCGCATCTCCAGCAGATAAAAAGGCGTGTGCCTTGTAGCAGGAGTGGGCGAGCAGATGCAGCAGCGCCAGCTCGAACAATCCGAGGGCGCACTCCACCAGCATCAACCCCATTTGCGCGCTGGTGGACCAGGCGAGGCGCACTTTGACGCTGATGCGGGTGGTCATGATCAGCCCCGCCAGCAACATGGTCAGACCCGCCACCACCAGCAATAACCATTGGGCGGCCGGTGCCTGCAGCAGCAATGGACCAAACAGAATCAGCAGAAACCCGCCGAGATTGATAATGCCCCCGTGCAGTAACGCCGACACCGGCGTCGGCGCCTCCACCACCTGAATCAACCAGCCGTGCAGCGGCAGTTGGGCGCATTTGGTCAGGGCCGCCACCGCGATCAATAGCACCGCCAACTGCTCAGCCCAACTCAGTTGCGCGGGATAAGCCGCCAGCACATCTCCGATCAGCCAAGTGTCGTGAACCTGGTGGAGCAGCAGAAAAGCGCCCAGCAGGCACAGCTCCGCCAGCCGCGCCAGCAGGAATTTTTTGTGCGCCGCCAGCGCGGCGCGCGGGCGCTCGGGGAAGAACATCAGCAACTGGTGCAGGCCAAGGCTGATGCAGGCCCAGGCCGTCAGCAATATGAGCATGTGGTTGCTTACCACCGCCAGAGTCACCGCTGCGAGTGTGAGCTGCAACCCCACCAGATAAGACGCCGCCCTCGCCTCGCCGGCCATGCTGGTGCGACTGTAGCGGACCACCACAAAGGCGATAAAACTCGCCAGCACTTGCATTACCGCTGCCAGTGGAGACGCCTGCAAAAGAGCGTGGGGAACGAGCGGAAAAGCGATGGCGAGAACCAGGAACAGCAGACTGGTCAGCAGTGCCATTGAGGATGCACCCGCAGCGAAAGCCCAAATAAAAGGCCGACCCAAGGAGCGGCTAACCAAACCTGCAGCGAGAAATAACAAAGGGACAAACAACGGGAGGTACAGCAAAGGCGCGGACCACATACGCCACTCCTGAGAGCAATGAAGGATGCGCAAAGTATCGGCACGCTCAAATCATTAGTAAAATAGATATAAATTCACAAACCGTTCTTTTTAATGAATGAGAAGAGAATGAGCCGACTCAACTATCACCACCTCTATTACTTCTGGCAGGTCGCCAACGACGGCAATCTCACCCAAGTGGCCAACAAGCTCCATGTGTCCCAGAGCGCCCTGTCCAATCAGATCCGCCAGCTCGAAGAAAGTATGGGCACCGCGCTTTTCGAGCGACGGGGGCGCAAACTGGTCCTGACGGAGAGCGGGCAGCGGGTGCTGGTATACGCCCAGGATATTTTCAGCAAAGGGGAGGAACTGGAGTCGCTGATGCGGCGCGGCATCACCCCGGAATACCAGCACCTGCGCATCGGCGTGTCTTCCACCATGTCGCGCAACTTTATCGAGGGCTTTATCAGCCCGTTGCTGGACCCACAGCAAGACACCAAGGTGCGTTTCAGCCTGCACGCACGCAGCATGACTCACTTGCTCGACAGTTTGGTGAAACACCAGTTCGACCTGATCCTTACCAACGCCGAAATCGGCAGCTCGGAAATGCCGGACACCCCCTGGCAGAGCCAACTGCTAGCGCGCCAGCGGTTATCGATTGTCGGCCCGCCGGATATTCGTCCAAGCAACATTTTTCCCGATGGCTATAAAAATCTGCGCTGGGTGCTGCCAGCGGCAGGCAATGAATTGCGCCGCAGTTTCGACGGCTTTTGCGCGCAACATCAATTCGAGCCGGATTTGCTGGGAGAAGCGGACGACATGGCAATGCTGCGACTGTTGGCGCGGGACAGCCGCGCGGTAACCGTGCTGCCGAAGGTGGTAGTCAAAGACGAAATTCGCCAGGGCGCATTGGTGGAATATATGACCCTGCCGAATATTTACGAGAATTTTTACGCGGTAACCGTGCGCCGGCAGTATGCGCCGGCGCTATTGGCGGACCTGCTGAAAGCATCCGCGAGTTGGAAGGCGGAATAACGGCGGTTAAAGCAAAACACTCAAAACAATTTATGCGGTGCTACGACTCACACCGGCGATGCAATTCGCCAGATATTCCGCATCCCGCGCAACGCCGGAAAATCGCCCCGAGCCCCAGGTGTGCAACCAGGGCAAGCCGATAAAATAAACACCGCGTTCGGCCGTAACACCGCGCTGATGCGCCGGATAACCGCGACTGTCGAACACCGGTAATTCGAGCCAGCCATAATCCGGTTTTAAACCGACACACCAGACCACGCTGGTGATATTGCTATCGGCAAGACTTAAACGACCGCGCTCAACCGGCGGTTGCCAAACCGGCTGATATTGGCTCGGCGGCGGAGCGCTTATGCCGTGTGACGAAATGTATTGATCGATGCGATTGTTGATGTTGTTGTAAACTCCGTCGGCGTGATCGAGCACCTCTGCAAGCGTTGGCTGAAAAATAAAATCCACACCGTCAAAATCCTGCAGCGGGCCAAATAATTCCATTCCTTCCAAAGCAAATTTGCGCAGATCGATATCGCGTCCGCCATCGCGGCCAGTTACGTAGTGATTGGTATTATCGCGCACACCTTCGCGCAGTGGATGATCCATCACGGAAATTTCGTAATACCCCATTTCCGCCAACCAACGCACCACATCTTTACCGCGATAAAAACGCGCGCAGCGCGGCGCATTGCCAACGGCCAAATAAACCTTGCGTCCAGTCAAATGCAGATCCTCCGCTATCTGCGAGCCGGACTGCCCGCTG
>JBQGED010000268.1:0-3361 GCA_052039425.1 Sphingobacterium griseoflavum | reverse complement strand
GCCTCGACGCTGCGGTTTTATGAAGAGAAAGGACTGATCAAGTCCATTGGACGACAAGGCTTACGCCGGGTATTCAGTGCCAATATCGTGGAGCGCCTGGCACTGATTGCCCTGGGACGTGCCGCCGGTTTTTCCCTGGATGAAATTGCGCGAATGTTGGGCTCGGAAGGAAATCCGAATATCGACAGAGAGTTACTGATCAGCAAAGCAAACGAATTGGATCACACCATCAAAAAACTGGCCGCTATGCGCGATGGGTTGCGGCATGCGGCAGTCTGCTCCGCCCCCAGCCATATGGAATGCCCGAAGTTTCGACGGCTGCTGGGATTGGCGGCAGCCGGTGCAATTACTGGCGAAGGAGCAGGAAAACCACGGCAAAGCCGGTCCGCTAAAAAGCCGCAGAAGAAAGCTCGATAGACGCAAATTGACCAAATGGCTTACAAACAGGAGGGCGCATGACAGCCATAAAATTCAGCAAAGAAGAAAAAGCGATTATCACCCGCAAGATTCAGCTCTACTTTACTGAAGAACTGCGGCAGGAGATCGGGCAGTTTGATGCGGAATTTCTGCTGGATTTCTTTGCCAAGGAAATTGGATCATTTTTCTATAATCGCGGGCTGTATGATGCCCAAGCTATTCTTTCCAATAAGCTCGATGATATAGCCGATGCGATTTATCAACTTGAACAGCCAACGGAATTTCGACGATAAAATTCGAAACCATCGAAGGATTTTTAGCATGAAGTACGTTCTGTGTTTATTTTTGATCTTAATTGCCGGATGCGCCGCGACCCCTCCCAAACGGGAACCGGAAAGCGCCACCTCATCGCAAAACGCGGAGGAGCCGTCCGAGTCGCAGCGAATCTACTATTTTCAGCATAGAGTGATCAGCAAGTGGGTGTTCGAATCCGAGGGCTGGTTCTACGCGGACTTGCTGCACGGGAACTTGGAAAAACTTGTAAATGCAGCAGAGGAAATTGTCTCGACCGACTACGCCAATGGCTTAGCGGTCATCCCCGTTGAAGGACATCCAGCCATACTTATTGTCTTTCCACACCCTGATGCCCCACCAAACTGCTATTACGCACTTATCGTAAAGGATGGCGACAACGAATTTAGATACTTTACTTACGAAAGCACCATAGATATCACTAAGTCGCGCATTTATGGCGTGGTTGGCGGCTGGGATCGCGAGGGCAGTCATAGCAACTTTGGCGGGCGCACATATAAAACGCAGGAGGAATTCGTGGCGGATGTTTTAAGAATGAAGTTAACCTCCGAATGACTGGGAGGTATTAGCTATGCATCTAGGCAGCTGCCTATGCGGCGCGGTGAAATATGAACTGCTATCGGAGCCCAAAGCCGTAACCCACTGCCATTGCCACATGTGTCAGAAGCAACATGGCGCTGCCTTTGCCACTTATGCGAGCTTGCCAAAGGCGGATTTACGCTATGTATCCGGCCAGGAGGTTATGGTCGCGTACAACTCCTCCGGTAATATTTTGAGAAAGTTCTGCGGGATTTGTGGTTCCAATATCGAGTGGAGTGGCAGTAAAAAATTTCCTGACTGGGCATCCATAGCGGTGGCCACGCTGGATACACCTTTTCTGCCCAAAAGTATTAAAAATCTTTATTTGGAATCCCGTGCGTGTTGGCTGGATGTTCTCGAGCCGTCGCTCCGCGAAAGCTAAACAAATCCGTGTTCGGTGTGCAACTGAACATGCCTCCCAAAACAGGCATATTGCTATGCTGTATGCCCATCAACATAAACGGAATCCCTATGCGTCCTCTCCGCTATTCCATCAATATCACCCTGGACGGTTGCTGTGATCACAATGCGGTAACAGCAGATGCGGAGTTGCATCGGCATGCGGAGGAGAATTTAAAGCGCGCGGATGCGCTGATTTTTGGCCGGGTGACTTATGAAATGATGGAGGAAGCGTTTCGTTCACCGGCGCAAACGGGAGTGCTGCCGGATTGGATGGAGCCGTGGATGCAGCCGTTTGCACAGACCATTGATGCCACGAAAAAATATGTAGTGTCCAGTAGTTTAAAAGAAGTCGATTGGAATGCAGAGCTTCTACGGGGCAATTTGGGTGATGCGGTGCAAGCATTGAAACAGCAACCCGGCAAGGGCTTGCTGCTGGGCGGGGTACAGTTGCCTTTGGCTCTGGCCGAACTGGGTTTGATCGACGAATACGAATTTATTGTGCACCCTGTGGTTGCGGGAAATGGTCCTCACTTACTGGCGGGATTGCCGCAGAAACTAAATTTAACCTTAGTAGACCGCAAAGAGTTGGGCTCGGGCGCGCTCGCACTGCGTTATAAGCCATGTTGATAAATCTTTATAGCGCATGTTGAAAAATAAAGTTACGTCAAGCGCCTCCAGTACCGCTTTTTCTTAAGCGCGCTATAGCACAAAGTTCTTTTACCTCTCCGGACAATACTATAAAAAATTTGCCCGAAACATCGGGCTTTGGAGAAGTAATGTCTGAACGCTCTCAAGCAGCTGATGCCGCTCTTAGCAATCAACTGGAGACCCTTATAGAAGATCTGCCGGAAGATGAGCTTTCAGTTAAAGATCTTATTGATCGGTGTGGCCAGGAAGGCTTGCTGCTCTTATCAGCACTGCTGACGCTGATCTTTTTGATTCCGGTATCGCTACCAGGCGTGAGTACCGTTTTTGGCGCAGTGATTTTACTCGTAGGCATCAGCCGACTGCGCAACGGACCACTGTGGTTGCCGGCGCGGGTGGAAAAAAAGACCGTCACAGTGGAAAAACTGCGCCCTGCATTGGAGCGCGGCTTGAAGTGGGTGAGGCGCCTGGAAAAAGTCAGCCGCTCTCGACGCCTTCCAGCATTGGCGGATAACCGTGTTGCAGCGATGATTAACAATCTTGCATTTGTGATTGCTGCGCTTATGTTGATGGCGCCTTTTGGTTTTGTTCCACTCAGCAATACACTACCCGGCATCGCTCTGCTTTTTTTTGCAGTAGGACTCGCGCAAAGAGACGGAATCGCCATTGTCTTTGGGCATTTATCCAATATTGCCACGGCGACCTATTTCAGCGTATTAATTGGCGGCGGCGGCATTGCCATTAAAAATTTTATTACTTAGCAATTCCGTTTTATAAGTTATTTGAAATAACAGCGTTTATCTCTGTAAATCTTGACGTTATTTTTGTAAATCATCCGTAAATCCAGCAAGGTAATTCGCGATTTTTGGTAATTTCAGGAACTTCCCGCGTTGGCATAATCCTCGCAATCTCATCCTCCGATGTATCCCTAAAAAGACAATTGCGGAAAGCAATTCAGGAGTTTTGATATGAAAAACCTACGCAAAACCCAATTGGCACTTGCCAT
>JBQGED010000267.1:0-14555 GCA_052039425.1 Sphingobacterium griseoflavum | reverse complement strand
ACATATTGTGTCAGCCAACTTAAGTTTCCATTGTTTGGAATATTAAAATCATCATTAAATGATTGGTCATAAGTCTGATAGAACAAGCCGGCAATCCATGAAAATGCAGTGCCTTCGGGAGAAGCGATGCGAATTTCCTGGCTGAATTGCTCATAGTCTTCGTACATGTCCAAATTGAAGAAATCAACCGGTGTGAAGTCACAATCACAATTTTCGTTGTATTTGAAACGCAATCCACCCGTTAAAGACGTAATCAGATAATCGCCCAGTTGATAGTCTGCGCGCAGGGTCAATGAGTCGATTTCGTTATCACTGAATTCTGGAGAATTACTTTGACGCCTGTAATCTTGCACACTGTCAAATGTGGTGCCATCAAATGCTCCTCCAGTCACTAGTGGGTTGGCTAAAACAACTCCCAGGATTTCTTGATACGTCCTACCATTGAATAGTGAGGGACTGACGGAGGGAATATCCTGCGTAACTTCAATCGCCCGTCCCAAAACATCAAATTCATTGCGCTCGGCAACCAATAAAATATCCAGGTTTTCGGAGGCATCCCATGCGATAGAGCCGCGGATGGATTTTTCTTCCGTGTCCGGCTCGTCGCGATTTTTAAAGGTATTCACCATAAAACCTGGGTCGTCGTAATAGCGTATGGCGAGGCGACCTCTTACGGAGTCGTTGATTGGTCCGGAGACATATCCGTTCAATTCTTTGGTTTCGAATTCGGTTTCGTAGGATCCGGTGATACGCCCCTCAAACTCATCTGTGGGTTTGGCGGTGATGATATCGACAGCGCCAGCAATACTATTTTTACCAAACAAAGTGCCTTGTGGGCCACGCATGACTTCGACGCGCTCCACGTCATATACAGGTGCGCGGAAAAGTTGCGCGCGGCTGTGGTAGATGCCGTCTTTGTATATGCCGACTGATTGTTCAAACCCTTGGCTGTTATCCGAGCCTATGCCGCGAATGCGCATTTGGGTGCTGAGGCCGGTTTCCGTGAAATGAATATTGGGCACGTAAACGGTAAGATCTTCCAGATTCTCAACGCCCATTCGCTCAATTTTGTCGCCGGTCACGGCCGCGACGGAGATAGGGACATCCTGAAGGCTTTGCACGCGCTTCTGTGAGGTAACGATTACCTCTTCAAGGATTTTCGTCTCTGCGTGTGCACAGATGGTGCCCGCTGCGCACATCAGAGAAATAGCGGCGCACAGTGGATTTTTTTTCGTTGCGTTTACAATGCGTGGGAAGGCGCGGCTCATGATTTCCTCCATTAGGTCGATTCGTAATCTTGTTATTCGGGCACTGATAGTGAAAGACATTGCAGTTTTTTTGCGTCGGTATAGGAAATTGCTTAACGCACTAACAGCAATTAGCGTCCTGCTTTTTATGGCTGTTGTTAAGTATATGCCAAAGTCCCTGATGGTGAGGGGATCTGGGCGCCGCAGCATCATAGCCTGGATCGCGCGAGGTGAAACGTTTTATTGTCCGAGTGTAGGATGCAATGCCGTTGCTGTTGATAGGGGTGACAGTACGCAATTTAGCGCGCGGTCTGTCGGGTGCTGTATTTCCAGGGCAGCGTGTTAAACTGCGTGTTTATTGCGCACCCCTAAACGGGGGTTTAAATCATTCAGCCATAGCTATAATCAGCCTAGCTATAAAACATTGGTAGACCATTTGACGAAACATCCTTCCCCTGCAGATGCGCAAGAGTGGCGCATCGAGCAATTTCAGGTTCCGCCCGCTGAGGGCAAGTTCCGTTTTCACGATTTTCAACTCTCCGTACCTCTAATGAGAGGCATTCAGGCTCTCGGATTCCAATACTGCTCACCCATTCAGGCTCAGTCGCTGCCTTACAGTTTGGCCGGCCACGATGTATTGGGGCGCGCGCAAACCGGCACCGGCAAAACGGCCGCGTTTCTGGTCAGCGTTATCGAGGATCTGCTGCGTAACCCAATTGAGAGCGAACGATACGCCGGCGAGGCGCGGGCCCTGGTGCTGGCTCCCACCCGCGAGCTGGTGTTGCAGATCGCCGAGGACGCCAAAGCGCTCACCCGGTTTACCGGTTTGAAAGTCCACACGCTCGTGGGCGGCATGGATTACGGCAAGCAGCGCAGCCAATTACACCGCGAACTGGTGGATATTCTGGTGGCGACACCGGGCCGCCTGATCGACTTCTGCGACAGCGGCGACGTGTTTTTGGATCAGGTGGAAGTGCTCGTTATCGATGAGGCTGACCGCATGCTCGATATGGGTTTTATTCCGCAAGTGCGCCGTATCGTACGTTTAACACCGCGCCGGGAGAACCGACAGACCTTGATGTTCTCCGCGACTTTCTCCTCCGATGTGTTGAATCTTGCCGACCAATGGATGTTTGAGCCGGCGCGGGTCGAAATCGAGCCTACCTCGGTGGCAACCGACACGGTGGAGCAGCACGTCTATCTGGCGGCCGCCGATGAAAAGGACACCATGCTGTTCAATCTGCTGTTGCAAGAGGATGTGGAAAGCCTGATGGTATTTGCCAACCGCCGCGACCAGTGCCGCAAACTGTTCGGCGCGTTGCGCAGTCTCGGCTTTAAGGCTGGTCTGCTCTCCGGTGAAATCGATCAGAACAAGCGAGTCAAAACCCTTGATGCCTTCAAAAACGGCCAAATCAAAGTGCTGGTGGCTACCGATGTCGCCGGCCGTGGAATTCATATCAACGACGTTTCCCATGTGGTGAATTACACCTTGCCCGAGGAGCCGGAGGATTATGTGCATCGCATTGGCCGTACCGGACGGGCGGGCAGCCGCGGCACCTCTATCAGTTTTGCCTGCGAAGATGATGCTTTCCGTCTGCCAGCAATTGAGGCGTTATTGGGTCATCCCATCCGCTGCGAGCAACCGCCGGAAAATCTGTTGAAAGCCATTCCGCTCGAACAGCAGAAAGCGCTGGATGCGCAGCATGCGGAAGACCGCCGCGCTTCCCGTCAGCATCACTCCGGTGGCCATAAGCGCCGACCGCCGCGCCGCTGATCTAGCGTCTCATTTCCCAATACAAAAAATGCCTCTCCTGGGAGAGGCATTTTTTTATGCGTGGAAATAGACAGGGAGCGATTCGCTGTTAATCGTCGAGGTGTTCCGGCAGGACTTTCAGGCCTTTTATTTCATTTACCCAAAATAGTGTGCCGCCGATAACGGCGGCTGGCATGGCGATGATGTTGAGCACGGGCACCATGCTGCACAACATCACAGTGCCGCCAAAACCGACGCTGCTGTAACGGCGTTTGCGCAGCATTTTACGCAGCATGACAAAATCGGTTTGATGATTGTCTGCCGCGTAGTCCACATATTGGATCGCCATGGACCAGGCGCTCCATAAGGTTCCCACCACCGGTACAAAGATATTCAGAATAAAGGTGAGGCCGAGTAGCAGCATCACCAGAAAAATAAAAATTCCGCGGGTGATGAAATACATCAACTTTTGCAGTTCGCGCAGCACAGTGCGCACCACCATTTTCAGTAGCGGCTCGTCCTCGACGGCTTTGCCGGTGACCAATTCTTCCGTCTTCTGCGAAAGCAGGCCATAAAAGGGTGCGGCAAAAATAGTGGTGATGATATTGAACGAGTAGCCGTAGGCGATCAGTACCACGACCACGATCAGAAACCACGCCACCCATTTCAGAGTTTTTTCGAGAAACTGCAAAATTTCCGGCAGTGGTAATTGCCAGTCCGCCAGATGACCAAAATATTGCAGCATTACGGCGGTGAGCGCGACGAACAAAAGACAGTTAATCGCGATGGGTACCAGCACGAACCAGCGCAGGCGCGGATGCAGAAGCAGGCTCAGCCCGCGAACAAAATAGCGGGCGCCGGATGCGAAATTATTGCGGGATAACTCGGGATGCATGAGTGGGCGAATCAGATCGCCCCGTCGTCTTTGGCTCCGGCCGCTTTAAGTGCGTCGATATATTCTTCTGCATGGCGATGGCTGCTGATCACTTGCAGAAAGGTTTTGCCTTCGCCATTGGAGGCATTGATGTTGTGGCCAGCTTCGACAAAAAAGCGCGTAAAGGTCGCAAAGTTCTCCGCGTTCATGCCGCGGTAGGCTTTTTCCAACGCACAGTAGTCGTGCTCCAAACCACCGTAAGGTTCTACATTTAAAAAGGTGCGAATGCGGTCGTCGTCAAAATGTTCACCGAGAACTTTGGCTTTGTCTTTTTTCAGAGTCATAAATAAATCCTATATCGCAAATGAGTGCGGAGAAATACCTCGCCCCTTGCTAGGGGGTGGGGCTTACGCCCCTAATTTTTCCAGCAGAATTCGGTTTAATTCCTGCGGATTTGCCTGACCTTTGGAGGCCTTCATTGCTTGGCCAACAAAAAAGCCGAGCATTTTCGGGCGTTTATCTTCCGCAGCGCCGCGGTAGTTGGCCACCTGCTGCGGATTGTTCGCGATTATGTCATCGACAATTTTTTCCAGCGCGCCAGAGTCCGACACCTGTTTCAAGCCTTTGGTTTCGATCACTGTGTCAGCGTCGCCTTCACCATTCCACATGGCCTCAAACACGGTTTTCGCCATTTTGCTGGAGATGGTGCCGTCCTCCAGGCGCTTGATCAGGCCGGCGAGCGCCACCGCAGTAATTGGGCACTGGCGAATATTGATTTCCTGGCGATTCAGCTGCGCTGCAATCTCGCCCATTACCCAGTTGGCGGCCAGTTTCGGCTGGCCCGAAAGGTTCGCGGTCTCTTCAAAATAGGCGGACGTGGCGGCGTCGCCGCTGAGGATTCCCGCATCGTAATCCGGCAGGCCCAGGTCGGAGATGTAGCGGACGCGCTTGGCTTCCGGCAGCTCCGGCATCTGGCGGCGCACGTCTTCGATATAGGTTTCGTCGAGCACCACCGGAAGGAGGTCGGGGCAGGGGAAGTAGCGGTAATCGTTAGAGTCTTCCTTGCTGCGCATGGCGCGCGCTTTTTTGGTATCGCCGTTGTACAGGCGCGTCTCCTGCACAATCTTGCCGCCGGATTCGAGCACGTGAATCTGCCGCTCGATTTCCAGCTCGATGGCTTCTTCCATAAATTTGAAGGAGTTGAGGTTTTTGGTCTCGGTGCGCGTGCCGAGTTTTTCCTGGCCTTTGGGGCGGATGGAAATATTGACGTCGAACCTCATGGAGCCTTGCGACATTTCTCCGTCGCAGATGCCCAGCGAGGTCACCAGCCCGTGCAGTTTCTTGGCAAAGGCGACGGCTTCTTCCGCCGAACGCATATCCGGCTCGGTGACCACTTCGATCAGTGGCGTGCCGGCGCGGTTGAGGTCGATGCCGGACATGCCGTGGAAATCTTCATGCAGCGATTTGCCCGCATCTTCTTCGAGGTGGGCGTGATGAATGCGCACACGTTTGGTGTCGCCGCTGTTTAACGTGATATCGAGATAACCGGGGCCGACAATCGGTCGCGCCAGCTGCGTGGTTTGATAGCCCTTGGGCAGATCGGGATAGAAATAATTTTTGCGCTCAAAGATGGAGCGGCGATTGATCTCCGCGTCGATGGCGAGACCAAACATGGTGGCCATACGAAACGCTTCGGCATTGGCGCTCGGCAGCGTGCCCGGCATGGCGAGGTCGATGGCGCAGGCCTGGGTATTGGGTTCAGCCCCAAACGCGGTGCTCGAACCGGAAAACATTTTTGAGCGGGTGGCCAGCTGGACGTGAACTTCCAGACCTATGACGGTTTCCCATTTCATTACGTTGTACCTTTATTGAATACCGGCGGGGGCCAGTTCGTGAAATTGGGTGTTTTGCTGGAACTGGTGCGCGATATTGAGCATCTGAGCCTCGGCGAAATAATTGCCGATGATTTGAAGTCCGACCGGCTTGTTGTCCACCAGGCCGCAGGGGATGGACATACCCGGCAGACCGGCGAGGTTGGTGGCGATGGTGTAAATATCTTCCAGATACATGGCTACCGGATCTTTGCCTTTGGAGCCAAATTCGAAGGCGGGGGACGGTGAAGTCGGCCCCATGATCACGTCCACCTGTTTGAATGCATCGACAAAATCCTGCTGGATCAATCGCCGCGCTTTTTGCGCTTTGGCGTAATAGGCGTCGTAAAATCCGGCAGACAGTGCATAGCAACCCACCATAATGCGGCGCTTCACTTCCTCGCCGAAACCTTCGCTGCGTGAGCGCTTGTACAAATCGTCGAGATTCTGCGGATTTTCGCAGCGGTAGCCGTAGCGCACACCGTCGAAGCGGCTAAGGTTGGCGGAGCATTCCGCCGGCGCGATCACGTAGTAGGCCGGCACCGCGATATGGCTGTGGGGCAGACTGACGGAATGCACAGTGGCGCCGAGTTTTTCAAAGGTTTTGACCGCTTCTTCCACTGCGCGCGCGGTGCCTTCATTCAATCCTTCGCCAAAATATTCCTTGGGCAGACCGATTTTCAGGCCGCTGATGGATTGATTCAGATTGGCGGTGTAATCAGGAATAGGTTCGTCCACGCAGGTGGAGTCTTTGCCATCGAAGCTCGCCATGGTGTTGAGCAACAGGGCGGCATCTTCCGCCGTGCGGGTCATAAGACCGGCCTGGTCCAGGCTGGAGGCAAAAGCGATCATGCCCCAACGCGACACGCGACCATAAGTGGGTTTGATACCGGTAATACCGCACAGGCTGGCGGGTTGGCGAATTGAGCCGCCGGTGTCCGATGCGGTGGCCGCTGGTGCAATACGCGCCGCAACACTGGCAGCGGAACCGCCGGAGGAACCGCCGGGCACACAATTCAACGCCCAGGGATTTTTCACCGGACCGTAATAGCTGGTTTCGTTGGATGAACCCATGGCGAACTCATCCATATTGGTTTTGCCCAACATCACCACGCCATCGCGCAGATAATTTTCAACGATGGTGGCATCGTAAGGCGGCACAAAATTATCCAGCATTTTTGAACCGCAACTGGTGCGCACCCCGTTGGTACAGAAAATATCTTTATGCGCGACGGGAATGCCGCAAAGCGCCGGCGCATTTTCGCTAGCCAGACGCGCATCCGCCACACGCGCTTGTGCGAGTGCTTGATCGCGGGTAATGGAAACGAAGCTGTTGTACTGGTTATCTAGGCGTTCGATGCGCTGAAGAAAATGCTCCGTCAATTCCACGCTGGAAAAAGATTTCCGGCGCAGCTCGCGGATCATTTGAGCGATGGTGAGATTGTGCATGAGCTGAATATCCGCTGCGCGGCATTTGCCGCAGGAAATTTAATCGATGACTTTGGGGACGAGATAAAGGCCATTTTCCGTGGCGGGTGCGATGGCGAGATACGCGGCGCGGCAATCGGGTTCGGTCACTGCGTCAGCGCGCAGTCGTTGCACCGCATCGAGGGGGTGGGCCATGGGCTCCACATGAGCGGTGTCCAATGCCTGCAGCTGATCCACCAGGGCGAGCACATTGCTGATGCGGCTCGCGACTTCGTCAAGGGCATCCGGACGAATTTCCAGACGCGCTAAATGCGCTAATTTTTCGATTTCGGAACGGTCCACCGTAATTCTCCTGTGCGGTCACCGCACAGCGCTCACGGCGGCGGTCGCACGTTAAATTTCATCTATACTGAGTGGGTTTTATAAGGCGCGCTAAGTTACCACATTTGCGCCTTGCTCTAAATCCCCGGCGTTGCTAGAGTGCCCCGATTTACCATTCCGCATTGTTTTCCGTGTAGATCCGGGCGCAAATAACGGTAGATCCGGACACAAACAACAGCGACCAGCGGAATACCCGCCCTCTCACCGGGTTGACATCAAAATAAGGTTTCTCCACCACTATGCTTAAACGTCTGCGCGGAATTTTTTCCAACGATCTTTCTATTGACCTGGGCACCGCCAATACCCTTATTTACGTGCGCGAGCGCGGCATCGTCCTCAACGAACCTTCTGTTGTCGCCATTCGCAATCACAACGGCCAGAAATCCGTCGAAGCGGTGGGTATGGCAGCGAAACGCATGCTCGGCCGCACTCCCGGAAATATCACCGCCATACGTCCACTCAAAGACGGCGTGATCGCCGATTTCCAAGTCACCGAAAAAATGCTCCAGCATTTCATTCGTAAAGTGCATGAAAACAGCTGGTTTCAACCCAGCCCGCGCGTTCTGGTGTGCGTACCCTGCCTGTCCACCGAAGTGGAAAAAAGAGCCATCCGCGAATCCGCATTCGGCGCCGGTGCGCGTGAAGTGCGTTTAATTGAAGAGCCCATGGCCGCGGCGATCGGAGCGGGATTAAAAGTCGCGGAAGCCACCGGTTCAATGGTGGTGGATATCGGCGGTGGCACCACTGAAATTGCAATTATTTCCCTTAACGGCGTGGTGCTGTCGGATTCGGTGCGTATCGGTGGCGACCGTTTTGACGAAGCGATTGTGAATTATGTGCGCCGCAAGTACGGCACGGTTATCGGTGATGCCACCGCTGAGCGCATCAAAAAAGAAATCGGCTGCGCCTTCGCCGGCAGTGAAGTACTGGAAATTGATGTCAGAGGCCGCAACCTTGCCGAAGGGGTGCCGCGCAGCTTCACTCTGAACAGCGATGAAGTTCTCGAAGCTCTGCAGGAGCCGCTCTCCGGTATCGTGCAGGCGGTGAAAAGCACTCTCGAACAATCGCCGCCAGAGCTGGCTTCCGATATCGCCGAAAGTGGCATAGTGCTGACCGGTGGCGGCGCGTTACTGCGCGATATCGACCGGCTGCTGATGGAAGAGACCGGCCTGCCGGTGCTGGTGGCGGAAGATCCGCTCACCTGCGTCGCTCGCGGAGGCGGTAAAGCCATGGAACTCATGGACAGCCGCGCTATCCATCTCCATTACTGATATTCCCCTGCGCTGAGGTCCGCTTATCAAACCTATGTTTGCCAAGGGTCCGTCACCGGGAGTAAGACTCACGGTACTGGCCCTGCTGGCCCTCGCTATTGCGCTGATTT
Source organism: Sphingobacterium griseoflavum (assembly GCA_052039425.1). Taxonomy (GTDB): domain Bacteria; phylum Pseudomonadota; class Gammaproteobacteria; order Pseudomonadales; family Cellvibrionaceae; genus UBA5868. The sequence continues at coordinate 5,620 of JBQGED010000267.1, read as the reverse complement.
ACAGCAAAACCGACTGGCTCGATGGCGTGCGTCAGCGGGTCAGCGACTTCACCATTCCGCTCTACTGGGTTACCGACATTCCGGGGCAAGTTAGCCGCTGGTCGGAAGACCGTCTCGCCTCCAAAGTGGACCTGCAGGAAGAAAACAAAGCGCTGCGCACTGAGGTGCTGGTGCTCAAACGCAAACTGCAGCAGATGGCCTCGCTGACCGCAGAAAATACCCGCCTGCGTCAGCTGCTCAACTCCGCCGACACCATCGAAGACCGGGTTCTGGTGGCGGAGCTGATTGGCGTATCCCCCGATCCGATGAAGCATAAGGTCATGATCAACCGCGGCACCGATGACGGCGTTTATATTGGCCAGCCTGTGGTGGATGCGTATGGTCTGGTGGGCCAAGTGGTGGAGGTCGGCCGACATACCGGCCGCGTACTACTGATTACCGATTCCAGTCACGCGCTGCCGGTGCAGGTCAATCGCAATGGCATCCGCCTGGTGGCGGAAGGGCAGGGCAATCTGTTCGAGCTGCAGTTGCGCTTTGTCTCCAGCACCATGGATATTCAGGAGGGTGATCTTTTGGTCACCTCCGGCCTCGGCCAGCGATTCCCGCCGGGCTACCCGGTGGCGCTGGTAGAGCGAGTCAGTCATGATCCGGGTAAACCCTTTGCCACGGTGATCGCCAAACCCATGGCGGAGCTGAACCGCAACCGGCATGTGCTGCTGGTTTTTGACCGGCACGGCGCGGTGGAGGAACCTCCCGCCGGCGACCCGGCCAGTGGCGGCTGAGCCGTGTCCAGTCCCGTAACCCTCTTCCTGGTATTTGCCGTCAGTCTGATGATGGCCATTCTTGTGGCCATCTATCCACTCTCTCCCGCGTCTTCCGTCTACCGGCCTGAGCTGCTCTGTCTGGTGGTGATCTATTGGGTACTCAATGGCCCGCACCAGTGGGGTGTGGGCATCGCTTGGTGTGTCGGTCTGATACAGGACGTGGTTGAGGACGGCGTTTGGGGTGGCCATGCACTTGCGCTGGCCCTGGTCGCCTATATCGCGTTGATGTCCTACCGCAGGCTGCGCACCTATTCCATGACTCAGCAGACGTTTTGGATTTTTGTGTTCGTCGGCATTCATCAATTGTTCGTCAACTGGATTCAAGGATTGGACGGCTACGCCGCCCCGGCCCGCTATCTGGTGATTTCCGCCGCAGTGTCAGCTGCCTGCTGGCCTCTCCTGGTGCTCCTGATGCGCAGTGTGCAGCAGCGCTACAGACTCTTCTAAGCCAGGCGAGAATGCGAGAATGGAGTTGCGCTGCGCGGGTCTATAGACCACTTTCCCAGTCAATCTGACTTAACCATAACGAGATCCATCATGTCGTCCGTCGATCTGCTGTTGGCCTCCCAGTCTCCGCGCCGCCAAGAACTGCTGAAACAAATCGGCGTGCGCTTTGCGGTAATCCAGGTCCAGGTGCCCGAAGTCCTTAAAGCCGGCGAAACCGCTGCTCACTATGTCAGCCGGCTGTCATTGGCCAAGGCCGGTGCCGGCAGTGAACTGCGGCCGGAATTGCCGGTGCTCGGCGCGGATACAGTGGTGGTCCTTCGAGGGGCGATCCTGGAAAAACCCCGCGACCGCGAACACGCAATAACTATGCTGAACCAATTGTCCGGCGAAACGCACCAAGTACTCACCGGTATCGCTGTTGCTCATGGCGGCCGGCAGCAAGTCAGAGTCGTTACCAGCGAGGTGCGCTTTCGCGATATTGCACAGGAAGAGGCGGAGCGCTATTGGACGACCGGTGAGCCGCGAGACAAAGCCGGCGGTTATGGCATTCAGGGAATGGGTGCAGTATTTGTCGCCCATTTGGCAGGTAGTTACAGCAATGTGGTGGGTTTGCCGCTGACAGAAACCCAGGCGTTGTTGGCGGAATTTGAAGTGCCGGTTTGGTGCGGAGCGAATGCATGAGTGATGAGATTCTGGTGAACTTCGGCCCCACGGAGACCCGCGCGGCATTGATTGAAAACGGTGTGGTGCAGGAGATCTATATCGAGCGGGTCAAACGCAAGGGGTACGTCGGCAATATTTATCTGGGCAAGGTGGTGCGGGTACTGCCAGGTATGCAGGCGGCGTTTGTGGACATCGGCCAGGAGCGCGCCGGCTTCATCCACGCGGCGGACATAGCACCGCTCAACAAAAACGGCATGGAGGAGCGCTCGGCAGAGGTGGCGGATATCCGCTCACTGACCCATGAGGGCCAGTCACTGCTGGTGCAGGTGACCAAGGATCCTATCGGTAACAAAGGCGCTCGGCTGACCACCCATTTGTCCGTATCCGCCCGCTATCTGGTGTATATGCCGCAGACCGACCATATCGGGGTGTCCAACCGTATTGAGGATGAAGCGGAGCGCGAACGTCTGCGCAAAGCGGTGGAAAAACTGGCCGCGGAATATGCCGATCAGTACAAGGGCGGTTTTATCGTACGCACCGTGGCCGAGGGGGTTACGGAGGATGAACTGCGCGCGGACATTCCATTTGTGTACAAGCTTTGGCACGACCTCGCCGACAAAATCAAAGCAGCCAAAGCGCCCGCCATTATTTATGAAGATCTGCCACTGTTTATGCGCACCGTGCGCGACCTGATGCGACCGCAGATTCAGAAGGTGCGCATCGACTCGCGCGAGTCGTTCCAGCGCATGGCCAGCTTCGCCAAACACTACGCGCCGGAAATCGGCGGCCGCATCGAACACTATCCAGGCGAGCGGCCTTTGTTCGATATCTACGGTGTGGAGGAAGAGCTCAAACGCGCTCTCGATACCAAGGTGGTGCTCAAGTCCGGCGGTTATCTGATCATCGAACAGACCGAGGCCATGTGCACGATCGACGTCAATACCGGCGCCTTTGTCGGCCACCGCAATCTGGAAGAGACCATCTTCAAAACCAATCTGGAGGCCGCCGCCGCCATCGCCCGCCAGCTGCGGCTGCGCAATCTCGGCGGCATCATCATCATCGACTTTATCGATATGACCGACCAGGAGCACCAGCGCCAGGTGCTGCGTACTTTGGAAAAAGCGCTGGAGCGGGATCGCGCCAAAACCACCATTAACGGCGTGTCAGCCCTGGGTTTGGTGGAGATGACGCGCAAGCGCACCCGCGAGTCCCTCGGCCAAGTGCTCTGCGAGCCTTGCCCGGTATGTCGGGGCCGGGGGCGACTGAAATCCGCCGAGACGGTCTGCTACGAAATCTTCCGCGAAATCCTCCGCGAGGCGCGCACCTATGACGCTTCGACTTTTCTGGTGCTCGCCTCGCAGGTGGTGATCGACCGCCTGCTCGACGAGGAATCCGCCAACGTCGCGGACCTCGAAACCTTTATCGGCCGCACCATCCAGTTCCAGGTTGAGAGCATCTACAACCAGGAGCAGTACGACATCATTCTGGTGTGACCGCTGTGCTGCTGTCCAACCGCCCAGCTGAGAGACCCGAGTCATGAAGCGCCTGCTGCGCCGCCATCTCAGCCTCTGGGTCCGCTGGTGCTGGGGGGTCGTGTTGTTCATCGTCATTACCCTGGCGGTGATGGTGCAATTGGGCAAAGCCATCTTCCCTGTGCTGAACGACTATCGCGCGGACATGGAAAAGCATTTGTCCGAGCGCCTCGGGGTGAGTGTCTCGATTGCCAACATCAGCGCCAACTGGACCGGCTTGCGACCCCGTGTCACCTTTGCCGAGGTAGCGGTACACAACCAGAAACAGGAACTGGTATTTCGGGTGGAGGAGGTCAGCGCTGAGGTCAGTCTGCTCAGCACCCTGCGCGATTGGCGGCTCGCGTTTCGCAAAGTCACCTTCAACGATATGCAGATCGCCTTGGCGCAGAGCCAGGAGGGGCGCTGGTGGGTGGCTGGCCTGCAGCGCGGGCCGCGGCCACCACCTACCGACGGCCCCACTTTTAATGACCCGGTAGATATTTTTCTCTTCGGCCGCCGCGTCGAACTGCGCAATACCCGCCTTACCTTTCTTTTTCGCGACGGCCTCTCCACGGAATTGGCGATACCGCACATCCGCCTGGAAAACGATGCTCAGTTTCACCGCTTGACTGCGGCTTTCACTGTGGATGAGGAGCAGCAATCTCTGCAATTGGTGGTAGAAGGCGAAGGCGACCCGCGGGACGACGTCCATTTCAATGCCCGGGGGTATCTGCATCTCGAGCGTTTTCCTTCGGAAAAAGTGTTGGCAGCCCTCGGCGTTCGCGACAGTCTCTGGCCTAGCGATGCGCAGGATTCCGCTGCCGCCAGTTGGCGGGACGAGGGCCGGGTGACACTGTCTCTCTGGTTTGAAGGCACATCGACTCGCGGCGTCGCCTGGAGCGGCGACGTGGCGGTGGAAGGCTCGCCGGTGCGCCCGCCGGACGGCATGCAATGGCCATCTTCTCTGACCAGTCGCGTCAGTGGATTCTGGGAACCACAACGCGGCTGGCAGTTGAGTTCCGTTGACACTCGCCTGGTCTGGCCTGAATTCACCGCTCCTCCCTTGGAGTTGCAGCTGCACGGCAGCTTTGGCGGCGATCCGGAACTGGCGGTTGCATCGTTGGATCTCGCCGCCTGGAGCGAGGGGTTGCAGCGCGCGGGCGTGTTGCATGGGGAAGTCGAAAACGTCTTTGCCGACCTGCAACCGCAGGGCCAATTGCGCAACCTGCAGGTCGTCCGCCGGTCGGCGGAGCAGGGTTACTTTGTCTTGCGGGGCAATCTGGTGGATGCCAGCGTCGGCGCATGGCAGGGTGCGCCCGCCTTAAGTGGGGTGACCGGCTATGTCGAAGCCAGTGCATTCGGCGGCGAGATCCGTTTGCGGACCGACCAGGGATTCAGCATGAGTTTCCCCAAGATTTACCACCAGCCGCTGGCGTTTCAGCAGGCTGAGGGCTCGGTGCGCTGGGAGTTCGACCGGCGGGCGCGGACTGTATATCTCTCCTCCGGCTTGGTGAAGCTTGCAAACCAGGAAGTATCTGCGCGCGGCCATTTCAATTTACATCTGCCCCTCGGCGGTGAACCCGAGATGACCCTGATGGTGGGGGTGAAAGAAGGCCATGCCGGGCTGCACCGAACCCTGGTTCCCTTTACCGCGCCGGAGCCTCTGCTGGATTGGCTGGACCGCGCTATTGTCGGCGGCAATGTGCGCAACGCCGGCTTTATTTATCACGGTTCGCTGGCAAAAGAGGCCACCATCGCGCGGGTGATTCAACTGCGTGGCCTGGTGAGCGATGCCGAAGTGGCGTTCGACCCGGCTTGGCCGCCACTGCGGCAAGGCGCGGGCTTGTTGTATCTGGATGATCAGAATCTGACGATCAGTGACCTGCGCGGCGCCCTGGGACAGATAAGAGTTGCAGATACCCAGGTGGATCTAGTGCAACTCGGTGGCGACCGCCGCGCCATCAAAGTACAGGCATCAGCCGAAGGAGACAGCGGCCACGCCGCGGAGCTGCTGGCCCAGACGCCGCTGCGCGGCCTGGGTGGCGAGGAATTGATGAGCTGGCAGTGGCAGGGGCCGGTCGTCGCAAAGTTGGATGTGCAAGTTCCTCTGGATAACAGCCAGGTGGGCGCTTATCAAAAGGTTGCGCTGGATTTCACGGCCAACCAACTGCATAT
>JBQGED010000266.1:0-5275 GCA_052039425.1 Sphingobacterium griseoflavum | reverse complement strand
CCTGGCTAATGCCAAAAATCGAGAAATTGCCTTCCAGTAGAGGTGATGTTTGCCCTTCAATTGTTTGAAAAGCGGAATATTGAATTAAGGAGGATTTACACGGGCAAGCGGCATCTGCAGATGCCGCTTCAAATTCGAGAGACAGGACGGCCAGATCATTTTTCTGCGCGAGAAAATAATTCGAAATTCGCATACATCCCTCGACAGAGTTGTGAATATCAACATCTGCTGGTGATGAGGTAAGCGCGCAAGCACTCAGCCAGAGCGCGCCGATAGTTAATGCCGTCATGAAGAAACGTTTCTGAAAATAATTAATCCGCAAAATACGCATCTAATTCTGCCCCTTAATCACCCACCCCATATGCTCATCCAACAACCCCTTCACCTCCTGCGGATGCGTATACGGACTCATATGCCTCGCGCCTTTGATTTCACGGTGGCGGGACCGAGGCAGGTGGTCGCGCAGGCGCTTTACCACGGTTTGGGCCATTTCCGGGGAGCGGGTGCCGGAGACGAGGGTGGTGGGGCAGGTGATGACGGTGTGGTCGCTGAAGGTGCCTTGCAGGGTGGAGAGGATTTCAAATTCGTAGGCGACTTTGGCCATGGTGGCTTCGAGCCGGCGCTTCTGTCTCCGCGGGGTCAGCAGCCAGGGCAGGTGGCCGATCCAGAATCCCATAAACGCCCGCGCCGCTTTGGCGTAGTTGTTTTGTATTACTGCTTGGATGCATTTACCGCTGACGCGCTGGAACGCGGCCCAGTCTTTGGCGGAATCGCGCAGCAGGTAAACCGCAGGCGGTTCGATCAGAAATAGGCTTTCCGGTGAGCGGAAGTCCCCGGCGAAGGCACGGCGCGCACTTTCCAATGCCAGCATGGCACCGCAGGAGTGGCCGATCAGATGATAGGGACCATCCGGAATCAGCGAGCGCAGCAGATCCAGGTCGCTGACCGAGTAGGGGTTGACCGGACTGGTCCATGGAGCGTTGGCGCCGTAGCCCAATAGATCCGGCGCGATCACCTGGAAGTTTTCGCTGTAGTCGCGCAAGGCGGCGCGCCACTGCCGGTGGCTGCCGCAGGAGCAGTGGACAAAAATCAAAGTGGCGGGGCCGGTGCCGGCGCGGTAGCAATTGAAAGTGCTGTCGCCGAGGGCAATGGTCTGCTCCATCAGGGTTGTCCGGTCCACTCCACCGAGCCGTCGGTGTTGATGGACGCACGACCGCTTTTATGGATGGCGTCTACACGGGCCTGGGCAACCAGGGCGGAGCGCTCGCCGAGAATGCGCGAGTTGTCCACTCGGCGCGGGTCGGCATCGCTGATGCCCTGGCGGTGGTATTCGTTGAGGGTGGCGACGTCGCACAGCAGGGCAAAGTCGTCAAACAGCAGGTGCGCCGGCCGATCGCAGTGGAGCATGCCGGCATCGCGCACCTCCAGCGCCTGCTCAAGGCGAACTCTATCCGCAGCCTGCGCTTCCCAGAGGCGCTTCTCGGTTTGCCGCAATTGGTTTTCCGCATGGCTTTGAATCTCCTTCGCCGGCTCGGCGGCGGTAGCGGCTATGGCGGCGGGCAGGTCGAGCAGCAGTTGTTCGCGCTGGTAGAGCGCCAACTGGTTGAGCTGGTGCAGATCGCGCTCCGCCTGCAGCAGCTGGTGGAGTTGCAGGGCCAGCGCGCGGAATCCTTCGCTGCCCGCCACCCGCATTTGGAACAGATCCGCATCCAGTTCGAGCCGCTGCAAAGTCTGCAAGGTCGCCTTGCTATTCCACTCGGTCAGTCGCGCCAGTAGGCGGCGCACCCGGCGGGTCATGGACTGGGCGAAGGTGACCAGCAGGCGCGTGAGTCTGCCCGGGTATGCCTCCAGATGCTGGGCAAAGCGCTCATCCCATTCATCGGGAATGCGGCAGCGGTCGGCAAACCACTGGTTGATCGAATAAGTCCAGATAGCGGCGCGGGCCGAGACCGGAGAGGCATAGCGGCCGAATTCCCGCGCCAGCAGCCCACTCAACTGCTGCACCGAACAGCCGGCCACGGCGGCCAATCCCAAACTCAAACGCAGGTCGCCGCGACTCAAACTGCGCAGGCCGCGGGCCGGCGCCACGCGGATGCTCGCACCGGGGGTGAGTTCAATAACCTCCGGGGCCGTCACATCCATGGCCGCGGTCAACTGGTTGATTAGATGATGGAAGCGTCCGTGGCGTTTACTGTTCAGGCGTGGGCGGGGTTCGGGCGTGTGCCGTGGCCACAGGGGGTAGAACAGAAAAATCAATATCGTTCCGCCGACGAGGGCGGGGACCAGCCAGGTAAGCAGCCAAACCAGAGTGGTCACTCCCTGCGGCAATGCCAGTCCGCCGAAGATCAGCTGTTGGCCGCCGCCGAGATACCACAGCAGTGCAAAGCTCCATACCAGCAGCAGACCGCCGTAGACCAAAGGCGCCGGCAGCGCCCCGAGATAGGCGCGCGCGCTGTTGAAATTGCCTCTGTCTGCCAGGGCGGCTGGTTGCACGGGCTTGGTGAAGGTTTTGAGGAGCAGGGCATAGATCTGCTCGCGCTGCTGCTCCTCCGTGGTGACCGGGGCGGGCTCGGCCACTTCGTAAGCCTCGATACGCACCTTCAAGCCTGCCGCGGAAAAGCGCTCGGCGTATTCCAGGGCGGTGGCGTTATCCAGGCCCTTTTTGATCACCAGAGGTTTGAGCAGCAGCAACTGGATCTGCTCGGGCTTCATGTTGGTTTTCAGCAGAGCCTTGTGCACATCCTGCTTGGTTTTGCCGGCAACGGCCTCGGCTTGGGAAATAACGCGAAATTTTTTTGCCATGGGATAAGACTGCTAGCGGGGCGGGTGGTTGATACAGACGGAGGGAGCATGCCAGGAAACGAGGCCCAAGAGAACGACCGGGTCAACATTTCCCCTGTTCACTGGTTCGCGCTATATCGCCTGGGTTTGACGCAGATCATGTGCTCCCGCTGGTATGGTTGTTAACCTTCGTGCTTTTATGCGCTGATGAATGTAATAAGACGGTTATTCGATTTTGGCAATTTTTTTATGCTGCTAATTAAATAACGTATTCAGCAGAATTTGCAGTCTTGATGAGCTTGTCTAAACTTTTGGGAAGACGCAACCCAAAGCGCCTCCAGTTAAATTCTGGACAAATAATCGGGGTACATTATGCAAAATAACAACGACATCTACGTACCTGCGGATAAAAACAAAGAATGGCGCCTGTTTATTTTTATTATCGTTTTTTTATTTCCTCTGCTTTCCATTGCGCTGGTCGGAAGCTATGGCTTCGCGATTTGGATGTACCAACTGCTGATGGGCCCTCCGGGCGCCGCTTAAGCTGCCTTTTCTGATCTGGCTATTACGACGCTTGTAATAGGTCGCAAATATACATTTTCACCTTCCAAGGCTCGCAGAAATGTCGTCACCACTTATAGCTAAAGAAGAATCGCTTGAACCACCCATTCATATTGCGAGCGTCATTGCGCACACGCGGCCGGAATTTTCCACAGCGACTAGAGAATGGCTGAATGCCTTGCCTTATGTGGAAGTTCACGCGGAGGGACAGGGCAAACTGGTGGTGGTGCTGGAAACTGAAAATGAACGCAAAATTCACGAGCTGCTCGATGGACTGTCCGCATTGCCCGGCGCCTTAAGTGCAGTGCTCGTTTATCACGAAATCGTGGGAGCCTGAACACCATGACCCTGACACGCCGAACGTTCGCCAAAGCCAATGCGGCGGCGGTTGCCGCCATAGCCGCCGGTCTGCCGGTGCCGGCGAGTGCCGCCAATTTAATTACCAACCGCGAATTGACCACCTTGAAATGGGATAAGGCACCCTGCCGTTTTTGCGGCGTCGGCTGCGGCGTAATGGTGGCGACCAAAGACGGCCGGGTGGTGGCGACCCACGGCGATGTCAAAGCAGAAGTCAACCGCGGTCTGAATTGCGTGAAAGGCTATTTCCTTTCGAAAATTCTCTACGGCAGCGACCGCCTGCACACACCGCTGTTGCGCATGAAAAATGGCAAATACGATAAAAACGGTGACTTTGCGCCGATTTCATGGGATCAAGCGTTTTCCATCATGGCGGAAAAATTCAAAGAGGCGATCCGCGAGTCCGGCCCCGAAAGTGTCGCCATGCTCGGTTCGGGGCAATGGACAGTGTGGGAAGCCTACGCAGCGAGCAAATTATTTAAAGGTGGACTGCGCAGCAATAATTTGGACCCCAATGCCCGCCATTGTATGGCGTCGGCCGTGGCGGGATTTATGCGCACCTTTGGCATTGATGAGCCCATGGGCTGTTACGACGATATCGAACATGCCGATGCGTTTGTGCTCTGGGGTTCGAACATGGCGGAAATGCATCCGATTTTATGGACGCGTATCGCGGACCGCCGACTCTCTTTCGATCACGTCCAAGTGGTCGCTATGTCACCCTATGAAACTCGCACCTTTGAGCTGGCGGATATTCCCGTTATTTTCAAACCGCATACGGATTTGATTATTCTCAACTACATTGCCAATCACATTATTGAGAGCGGCAAGGTCAACAAGGAATTCGTCAATAAATACACCCGCTTTGTGCGCGGCCAGGACAATATTGGCTACGGCTTGCGCCCGGAGGATCCCCGTCAGGTTAAGGCCAGTGGTGCGGATAAAGCCAACACCTGGACCGATATTTCGTTCGAAGATTTCGCAGCATTTCTCAAACCTTACACACTCGAGCACGCGGTTAAGGAAACCGGTGTTCCGGCAGAGCGCTTGAAGCGTTTGGCGGAAATTTATGCCGATCCAAAAATCAAAGTGATGTCGTTCTGGACTATGGGATTCAACCAGCACACTCGCGGTGTCTGGGCGAATAACATGATCTACAACATCCATTTGCTCACCGGAAAAATCAGCGAGCCCGGCAACAGCCCATTTTCTTTGACAGGACAACCGTCGGCGTGCGGTTCCGCGCGCGAAGTCGGCACCTTTGCCCACCGACTGCCGGCGGACATGTTGGTTACGAATCCAAAACATCGCGCCAAAACGGAAGAAATCTGGAAATTGCCTGAGGGCACAATTCCGGACAAAGTCGGCTTTGCCGCAGCGGCCCAAAGTCGCAAATTAAAAGATGGCGTTATTCGCGTTTATTGGACTCAGGTGTGCAACAACATTCAGGCTGGGCCGAATTTAATGCAGGAAACCCTGCCGGGCTGGCGCAATCCTAAAGCCTTTGTGATTGTGTCGGATGTATATCCCACCGCGTCTGCGCAGGCGGCGGATTTGATTTTGCCAAGTGCGATGT
>JBQGED010000265.1:0-6164 GCA_052039425.1 Sphingobacterium griseoflavum | reverse complement strand
CCCCTGTACCACATCAGCTGTTTTTTTAACGATGCAAGCGCCGGTTTGCGCGTTGGTGTCGGTTTCCACCGAAATATCGTAAGCCAGAGCAGCGGCTTCGGATTCCGCCTTTTGATGCAGCACTCTTTCAGTAATATCGATTGCGAACTTGATGACTTTGTATAGGCCGCCGCGACTATCAAAAACCGGGTTATAGGTGGCATTCAGCCAAATTTCTGCGCCGTACCGGTTGACTCGCTTAAATCTTCCCGAAATGAATTCACCGGCGTTGAGCTGGTTCCAAAAATCGCGGTACGCCTTTGAGTCGACATAGCTGCGTTCGCAAAAAATGCTGTGATGTTTACCGCGGATTTCATCGAGTGTATAACCGACAGTTGAGAGAAAATTCTGATTCGCCTTCAATATGCCACCTTGTGGATTGAATTCGATGACCGCCATGGAGCGCTCGATAGCGGACAGCTGGCTTTTTTGTTCTTCCTCTTGTTGAATTTTCGCGGTGATGTCGTTGGCGAGCTTTAGAATGCTCACGACTTTACCGTCTGCACCGAGGATGGGTGTGTAGGTGGCTTCCAGCCATACATCCTTGCCGAATTTATTAATGCGTAAAAACCGGTCTTTAAAAAACTCGCCTGCGGCCAGCCGGCTCCAAAAACGTCGGTAATCTGCGGTTTCGGTGTAATCAGGAGTGCAAAATATCCGGTGGTGCTTACCAATGACCTCCTCCAGACGATAACCGACCACCGCAAGAAAATTCTCGTTGGCACTGATAACGGTGCCGTCCGGACGAAACTCGATCATTGCAATTGATTTGGTCAGCGCGCTGAAGCGAGCCTTGCTTTCCACAAGCTCGGTCTTGAGCTCGTCGAGAGTCGTGCGCAATTTGCTGTTGAACATTACTCGCTCCAGGACATATTGCTGTTTAGGATTGTCTTGGCCCAACGCAGTTGCGGCTGGTTCCAATTCGAAAGGGGTAAATGCCGACCGGTGTGAACGGTTTGGAAGGGCAGGAACTCCCATTAAAGGTGCTCCATAGATAAACGGCCTAATCGGTAACCTCACCGACCCAATTACATTAGCAGACGACAAGAAAAAGCTATTGATGACGAAGGCCTAAGCCTCCGTTACGGGTTTTCGGGGAATACCATTTCTTTTGGCACTTTGATATGGGTGGGGAACTCCGGTCGCTCTCCCCTGCCCTTGCGGAAGTTGCGCAGTTGGAACACATAGGCGAGCACCTGTGCGACGGCGAGGTACAACCCTTGGGGAATTTCGCTGTCGATGTCGGTGGTGTGATAAACCGCGCGGGCGAGCACGGGGCTGCGCACCTGTTCGATTTTGTATTCGCGGGCAATTTCGCGGATTTTCATCGCGGTTTCATCGACGCCCTTGGCAAGCAATATAGGTGTCGCCATGGTGTCCGGGTCGTATTTCAGCGCGACGGCGAAGTGGGTGGGGTTGGTGATAATCACGTCCGCTTTGGGCACCGAGGCCATCATGCGGCGATTAGCGATTTCCCGTTGCATTTGACGGATGCGCCCTTTCACCTCGGGCTTGCCTTCGGAATCCTTCATTTCATCTTTGACGTCCTGGCGGGACATTTTCAGGTTTTTGGAATGCTCCCATATCTGAAATGGGACATCCAAGGCGGCAATCAGAATCGTAGCGCAACTGATCAACAGAGTCGCCCACAAACTAATGCGTAGAGAGTGCTGCACGCCGGTTTCCAGACTCTCCCGGCCGAGACCGAGCAATTCCGGCTCGAACATGCGCAGGGTGAAGTAGGCAACGGCCACCACCACCACAACCTTGCCAATGGATTTGCCCAATTCCACCAGAGATTTCAGGGAAAACATGCGTTTCAAGCCGGCGAGTGGATCCATGCGATTGAATTTCGGTGCAATGGATTTGCTGCTGAAAAGAAAGCCGCCGAGAATCGTCGGCCCGACCACAGCGGCGAGCAGTAATATCGCAAACAGGGGAACTAGCGCCCACAAAGCTTCAAAAAACGACGAACCCAAATGCGCAAACATTTTCTGCGGGTCGAAAATAACTTCTCGGTCCACCGCAAAATTAAAGCGCAGGATATCCAGTAACTTCTGCGCGATCGCGCCGCCGAATATCCATAGCCCCACCGCGCCTAAAATTAATACCGCTGAGGTGGTGAGATCCTTAGAGCGGGGGATCTGCCCCTCTTCGCGCGCCTTTTCCTTCCGCCTGGGGGTGGCCTCTTCGGTCTTTTCCTGGGCGCTGTCATCATTATTGGCCATGGCCGGCCCTCAAGATGAACATACAATTACGGCTGCAAACGCAGCAGCTCCCGGGCAAATAAAAATCCTTCCGCCATAAAATCCTCAAAATGCATATCAAAAGTGGCGAGTCCCAGCCAGACCAGAAACATCCCACAAATCAAGGTAAAGGGGAAACCTATGGCAAAAATATTCAGCTGCGGCGCGGCGCGGCTCATAATGCCAAACGCGATATTCACTACCAGCAGCGATGTCAGTACCGGCAGAGACATCACCAGCGCGCTAGCGAACAACCAGCCGCCCAGATTCACGACTTGAAAACTCTGCTCGCGACTAAATGCAAAATGGCTGGGCGGCAACGATTGAAAACTCTGCAATAACATTTCGATCAACAATAAATGGCCGTTCACTGCGATAAACATCAGCGTGACCAACACGAGAAAAAACTGCGACAGCACCGTGGTCTGCACACCGTTGGTGGGATCGTTCATGGAAGCGAAACCCAAGCCCATTTTCATCGCCAGATATTGGCCGGTGAGTACAAACACCTGAAATACCACCTGAAAGCCAAAACCCAGGGCAATGCCGATCAATAATTCGTGCAAGATCAGAATCGCCGTGCCTAGGGATAAACTCGGAGCTACCTGCAGCGGTGGCAACAGCGGCACCACCATCATGGTGAGAAACATGGCGGCAATAATACGCGCCCGCGCCGGCACTACCCGCGTGCCAATCACCGGCATGGTCATCAGCAGCGCACCTATACGGGCAAACGGCAAAAAATATTGCTGAATAAAAGCGGCAATCTGACTGTCGGTTATGGTTTCCACGACGTCAGCCGATGATATTGGGAATATCGGTCATTAAGCGTTCGAACAAATCTGTGAGCTGTTGCACCAGCCACGGTCCCGTCATCATGATGGTGGCCAGCGTGACAATCAGTCGCGGCAAAAAACTTAGTGTCTGCTCATTGATTTGCGTCGCCGCCTGAAAAGTACTCACGATCAGGCCCACAATCAGACTCGGCCCAACAATTACCAATACCATAATGACGGTGAGATAAAACGCGCTGCCAAACAGATCGAGAACAACTTCCTGAGTCATGGTAGTTAACCTCTATAAAAGCTGTTAGCCGCTTAGATACCGAAGCTCGCCGCCAGCGTACCGACGATCAGCGCCCAGCCATCGACAAGCACAAAGAGCATGATTTTGAACGGCAGTGAAATAATCAATGGCGACAACATCATCATCCCCATCGCCATCAGCACGCTCGCCACCACTATGTCGATCACCAGAAACGGAATAAAAATAATGAAGCCGATTTGGAACGCCGTTTTTAACTCCGACGTGATAAACGCAGGCATCAACACACTGAAGGGCACATCATCAGGCCCCGCCACCTGCGGTCGGCCGGATATGCGGAAGAAGAGCGCGAGATCGTTTTCGCGCGTTTGCGCCATCATGAAGTCATGAAAGGGTTTGCGAGCTGTTTCCAGCGCCTCACGCGCGGTAATCTGCTCGTTGATATAAGGTTGCACCGCTTGTTCGTTCACCCGGTCCAACACCGGCGTCATAATAAAAAAAGTCAGAAACAGAGAAAGGCCAATCAAAATCTGATTGGAGGGCGACTGCTGCAAACCCAACGCCTGCCGCAAAATTGAAAATACGATAATGATGCGCGTAAACGAGGTCATCATCATTAACATTGCCGGCAGAAATGACAATGCCGTCATCAATATCAGAATTTGTAGCGTAACTGTGTAATCTTCCGAGCCGTCCGGATTATTTTTTACCGTCAGCACCGGTAATGCGGGAATGGGTTGAAACCCCATCGGAGCACTTGCTGTGGTGCCAGGTGGTGCTGGTGCCGGATCGGGCGCCTGCGCGACGGCGGAATGCATAAAAAAAGCGCTCAATAAAAGAACCGCAGTTAAGATACGCGCAAACGCCTTCATCAGGATTTATTCCCTTGATTAAGAAATTCGTGAAGCTTGCGGGAAAATTCCGTGGCCGAGCGCGCCGAGAGATGGCCGGGGCTGTGTTCATTGCTGATCGGCACCGGCATCACTGGCTCATCAAATACATGCAAAGTGGCGATGCGACCGGGGGTGACGCCGAGCATCATCTGTGTTCCTGCCACGTCCACCAAAATAATTTTTTCCCGCGCGCCTAAGGGTTGCACCGCAAGGATTTTCATAAATTTGGTGTTGCCGAGACTGCCGCCGCTCAAACGGCGGCTCAGCCACGCCAGCGCAAAAATCATGGCGAGTACCGCGGCCAGACCGACAAAGGTTTGCATGATGGCGCCAGCGCCGGATGGAACTGCGGTAGTTTCCGCAGCCCAGCTGGCAGCCGGCGCGAGTAATAATGCAGGAATTAGACTGCTGAAATTGCGTGTCTTTATCGCCATAACGGGCCTCATATTATTGAATTGTCCGCTCCCGCCCTGGGGAGCCAGGCGCCGCGTTTCTCAACGCAATTTTTTAATACGCTCCGACGGGCTGATAACGTCGGTCATGCGGATGCCAAATTTTTCGTTCACCACCACCACTTCACCGTGCGCGATCAGAGTGCCGTTCACCAGCACATCCAGCGGCTCACCAGCGAGGCGATCCAGCTCGATGACCGAACCCTGGTTTAATTGCAGCAAATTGCGAATGGTGATGGATGTGCGCCCTACCTCCATGGAAATGGTCACCGGAATATCCAGAATCACATCCAGGTCGGGGCGCCCGGCCACGCTCTTGCCTTCGTTAGTGAAATCATCGAGTTCTATCTGCTGCGCGGGAGAACCACCGCCTTCCTGTTGCGCAAGCGCCGCAGCCCACTCGTCTGCCATATCATCCTGGTTGGATTCATTGCTCATAGAATTTCTCTGCTCAATTTATTCAATATGATGTGCTTGTTTACGATCGATAACGTTGACGATTTTCAACGCCAGATTTTCTTTGCTGCGCCCAAGCACCACGCGGAACATGGGTATGCCGTTCGCCGTCAGCACGCTGCTTTCCGGCATTTGGATGGGAATCACATCACCGGGGCGCAAATCGACAATATCGCGCAGCGTCACTTCGCGCCGCACGATATCGCACTCAAGATCCACTTCCGCCGCCATGACATCTTCACGCAGCGCTTTTACCCAGCGCTCATCGCGCTCGTCGGTATCCGATTGCAGGCCGGCATCAAGAATTTCGCGAATCGGCTCGATCATCGAATACGGCATGGTGATGTGCAATTCGCCACCGCCACCATCCAGCTCCACGTGGAAAGTGCTCACCACCACCACTTCGCTGGGACTGACGATATTCGCCATGGACGGGTTGACTTCGGAATTGATGTATTCGAAATCGATGGACTTAACCGCTTTCCAGGCTTCGCGGAGGTCCACAAATGCTTGTTCCAGCACCATTTGCACGACGCGCAATTCCGTGGGGGTAAATTCCCGCCCTTCGATTTTGGCGTGGCGACCGTCGCCGCCGAAAAAATTATCCACCAGCTTAAAGACCAGCTTGGCGTCGAGAATAATCAGCGCCGTGCCGCGCAACGGGCGGAATTTCACCATGTTTAAACTGGTGGGCACATAAAGCGTGTGCACGTATTCGCCGAATTTCTGGATTTGAATGCCGCCCACCGACACATCCGCGGGGCGACGCAACAGATTGAACATACTGATGCGGGTATAGCGCGCGAAACGTTCATTGATCATTTCCAGAGTCGGCATGCGCCCGCGGACGATGCGATCCTGGCTGGTGAGATCGTAGGCGCGCACGCCGGTGGGATCAAAATCACCTTCGGTTTCGATTTCGCCGTCATCGACACCGTGAAGAAGCGCGTCAATTTCGTCTTGGGATAATAGATCCTGCACAAAAACCTCGAAATCAGCTTAAAGAATCAGGCCAAAGGCCTTGTTTATCGCAT
>JBQGED010000264.1:0-12896 GCA_052039425.1 Sphingobacterium griseoflavum | reverse complement strand
CGGCCCTGCGGGCTATAACGTGGCGCAGATATGCCATTTTCGCGGTGTGGATACTGAGGTTGCGGGGCACGGCGGTGCTCGCCAGGCGCTCGGCGGCGACTACTCGAGAAATACTGTGGATATGGACTTGGCCCCGGTTCTCGGTCCCAGAAGTTACTACTCAACGATATTCCTGGGTTCAAACGCACAGGAATCCGGCAGAGACGCAAATACTATTATCAGTAAAGCCAGTTTGCCTGAAGATGATCCCGGCAATGCTTTGCGCAGGTATTTCGGTGCTTTGCCTGATGTTGGCAAAGATGACACTTATATTCTGTCATTCGATGCGCAGAAGCGGGCTTTGGATAACATCAAGAAAAAATTAAGTACCGATGAATATGCTCGGGTACAAAACCACTTTACCGCAATTGAGAAAATCGAAAGTCGTATCGCGGATTTGGCCAATGCGGCGGCGCCAGACTTAAATGCCTGCAAACCAACGATTCCCGGTGCCTACGATGATTCCTCCAACGCTGGAATGGTGGCGCATGCAAAATTGCAGGTAGATGTTCTGGTCGCAGCTTTCCAATGTGACCTGACTCGAGTCGGAGTGCTGCAGATTGGCAACCACAATGGCGCCGGTTGGACCTACCGCGGTTTCGACGGTCACAGTGCCGCCCACTCGGGTGGTGCGTCAGTGTGGAACCCGATGATGAAGGATAAATTCGAGGTGCCCGCCTATTTCATCAAGAAGTTGATGGACACCAGGGATTCGGACGGACAACCGCTTATTAACAGCACGGCATTTTGCCAAGTGACCTGTTTCGGTAATGGTTTGTCTCACGCCTCCACAAATGCGCCTTTCCTTTTGGCTACACAAATGCCTGGATTCAAATCCGGATTTTCTTCCAAAGGTACGGCGTCCACCTCTCGTGATTTCCATGCTGAAGTCGCAAAAGGTCTTGGTGTTGATCCAAAAGGTCTGCACCTCGGTGGCGCCACCGGTGGCGATGTAGGGCTTGTTTAAACTAAATTGACCTGAAGGAGATTTTTCTGGTCTTATCCATCGAGCCCCGCCAAGGTGTTGGCGGGGCTTTTTTATTTTTGTGATTCTGCCGTGCGAATTCGTTTTATTATCCTCGGCGTGCTTAACAAACCTCTAAGGTTGGTTTTTTGATGACTCAGTCGACCGGTTTTGATTTCCCTGCAGGAATGCTCGTATGCCCAGTGTGTGGGCAGGAAATTGTTTCCAAGCAATGCAGCGGATGTAATAGCGAATTTTTTGCATTAGCGGACATCCCCTGCCTATTCACAACAGGGATTCAACAGCGAAATCTTTGGCAACATCAGATGGCCATGATGGAATCTCAGGGCGCGGAGGCGCTTGAACATCTTGATTATGTTTTGCAGGGCTATGACCTTTCGCCGCTGACGCGCGACCGCCTCGAGCAGGCAAGGGTATCTATGAGCGACAGCTTGGATGTCATCATGGCGCAATTAAGAGGTGCGGGTCTGCAGAGTCAGCGCGATGCTGTTTTTGAGCAGATGCGAGTGGATAATCCCACTGAGTATTACCATCATATCCTGCGTGACTGGGCGTGGGATGATCAGCCCAACAGGCATTATAAAACGCACGTTAATGACGCCAATCTCGAGCGCGTGCTGAATGTCTGGCGCAATCCAAGACCGGGCAAAATGTTGTTTTTGGGCGCCGGTGCCGGACGTTTGAGTTGGGATTTACACAGGGTACTCAAGCCTGAATTCACCATTGCATCGGATATAAATCCATTCCTATTAACGTGTGCGCAGTCGTTGATTAAAACTCGCCAGCCGATCACGCTGCCGGAGTTGTACACCTATCCACAAATCGGTTTTCCCTATGCGAAATCCTGGTTGATGGAGCCGCCGCTTAATCCTGAGAATCTACACCAAACCTGGTTTGCACTCGGCGCCGATGTATGGAATATGCCTTTGAAGGAGAGCAGCGTCGATACAATCGTGACTTCCTGGTTGTTGGATGTCACTGGTGGTGACGTTAAGGATTTGATTGCGGTGGTCGATTATTTGCTCAAACCGGGTGGCTGTTGGGTTAATACTGGCCCATTGTTGTATTCCGCGCAATTGAATTTTGACCTCAAGTATTCTGCAGAGGAAATTCTGGATTTTGCCGACATGGCTGGGTTTGATGTTGAGTATCAGAGTGTTGAAGAAGCCGCTCATATGGCCTCGCCGCTCAATGCCCGATATCACCACGAGCAGATTTTTTCGTTTTCGGCGCGCAAACGTACACGGGCGAAACCGCTTCCGCAGCCTGGTAACACCTCTGCATGGCTAACTCCGCCGTGGTTGGTGATGCACCACCAGCCGGTGCCGCAAATAAACTTCCAGTGTCAGATAGGCCACGAATTTATCGCTAGAGTGTTGAGTCTCGTTGATGGCAAAAGGAGCATTTATATGATCGCTCAGGTGGTACAGCCCTATCTGCCCGAAGGCGTGGATGCGAAAGAGGCCGTTGTGGCGCTGTTTGGCCAAATTCTTGAGCAAATGGCCGGAGTCGGTGATTGATCGCCCTGGCGCCGTGCTTTTCATTGTGATAAATCGACAATCATCCATAGCCATGTCACTGTGTGTTTCGTTTGAGCCTCGCCGCAAGACGGGAATCCCGCCAATGATTACTTACGCGTCTTCCTACGTTAAGATAGGCCGCAAACTGTTTAGGTCTGGTTAGTCGTGATTCCCAAAGAACTGCGTATTCCTGGTTATGAGATAGAAGTGCTCCTGGGCAAGGGAGGTATGGCGGCTGTTTATCAGGCCAGGCAGCAGAGTTTCGGGCGCGAAGTCGCGCTGAAAGTATTGAACCCCAGCCCTGAAGATCTTGATGAATTCAGCCGCAGGTTTCTGCAGGAATCGTCGATCGTTGCCAAATTGCACCACAGTCACATAGTGCAGGTTTATGACGTCGGACGGCACAAGGACTTTTTCTATATTTCCATGGAGTACCTCCATGGCGGCGATTTAAGCGGCAAGCTGAAGGAAGGATTGAGCCTTCGGGATTCGGTAAAAATCATCAAGCAGCTCGCCGACGCGCTGGATTTTGCGCATAGGAAAAATATTATCCATCGCGATATCAAGCCTGCGAATGTCATGTTCCGGGAAGATGGTGCGGCGGTGCTGACGGACTTCGGTATTGCAAAGGAACTTGAGTCCCAAGCGGAGCTTACTCAGGCGGGTGTGGTGATAGGTACCCCGCGCTATATGAGCCCGGAGCAGATTCGCGGGGAAAAGGTGGATCACCGGGCGGATATTTATTCCCTGGGAATCGTGTTCTATCGCTGCCTCACCAACTATGTGCCTTTTGACGGCAAGGATATGTTGACCACGGCTTATTTGCAGGACAACGAGCCGGTGCCGAGTCTTCCCGCCGAGGTTGCCTGCTTTCAGCCCATCATCAACCGCATGTTGGAGAAAAACCCCGACGACCGTTTTCAGCGCGGACGTGAGGTGGTGGAGGCCCTGGAGAATCTGGATCGCACCGCCTTCCAACCCGACATAACCAATCTGGATGTCGCCGAGGCAAATCTGCTGGCACCGCCGACGGTGACTTCCATCAGCGGCCGCTATCCCAGCGCGAAAATGCCGGCCGCTGAGCGTGTTTCTGATATGGAAGGCACGCAGTTCCGCGCCATCAAGCCTACTACCGGCAATCCGACCATCCGCGCGGAGCATATGATCAAGTATGAGCCGTTGGAGGTGACGCCGCGCCCGGTTCCCGCCCGGCGTTCGTCAAAAAAATCAGCTGCGCGGATGGTGCTGTTGGTTTTTATGTTCCTCTCGGTCGTGGTTTTTGCCTCGACATACTATTCGCATGAGTTAACCCGTTTTTATGGCACAGCGCTCTTGGCGGATCTCAGTCCGCGCCTGTCCGAATTGTGGGCGAAAACGACGCAGTCGGCGGCAAAGCTACGCCCTGCCGAATGGCACACACAGGAAACACAGATTACCGAGCCGATTGAGTCTATTGATCAGGAGAATTTTGCAGTCGAAGACCTTTCGGACGACGCGCAATCCACAGGCGATGTCACTGCGGTGCCACCAGTCGATAAGACGGAGACTGTGGAGGTGGGAGAGCCCTTAGTGCAAGAGCCCCTAGTACAAGAGCCCGTAGCGGAAAAGCCGCCCGCACCAGCCGAACCCGATCCCGCGGAAATAATCGCGGGTTTATTGAGTGAGGCCGAGGCACATATGGCGGGCAGACGCCTGCGCCGTCCGGTGAACGACAATGCCTATCTTAAATTCCAGCAAGTATTGGAAATAGATTCGGAAAATGCCGCAGCTCTTGAAGGAATGACGCGCATTGCAACTGCCTACACAGCCATGGCAGAGCGCGCTATTCGCGAAAAGCAGTTTGATCAAGCGAAAAATTACATTAATGAAGCGCGTGCGGTAGCGCCGGAGCTCGCCAGTTTGTCTGGACTGGAAACCAAATTGGCAGCGGCGATTGCCGAACAGAAGGAGCAGGAAGCACTGGCCGCCGCTGAGCAAAAGGCGACGAAAATCGAATCATTACTGGCGGCGGCAGATGCGGACGCGCAGGCCGGACGAATCCGCTCTCCCGTGGGCAATAACGCCCTCGAGAAATATCAGCAAGTATTGGATCTGGATCCAAACAATACGCAGGCTATCGAGAAGTTGATCGAGTACGGCCGCTGACCTGCGTCAAAAGCAGGTCAGCGAACGCTGCACCAAGCGTTGCTGCGTTTTATCCATAACTTCTTTTCTTTCCTGCTTACTCGCCAGCAATGCCAAAGCCTTGGCTAGATTCTCCACTTCTTCGCCACAATTATTCTGCGCAGAGGCTTTGTCTGCCGCTTTCAAATATTCGATTTCCTGATTTTCCAGAACACCTATCAAATTGCCCGCGATGGTCTCAGCAACATCTTGAGATAATTTCTGCAATATTTCGGTATCTGTCGGTAGTTTGGCGAGCTTGTACGGAATCACCAATTCACCCACTTCCAAGCCCTCATTGCTCTCGTCTTCATGTTGCGACTGCAGCGTTATGCTGTCCGGAAAAATAACCCGGTTGTTTTTGTCAACGAGGCGATAAGTCACGGCAAGGATGCCCACTTTGCGGTGCATTGTCGCGGTGATAAAAACGGTTTCCTGCTTTGCTTCGCTAATGGTTTCCTCGGGCTTGGCTACATTCTTCCGCTCCTTCGCCGGTAGCTCGAGCCAAGCCAAATAGGCAGGGTTGGTGCGTTGTATTTCGCCGACATTCACCAGCATTTGCTTTTTGTTGCGCGCCTGAGAACTCTCGACCTTAACCTCCAGGATATTTCCCGTGACCAACGCGTCGACTCCCGCACCGCCTTCGACAATGCGGATACTGTTGCCAATAAGTTGCTGCAGATATTGGCTGATCAGCGGGGTGATCACTTCGCCGTAGTTAAGGTCGTCATAACGCGAGCGGAATTTCTCTACGCTCAAGCTGCTGATGGTGTTGCCTCTGATGTGAGCGAACTGCTGCTGTGTTGTCGGATTGAATTTCCCGGAGGGTTGCGGTGCGACCACCTCCTGGGCAAGCAAAAAACCGAGTGCGGCATAAGCATTTTTGTCTTTAGTCGCGTGGAATTTGTCCGCGAACTGTTGCACCAGGTTGGCAGTCTCGGGATGGGGCGCGGGTTTCAGGTTGAGAATGGCGCGAACTTCAATTTCGTGCTGATAATTTTGTAGGGATTCCGCGAGACTCCAGCGGCGACTCACGCTTTCAGTAACATAGCCGGCGTAATCGTCGGCGATTTTATTGGCGCGCTCGCCGAGCTTAGCGACGATCTGCGGATAATCCTGCTTTTGCGTCAGCTTCTTCAATACTTTGAAGGCGCCTTCGCGATCACCTTTTGTTTGAAGTCTCGCATAGCGATTTGCATAAAAATCGGCGTAGAGCCCTTGCATATCCGCGACGATTTTTTCCGGCTGACTCACGTAAATGCCACGAACAAAATCGATTTTGTCTTCCAGGCTCGCACTAAAATTATTATTTTCAGCCGCGCTATGGATGGCTTTGATGATGATCTCCATCTGTTTGTCGCGGATTTCGGCCCAGCGCTTTTCGCCGCTGGTTACGTAGAGTTGGTGATAAACCATGGCGCGGCGTTCCGCCGTCAAATCCTGCCTACCTGCCTCCGCTTCCAAGCGACCAATAAGACTTACCGTGTTGCCGCGCTCGCGGACGATAGGCTCTTGCACCTGTTGCACCAATGACGGAGTCAGGTTTTTATCGTCCTGCAATTGTTGTTGCAGTTGCGTCAGTTCAGGCAGCGGAATTTTGTCCTGATAATCCCCCAGCTCGCGAATGCGTTTTTCACCCAGGGCTTTTTCCAGCTGATCTTTCTGTAGCGTCACGATGCGTTGGCCCATATCGTCGAGTAGAGCAAAATCGGCCGGAAAGTCTTCTTTTTTTGCGTTGGTGAGGCGTGCCGCGAGTGCGGCATGGGATTCTTTTAGCCGTTCCAGATCTTGCAGTGCTTGCACTTCTTCTTTGGAAATTCCCAGAGCCTGAAGATGAGAGGTTGAGCTGCTGCAGCTCGATAACAAAGCCCAGGCGACAATCACAAGCGCGTTTCGATATTTGTGCATAGGCATTCCGTATCGGGTGGTCAGAGATAGCATAAAAATTCCGCGTGGCTACAGCGGAGACAGTCTGTCTCCGCTAACTTTTTATTTTATTGGTACGCCTCCATCGGAGGGCATGTGCACACTAAGTTTCGATCGCCGTACACGTTATCAATACGGTTGACCGAAGGCCACACTTTGTGGAGGTGCAGATAGGGGAGAGGGCGTGCGGCTATGTTGCGGCTGTACGGCCGGTCCCAGCTTTCCGACATCACATCATCCAGGGAGTGCGGGGCGTTTTTCAACGGATTGTTGTCCTGCGGCCATTCGCCGCTTTCTACCCGGGCGATTTCCCGGCGAATCTCGATCATGGCGTCGCAGAAACGATCCAGCTCCGCTTTTGATTCGCTCTCGGTAGGTTCGATCATCAAGGTGCCGGCGACGGGAAATGACATGGTCGGAGCATGGAAGCCGTAGTCCATCAGACGCTTGGCGATGTCTTCTTCACTAATGCCGCTTGCTTCTTTCAGCGGGCGCAAATCGAGCAAGCATTCGTGCGCGATAAAGCCGTTGCGACCGCTGTAGAGCACGGGGTAATGATCCTGCAATCGCCGCGCGACATAGTTGGCGTTGAGAATTGCGTATTCAGTAGCTCTTTTCATGCCCTCTGCACCCATCATGCGGATATACATCCAGCTGATGGGCAGAATGCTCGCAGAGCCCCAAGGGCCTGAGGAAACTGTGCCGTTGCAGGCGTCGGTCTCCGGCACGGGTTGTAATGGATGGCCGGGGAGATATGGTGCCAAGTGGGCTTTTACGCCGATTGGGCCCATGCCCGGACCGCCGCCGCCGTGGGGAATACAGAAGGTTTTGTGCAGGTTGAGGTGCGATACATCGCCGCCGAATTCGCCCGGAGCGGCGAGGCCGACCAGGGCGTTCATATTGGCGCCGTCGATATACACCTGCGCACCCACGCTATGCACCAGCTCGCAGATATCGCGAATGTTTTCTTCAAACACGCCATGGGTGGATGGATAAGTCGCCATCAGCGCCGCCACGCTGGTGCCAAACTGCTCGATTTTGGCTCGCAGATCGTCGATGTCCACGTTGCCTTGATCATCACAGCCGACCACCACCACCTTCATACCCACCATCTGCGCGGAGGCAGGGTTGGTGCCATGGGCAGAGGCAGGGATCAGACAGATATCGCGAGCTTCGCCCTTGGCTTCAAAGTATTTCTTGATCACCACCAATCCGGCGTACTCGCCTTGTGATCCCGCATTGGGCTGCAGACTGATGGCGTCATAGCCGGTACAAGCTTTCAGCATATTCTGCAGGTCGCTGAACATCTGAGAATAGCCGGCGGCCTGGGCGATAGGGGCAAAGGGATGCATGCGGCCGAACTCCGGCCAAGTGACCGGAATCATCTCGGCGGTGGCGTTGAGTTTCATGGTGCAGGAGCCGAGCGGAATCATCGCGTGATTGAGGGCGATATCGCGGGACTCCAGGCGCTTCAGGTAGCGCAGCATCTCGGTTTCCGAATGGTATTGGTGAAATACCGGATGTGCCAGGATCGGCGCAGTGCGGACGCAGGCAGGCGGGATGGCGTGCAGCTGTTGAGCGCGGTTCTCCAGTGCGCCCAGATCTTGGGCGTGTGCAGCAGAGGCGAACACCGCCAGTAGTTCTTCCACATGCTCCCGTGTAGTGGTTTCGTTAAGGCTGATGCCGATAGCATTTTTATCAATGCGGCGCAGATTGATACGCTGGCTTTCGGCACGTTCGATCAGCGCGTTCTGGTTATCGCCAACCTCGACGACGAGAGTGTCGAAGAACTGTTCATAGCGCAGTTTATAATTCTGGGCTTTCAGCCCCAGAGCCAGGATTTTGGTAAGTAGATGAACGCGGTTGGCGATGCGGCGCAAACCTTCGGGGCCGTGATAGATGGCGTAAAACACGCTCATGAGTGCCAGCAGCACCTGGGACGTACAGATATTGGAGTTGGCTTTCTCACGGCGGATGTGCTGTTCGCGGGTTTGCATCGCCATGCGCAGCGCCTGTTTGCCGCGGGCGTCTATGGATACCCCGATGATACGGCCCGGCGCAGAGCGTTTGTAGGCGTCGCGAAATGCAAAAAATGCCGCGTGCGGTCCGCCGAAGCCCATGGGGACACCAAAGCGCTGATTGCTGCCCACCACTATGTCGGCGCCCATTTCACCCGGTGACTTCAGAATGACCAGGCTCAAAATATCCGCGGCCACCGTGACCAATGCATCTTTGCGGTGGGCGAGGTCGATAATCTCGCTGAGGTCGCGCACCTGCCCACTCGATCCCGGATACTGCAACAACACACCGAAGCAGTCGCAATCGGCCAGATCTGTCGCCGGGTCGCCTACCGCGATCTCAAAACCAAAGTGTTCAGCGCGGGTGCGGATTACCGCGAGGGTCTGGGGATGAGTGTCGCGGCTGACGAAGAAAGTGTCGGAGCGATTTTTCTTCGCGACACGTTTGCACATGGCCATGGCTTCCGCCGCTGCCGTGCCTTCATCCAACAGGCTGGCATTGGCCATGTCCATGCCGGCGAGGTCAATGATCATCTGTTGGAAGTTCAGCAGCCCTTCCAGTCGACCCTGGGCGATCTCCGGTTGATAGGGCGTGTAAGCGGTATACCAGCCGGGATTTTCCAGCACATTGCGCAAAATAACGTTGGGTACATAGGTGTCGTGATAACCCATGCCGATGTAGCTTTTAAAAATCTGATTGCGGCTCGCAACGGCTCTCAGTTCCGCCAGTGCGTGTGGCTCCGAGAGTGAACTCTGCAGTTGTTTGGTGGTTTCCTGGCGGATCGCGGCGGGCACGGTTTTTTCGATCAGCTCGGCCAAGCTGTCGACCCCGAGTGTTGCCAGCATTGCGCTGGTCTGGGAGGCGTCCGGGCCTATATGACGGCGAATGAATTCGCCGGAATCCTGGAGGTCAGCAAGGGTTTCAACACTGTGGGTCATAACGGGTTTCCGTAACACTAAAGATGGGATGACTGGGATGGCGGACTATTTTTGTTTCAAGAGCCATTACGGACGACCCCGAGCATGGATTCGCCGTCGGCCAAAATAAAATGCCGTGTATAGTAGCAAACTTCCCTGCGCAGGCGGGCGTCAGCACCGCGGAACCGGCTTTGATTCGACCGATTCTCCTAGCAAGGGGAAGAACTGACTAGGAATGCGCTGGGCAACATAGCGGAACTTAAAAGAAGGGGGAGAGGGATGGATTATTTTACGATTGTCACGATCATCTGGTTGATGATTTTTCTGCTATTGGGGTTGTTGAAGGGCTTTTGGAAATCGCTCGCCGCAGCGATCAGTTTGATATTGGCGTATATAGCCTCTGTTTATTTGGCTTCGGGCATGGCGGATTGGGCATTAGAGCAGTTTGCATCCGTGCATATTGGCCAGAGTGTTTGGTGGGGGATCAGTGCCACCATAATTTTTATTGTGGTCAGCTTTGTTGTAAGGCTAATCATTCTGGGCATTGGCAGGTCGCTGCCGATCGGCCCGCCTATTTTTGACCGTGCTGGTGGTGCATTGATCAGCATCGGTTATGGATCTGTGCTGGGCGCGGGACTGCTTTGGGGGCTTGCGTTCTTGGCGGACAGTTGGAACCTGCGTCAGGAGCAAACTGGTGGGCAGCGCAATCCAAAACTGGAAACATCGTCACCCGCCGTGGTTTGGTCACGCCGAATGATGTCTCATTGGGTCAACTGGAATGTGCGGCAGAGCGGAGGATCGGATGCACTTGCGGGATTGTCCGCCGCCGTCGTTGAACGTCCGACCCAGGTGATGGCCGATCTGCAGGCGACGGTTCGCTCCCCCGAATTCAAGGAACTGGTCAATAGTGAAAAAGTCCAGACGCTGGTGGCGCAGCGCAATGCTGGAGAACTGCAGCGCTCGCCGGAATTTCAACAGTTGCTGCAGCAACCTGCGGTAAAACAATTACGCGAGACGATTGCCCCGGAATCCAACGGGTGGAGCGA
The DNA here is from genome assembly GCA_052039425.1 of Sphingobacterium griseoflavum. Taxonomy (GTDB): domain Bacteria; phylum Pseudomonadota; class Gammaproteobacteria; order Pseudomonadales; family Cellvibrionaceae; genus UBA5868. Next base: position 2,281 of record JBQGED010000264.1, on the reverse strand, counting down.
CGGTAAAATCGCGCAGGAAACCGTAGATATTTGGCAGCGTGTTGAGCGATTGCGAACACAGCCGGAAGTGGCGCAGTTGCTAAATGATCCAGAAATTCAGGGATTTCTCCAAGGCGGCGGACAAATTACTCCGGCGCTGCTCGACAAAGGGCAAAAACTTCTCACCTTGCTCGGCAGTGATGCGGCGGCGGATGGTGTGGTAGTGCCGCGTTTATATCAGTGGCAGGACGATGATGGTCAGTTGCATATCACCGATGAAAAAGATGTGCCACCGGCAAAAAGATCGTCAGCAAAACCTATAGATTTTTAAATTCGAGCTGCAATTTTATCAAGGCAAATTTATGAGTGAGCAGAACCTCAGTGAACCGGAAATTCGAGTCGGCGGATGGCAGCGCCTCAGCTCACGCGTGGCTTACGAAAATCCCTGGATACGTGTGTCCCACGAACAGGTTAAACGGCCCAATGGCACGGAAGGCATATACGGGCTAGTGCACTTCAAAGGCACAGCAGTGGGAGTGGTGCCCGTCGACGAGGAGGGCAACACCTGGTTGGTACGCCAGAGTCGATATACGTTGAACGAGTTCACCTGGGAAATTCCGGAAGGCGGCGCCAAAGAGGGTGAACCTACTCTGGAATGTGCCCAGAGGGAGTTGGCGGAAGAAGCCGGTCTGGTCGCGACGGAATGGGAGGAATTATTGCGAGTGCATACCTCTAATTCGGTCACTGACGAAGCCGGCATTTTGTACCTCGCCAGAGGTCTTACTCCCTGTGCCCAAAATCTCGACCCCACGGAAGATATCGAGGTGCGCAAGTTACCGCTTAAAGAAGCGATTCAAATGGTGCTATGCGGTGAAATTACGGATGCTCTTAGCGTCGCCGCGTTGTTGCGCTTGGCAATGGACGATCGCTTTGTTGCGAAATAAAAAAGACCGCGTTCTCTTGTACAAGATATAAATGTTGTCTCGCCAACAGTGTTGCGCTGCTTTGCGTGACACAATTGAATTTACTGATTCACTGAATAAAGTGTTTTGTATAGCGTTCATGGCGGTAAGAGACTACTTTAGTGTCATTGCCGAGATGTAATCGTTACCCACCCAGTAAGGAGTTGACCATGATCAAGATCGATATAGGTATTGCGGAACAGGACCGAATTAATGTGGCAGAGGGTTTAAAAAAACTCCTTGCCGATTCCTACACTTTGTATCTCCAAACTCATAATTTTCACTGGAACGTCACAGGGCCGCAGTTTCGCGAACTGCACTTAATGTTTGAAGAGCATTACACGGAACTGGCCGATGCGGTGGATGTAATCGCCGAGCGCGTCCGCACCTTGGGTGTGGCGGCTCCCGGCACTTACAAAGCGTTTGCATCATTGAGTTCAATCGAAGAAATCGAAGGCGTGCCGCCGGCAGAAGAAATGGTAAAAATTCTTACCCAGGGACATGAAAAAGTGGTGAAAACGGCGCGGCAGGTTTTGAAAACCGCTCAGGACGCGGGTGATGAGTCCACCTCGTCGCTGGTATCCGATCGCATGCGCGTGCACGAAAAGACTGCGTGGATGTTGCGCGCAACTTTGCGCCAGTAATTGCGATGAATCTAAGCCCCGTAAGGGACTTTTTTTAGTCTAGCCGGCGTTTTGTTCCGCCAGTGCGCGGTGAGAGCAACGTTGCACAGCGGCCTGCGTTGCCAATACCGCAAAAGCCAATAGCACTACGGGCAGCGACTCCCAGAAAATAAATGGCGTGATGCCTGAAGCAGCGAAAACCTTGCCGACTATAGCCTCTCTTGTTGAGCGCCCCCCTTTTACGATCACGCGGCCTTTTGGATCGATAATGCCGCTGACGCCATTATTGGTGGAACGCACCATATAGCGGCCGGTTTCCAGAGCACGCATCTGCGCCATCTCAAAATGCTGCAACGGGCCGATGGAGTGCCCAAACCAGGAATCATTACTCACGGTGAGCAACACATTTGCCTTGCCGGCCCTGCTCGCGACTAAATCCGGATAGACGACTTCGTAACAGATGGAGGGCGCGATGGTGACGCCCTTCGCCTGAAGCCCTTCGACGTATTTCGGACCGGGGTTGATGACGGATGTCGGCAGATTGAAAAAATCGATGAGCCCGCGCAACCAGCGCTCCATAGGCACATACTCGCCGAACGGCACCAGTCGCGTTTTGAAGGTGATCCCAGAGCCTTTGCCGACCGCTACGATGCTGTTGTAGTACTCCTGTTTTTGCTGCTCGTCATAGAGAATACCGGTGATAAAAGCGGTATCGGT
>JBQGED010000263.1:0-7929 GCA_052039425.1 Sphingobacterium griseoflavum | reverse complement strand
CAAGCGAAGTTGGAAGGTTCATTGGGTGGTTTGGAAACTAATATCATGGCCGGTCTGCGTTACGAGACCACAGACGTGACGTCCACTTCGGATATGTTGGTGCCAACTCACTTGCAATGGCAGGATAACAATGACTTCCAGGTCATTCGCCAATCCGACATCACGGCTTTCCGTGTTAAAGAGGGCTATGACAACCTGTTGCCAAGTATCGATTTCGACATCAAGTTCTCCGATGATCTCGTGGGTCGTGCTTCATACAGTAAGACAATTGCTCGCGCAGGCTTCGGCAGCCTTGCATCTTCAGCGAGTAACTTTGCTGCTGGGGGCGGATCAGTTTATATGGGTGCGCAACCCACTGTGAACATAGGTAACCCGGGCTTGATTCCGCTCGAATCCAATAATATGGACGTTTCTGCGGAATGGTACTTTGCTGACACTAGCTACGTATCTCTCGGATTCTTTGAAAAGCGTGTTAACAATTTCGTAGGTACCGAGCAGACTCGTAGAACGCTGTCTGAGTATGGCGAGATTCGCGATGTAACCAGTGGTGAGCGTGTTCAAGCTGCTGCTGCAGCGTTGCAAGCGGCTAATATTGCAATCGATGATACGTCGCTGTTTGTCATGACCGCATTGCTAGACAACAACCGTGCGGCCACTGAATATGTGAATGCGATTAATGCAGGTGCGGAAACCCGAAGTGCCTTTGAGCAGCAAATTGCATTTACTTACGACATCGATTTGGATGATGAAGATGTCACCACAGATCCAGAAACAGTGTGGCAAGTTAGCCGTCCGGTGAATAACCGAGAAGCTAAACTGTACGGTAGCGAAATTGCGGTTCAGCACTTCTTTGGTGATACAGGCTTCGGTGTTGCTGCTAACTACACTATCGTTAGAGGTGACGTGAAGTTCAACGACAATGCGGATCCGTCTGAAACGCAATTCGCACTGTTGGGCCTGAGTGATACCGCCAACTTGGTATTGATGTACGAAAATTACGGTATTCAGGCGCGTTTGGCTTATAACTGGCGTGATAAGTACCTGAATAACGCAAGCCGTGGCACCGCTCGTAACCCTGTTTATGTTGAAGAATACTTCCAGGTTGACTTCAACGTAAGTTACGAAATCCCAGGTGTTGAAGGTCTGAACGTATCCTTGGAAGGCTTGAACATCACTGGCGAAAATATTCGTACTCACGGTCGCACCAAGCACATGGTCGAAGAGTTGTACGATTTGGGAGCACGATACGCTCTGGGTGTTCGTTACACGTTCTAATGACTCACCGCTAGTCGGTAGTTGTTAAAATACAAGGCCGCTCAAAAAGCGGCCTTTTTTATTTGGATTTTAGTGAGCGTTTAGAATGCCTAAGTATGTCTTGTTAAATAACATCGAGCACAAGGATTTAAGAGTCAAGTCGGGTTATTCCGCTGCCTATGGAGATAACGTTGCGAGCACGCTAACGTTTCCATCAGAATTCGGTGATATCCATAAGGAATATCCAATACTTTTTCAAAGAAGTCAGTAAACCGGGAGCTATCAGGCGATCGTGCTCTTAGGTTTTAAAAAAGGAGAAAACCTTTTTCTTTCCGAAGGTAAGGGTGCCTGGAGTGCGAATTATGTACCTGGAGTAATTGCCCGAGGACCATTTCTGATCGGGTTTCAAGATCAGTCCATGCAAGGCGGCAGTGAAAATGAGCCGGTCATTCATGTCGATTTGGATAGTCCCAGGGTCAGCCTTGAAGAGGGTGAGTTGTTATTTCGTGAATATGGCGGTGCAACCCCGTATTTGGAAAAAGTCAGCAATATATTGCGGGGTATTCACGCCGGTATGGCTATGAATGACGCAATGTTCGCCCTCTTCGAGAAGTTCGAGTTAATTGAGCCAATCAGTATAAAAATCGAACTCAACAATGGCGAGAAATACAATATTGAGGGGAATTTCACTATCAGTGAAGAACGCTTGCTTAATTTGGATGGTGCAGCGTTGGAAACATTAAATCGCAGCGGCTTTCTGCAGGGTGCATTTTTGGTGCTTTCTTCTTTAGGAAATATCAAGAAATTGATCGAGATTAAAAACGCGCGCTTGAGTGTATGACATTCTAACTATCGGAGGTGGCGGTAAATGTCTGAGGCGTTTGTGACGAATAAAGTTGAGCAGATCGAGGGGCTGCATGCGGGCAATATTCCGGATGAAGTCTTTTGTTCTGAAAAGCCGATATTGTTAAAGCGCGCAGTTCATGACTGGCCTCTCGTGGCCGCTGGGTTACAATCCACCGCAGCGGCAATTGCGATTTTGAAGCGCCATTATTCGGGAAGGCAAGCGCCAGTCTATTTCGCTGAGGCGGATAGCAAGGGTTATTTGGCATATGATAGCGAAGTCAAGGCGCTCAATTTTAAGACTTACAAGGTGGATCTAGGGGCTGTACTTGATGAGCTGCTGGAATTTGCGGAACAAGAAAACCCTCCTGTCCGTTATATTCCATCGAATATTGCGGATGTCTTTTTCCCCGGTTTGCGCTCAGAGCATGAGATCCATTTCAATAGAGCATGCTTTATTGATACGCCTTTGGGTCCGGGTGATCCTCTGTATGGTATTTGGATCGGTAATAAAACAACCGCGCCTTGTCATTATGATGCGCAATCCAATATGGCTTGTTGTGTGGCTGGCAGGCGGCGTTTTACTTTGTTTCCACCTGAGCAGATTCATAATCTGTATCCAGGTCCATTGGATTTGACACCTGGCGGGCCGGCCATATCCATGGTGGATTTTCGCAATCCGGATCTCGCGCGGCATCCAAGATTTGCTGACGCCATTAATGCGGGGTTGGTCGCGGAGATGGAGCCGGGAGATGTACTGTATATACCCTGCATGTGGTGGCATCACGTAGAGTCACTCGCTCCGTTCAATATACTAATCCAGTACTGGTGGAATACGTTCCCAAAAATTCAGGGGCAAGCGATTAATGCATTTGAGTTGGCGTTGCTATCTATTCGGGATAGGCCGCGCCAGGAGAAAATGGCTTGGAAACATATTTTTGATTACTACATTTTTGGTGATCCGGATGTTCCGCGGGAGCATATTCCAGGTCATGCGTGGGGCACGTTGGGAAAGATTGATGATATTCTCGCACGTCAGATGCGCAGCAAAATTATAAATAAGCTAAATAGATGAGTTGTTTTTAGCAGTCATTAATTGTTTCGGCAGCACGATCTGTTGAAATGTTCAGGTGATGTCATGATAAAGCGAGTCGTTATTGGTGGGGGTGGAACAGCGGGCTGGATTACTGCTGCGGCACTTTCGCTGCAGTTGGGTGATTTGTTAAAGATTGTGCTGATTGAATCAGATGAAATTGGTACTGTCGGGGTCGGTGAAGCCTCTATCCCTCCAATGCGGACATTTCATAAGTTGTTGAAGATTGATGAGCGGGAGTTTATGGCCGCCACCTCAGCGACTTTCAAGCTGGGTATTAGCTTTGAAAATTGGGGAAAGATTGGTGATAAATATTTGCACGCATTTGGTAAAACAGGAAAGGAAACTTGGTTGGCCGAATTCCATCACTTTTGGTTGAGTGCTAAGGAAAAAGGTTTTGCGGGGAATTTTGGCGACTACTGCTTGGAGCATACAGCTGCAATTGCCAATAAATTTGCAACAACTCCGGATGGCGCGGTCAATTATGCATATCATCTGGACGCAGGGCGTTACGCGACTTTTCTGCGACGGTTAAGTGAGGAAAAAGGAGTTAAACGAATTGAAGGAAAAATAGCGAAGGTTAAGCAGAGCAGTACAACGGGTTTTATCGAATCCATTGATCTAGAGTCTGGTCAAGTTATTGAGGGAGATTTGTTCATCGATTGCACGGGATTTCGCGGTGTGCTTATCGAGCAAACATTGCATACGGGATATGACGATTGGACTCATTGGTTGCCGTGCGATTCTGCTGCTGCAGTACAGACCGCTTCGGTTGGCCCTGCGGTACCATACACACGTTCCATTTCTCGGGATTATGGTTGGCAGTGGCGAATTCCACTGCAGCATAGAGTTGGTAATGGTTTGGTTTATTGCAGTCGTTATATGACTGACGAAGCAGCTAAAGAGTTTTTGCTGCAGAATGTGGAAGGGGAGCCTTTATCGCAGCCCAGGGTTCTAAAGTTCAGGACTGGTCGACGCAGGAAAATTTGGAGCAAGAATTGTGTAGCGATTGGACTTTCTAGCGGATTTTTAGAGCCGTTGGAATCGACAAGTATCCATTTGATTATGATGGGTGTTACCCGTCTCATGCAGATGTTCCCTTTTGCCGGCATTAGCGAAACTGTCGTTTCCCATTACAATCAAATGGCTTACGAAGAACTCGAAAAAATCCGAGATTTCATTATTCTCCATTACAAGGCAACTTCGAGAGAAGACTCGCCGTTCTGGCGGTTTTGTAAAAATATGGAAATTCCGGATAGTCTGCGTCAGCGTATAGAACTTTTTGCCGAAGAGGCTCAGGCATTCCAGCTCGGCGGAGAGATTTTCCGAGTGGACTCGTGGGTCCAGGTTATGTTGGGGCAGGGAATAATACCTAAATCCTATCACCCATATGTCCGGCTTATGCCTGAAACACAGCTGCACGATTTTCTCCGTCAATTAAAAAATCACGTCACCCAGATGGTGGAAAAGCTTCCTGAGCACGAAACATTTGTCAGATCGTACTGCCCATCTGCAGTAAATACATAGGTAGTCTATGTTTGAAGCAGATATCGAGTTAAAACCACACCCCGACTTGTCGGTAACGGTATGTGATTACGGCGAAGAGAAGGCGCCACTGCTAATTATCGATAATCTTGTCGAAATGCCCGAACTGCTCATCGAAGCAGCAGCCCGAGCTAAGTTCGCGCCAGCCGGTCGCTTTTTTCCGGGGGTCCGCGCGATGACACCGCCCTCTTATCAATTGTTTCTGATGCGCCATCTGCGGGAATTTGTGGAAAAACATCTCGCACTCCCAGATAGCAAGTTAAAATTGCTGATGTGCCATTTCTCCCTGGTTACTACACCACCCAGTCAACTTGGGGTATTGCAACGAATCCCTCATTTCGATTCTTTGGAAGACGATGGCCTCGCCACGGTGCACTATCTTTTTAAATCGAATTTGGGTGGGACTGCTTTCTATCGCCATAGAAAAACAGGGTATGAGTGCATCACTGAGTCCCGTCGGGAGGCATATTTTCGCTCCTTGGAGAGCGAGAATGATGGGCCCAATATGCCCGAGCCGGAATATATCTGTGGAAATACCACTCTTTATGAACAGATAAAGTCGGTGGATGCGGCTTTTAATCGCATGATTGTGTATAGGCGTAATTCGTTGCACTCCGGATCGCTGCCGAAAGACTTTTGTCCGGATCCTAGCCCGCTTACGGGTAGATTATCCATCAACTCTTTTGTGGATTTGCTGCGATAGGTCTCTTGAGAAGGGCGCTGGCTTTTCTTGTCCGACAAGTCAGAGAGCCCGTCAGGTGTCTGACGGGCAAGATAAATTACTTAGCGTATACGCGGTAATTGGTACAGTTACCCTGGATGCGATAACTTGCGGTTTCTCCAGAAATGGTGCACACGTTATTTTGGGTGTATTTGGCTACAACCAGTAGCGGTTGACCGTTTTTGCTAACCTGATAAGCAATCGTGCCGCTACCACCTCCGATGCTGTTTTGTGTGCATCCAGGTGTCGTACCGGTGCTGGGGTCATTGAACTCACAAACCTTTGTCCCTGGCGCCGGATTGGTTGTGCTGCCTATATTGGGCGCCGCGCAGGTTCCGTAGTTGGTATACAGATTGTTGTTGCTAATAGTGAGGACACATGAAGGGGCTGATTTCGCCTGTACGGTGACTGTTTTTGTTGCCACAGCGGCACCGTTAGCTTGGCATGAAAAAGTAGTTGTGCTGATTTGGTTAGCAATTGAAAAACCATTCAGGTTCCAGGTGCAGTCTTCGGCTTGTGCGCTGATTGAGAGGGAGCCTATGGATGCAGCAAGGGCGAGTGACGCAAGCGTGATTTTTCTCATAAATGTCTCCTGTTGTGTGATGATATTTCCCTGATTGCCAGCTGATTTCCAGCTGACTCATTACCATCCTTTGGCAATGATTTTCGGAATGGATACCGAAAATTCCTAGTTTTCTTTAGTGCTTATGTAGAGTACGGCTGTGTCGCTTGGTGTGTTGATGTCGAAGGCAACGCTCAATTCCTGAGACTCAGACAGAAGCCGTTCCAAGAGTTTGTTTGTAATATCGTCTTTTTGTTTTTCCTCCTCCAGAAGAAAGGAGAGTTTGCACTGATTGTTCTCGCATTGCGCTTCCGACAGGATGAATCCAGCTAGCGACTCCACATTGCTGAATAGGTTGATATAGTAATTTTCCTTTTCAAAAGCCCAGTGAGGATCGGGTTCTTCAATGTCAATTTCTTCTGGTTCTGCAATAATTTCTTCAGTGGTATTAGCCTCCAGGTCGTCATAGGTATAAGAGTCGGATTGCAGGTGGGACTCTAATGTCTGCGAGAGGTGGGCTTGTTCTTGCGTTTGACTTGCAGCGTTGCTGCTCTTGATTAAGTCGCCATCTCTAGTGATGGCGGGCGTGGTAGGTGTAGAAATTTTCGTTGATGTCGAGGAAGATTCTATTGTCTTGGCATCCTGGCTGTTATCCGGGGCATCATAAAAATAGAAGAAGGTTGTAGCAAAGAGAATGGTGGCAATTATGGTGGCTTTTTTTGGTGAGAGTGGCATCATAAATCCTTTTAGATTTGTCTGCATTGAATCCGTTAACTTATTATTACATTAGAGATTATATGAATTTGAGTGAAGTTTTCAATAGATAAGAAAAAGAATAACGTGAAAGTTTTTAATGTGGCGACTTGGCTTTGGAAAGCCAGGAGTTGGGTCTCCCAGCTTATTGTGGTGTTAAACGTTACTTACTTGCTTTTGTTTCAAACGGCCCCGCCGGCAACCCCTCAGAATTATAAATATTCGCCCCCTCGGGATTATCGGCCCAGGCATAACGCACCCAAACCGGATTTTTAATGTCGTTGTGCCAAGCGATCAGGCGGTTTCCGTCCGCTCTCGCATCTGCCCAGACAAATTTTTTGTCATCACCTGCAATTGCAATATGTTGCGGTGATGGGCCGCGTATTTCCAATCCTTTGCCGACGTTGTCGAATTGAATGATCAACTGGATGCCTTTGCGTTTGATTGATTTTACGGTTGGGCCTGATGCGAGCAGGGATTTTTCGTCGTAAGCGACTTTGCGGGCTTGGAGGGCGAGGCGGTGGCCGACGTCTTTTTTGTTGAGTGGATGGATGTCGTTCCACTCGCCAGTGTCGATGGTGACGGCCATGCCGGTGTTCTTGAGTTTGAGCGCTTCTGCTTGTGCTTGTCGCAGATCGGCCCATTCGCTTTCACCGGGTTCGGATTTTGCCTCCATAAAATTGGGAAGTTGTGCAAATAGGAAAGGGAAGTCTCCTTGATTGAAGTGTTTGCGCCAGTCGCGGATTAAATTGGGGAATAGGGTTTTATATTCCTCGGCGGAGCTGGTGGTGGGAATCAGTTCCTGCGGAATGGTGTGCAAACGCTGCGGGCGTTGCACGTTGGATTCGCCCTGGTACCAGATAACGCCTTTGATGTTGAACGCAAGGGCGGGTGCGAGTTTGGCTTTGAAGAGACTGGCAGGCAGGTAGTGCAGGGTGGTGGTAGCGGGCATGGGGCCGGACCGCATGCCGATTTTGTATTGCCACTGGCCGGTGAGATCGATTTTTTGATTACCGAGATCCAGAGCGTAGGTCTTGTCCGGCACAAAACCGGGGTTGCCGGAGTAGCTGGTCAGGCGCACGGTGATGATGTTGGTGCCGGCTTTCAAAGCGCCAGCTGGAACCGAATAAATCCGCGGCGGATATTGATAACCGACAC
>JBQGED010000262.1:0-2987 GCA_052039425.1 Sphingobacterium griseoflavum | reverse complement strand
ACAGCGGTTTTCGGCAAACCAATAAGAGGCATTTTTTATGGGAATGCAAATATCGTCTAGCGACGACGACCAGCTCAACTCCACCATCAACACCACACCCCTGGTGGACGTTATGTTGGTGATGCTGATTATTTTCCTTATTACTATTCCGGTGGTGATTAAAACCATACCAGTGGATCTGCCGAACGTGTCCAATACACCGACGCTGACCAATCCGGAAAATATCGTCATAGCAGTCAATAGCGATGGTGAATATTTCTGGAACGACACCCGCCTGGCTGACAAAAACGCGCTGCTGGCCAAACTCAAAACGCTCACCGGCATACGCCCGCAACCAGAAGTGCACATTCGCGGCGATCTCAACGGCCGTTATGAACATGTGGGTCGGCTGGTGCTGTATTGCCAGCGCGCGGGCATCAGCAAAATCGCGTTTATCACCGAACCTACGCGTTAACTCAGGAGGTTAATTCCATGGGCATGAATGTCGGTAACGCATCCAACGACGATGTGATGGTGGAAATGAACACCACACCGCTCATCGATGTGATGCTCGTTCTTATCGTAATGTTGATTATCACCCTGCCAATCCAGACCCACTCGGTAAAAATGGATATGCCGATCAACAACGCGCCGCCACCACTGGAAAAACCGGTGGTGGTATCCATCGAAATTGATTTCGACGGCGTTATCCGCTGGGACGGCAATACCATTCGGGATGGCGAAATGCTGAAAAACTACATGATCCACGCCGCCAATTCCCAACCTCGGCCGGAGATCCATCTGAAGCCGCACAAACTGGCGAAATACGATGTGGTCGCCAAAGTACTGGCGACGGCGCAGCGCCTGGGACTGGACAATATCGGCATCATCGGCAACGAAAAATTCGAATAAGGTGATTTATGAAAATTCAAAACACTCTACGCAAATGTGTGTATATAGGCCTGCTTGGATTTTGTTCTCAGGCCGTTATTCTTCCCGTCGCGGTCACGCCGGCGTACGCCGCTGAGAAGGCGGAAAAGGTCAGCCCGAAAGTCGGCAAACCACTGAAAAAAGCGCGCGCTTTGATGGAAGCCAAAAAATGGAAAGAAGCCCTTGCGGCAACCAGGGAAGTCGCCGCGATTCCCGACAAGACTCCCACGGAAGAGGCAATCGTCAATGAAATGCTGGCCTACTGCATGATGAATCTGAACGATCACGCGGGCGCCGCAGCGGTTTACGAAAAAATGCTGGCGAGCAATCAATTCAAAGCGGAAGACATTCCCAAGCGCCAATTGACCGTTTCGCAACTGTACCTCTCGTTAAAAAATTATCCCAAGTCGATTCGATACACAGAGCTTTATCTGAAAAAGAATGCGGGCGATCTGGAGGTTATGCGACAGCTGGGTGAAACCTATTACCTGAACAACGACTTCGACCGCGCAGAAGCCGTCACCCAGTCGCTTTTGAAAACGGCGCAGCAAAAAGGTGTAGCGGCAAAAGAGGAGTGGCTGAAGCTGTTGTTGAGCGCGCAGTACAAACAAAATAAAAAGCCGGAGATCATCGCCACGCTGGAACAACTGCTGACCCGTTTTCCCAGCGATCAGTACTGGTCCAATATGTTCACCTACGCCTCGGATTCCAGTTTTTCCGACCGTCAGATCATGATTTATCTGCGTCTGTTGCACGACCGAGGTCTGATGGACACCAATGAATATATTGAAATGGCGGAGCTGGCTCTTGCCGTCAACAATCCGGGTGATGCGGCGGCTTATCTGGACGAAGGCTTCAGCAATGGCAAGCTCGGCGCGGGCGAACAAAAAGATCGGCAGATCAAGTTGCGCAATCTTGCCAAACAACAATCCGCAGAAGATTTGGCAACTTTGCCGTCACTTGAAAAAGAAGCGCAGGCAAAACCCACCGGCGAAGCGCTGATCAAAATCGGTGAAGCCTATTTAGGTCACGGCCAATATCAGAATGCGATCACTGCGCTGAGCAAAGGTCTGCAAAAAGGCGGCATTAAAAATCAGGATGATGTACAGATTAATATCGGCATCGCCTATCTGGCACTGAATAAAAAGGACGAAGCCATAAAAGCCTTCAAATCTGTGCCGGCCAATTCCAAGCTGGCGTTGATGTCACGACTGTGGACCATTCACGCCAATACTGCAAAAGTTTCCGCTTGAGTGAGCGCTTGGCCGGCGATACGCCGGCCTTTTTTCACACCCTTTCTTCTTCTCGCAGCGTTAACACCTCATAACCATCCGCCGTCACCGCAACCGTATGCTCCCACTGCGCGGAGAGTTTTTTATCGGTGGTCACCACGGTCCAGCCGTCTTTTTTCACTTTTACCTTGGATGTTCCCTGGTTGATCATCGGCTCAATGGTGAAGGTCATACCCTCTTTCAACACCATGCCTTTGCCTTTCATGCCGTAGTGCGTCACTTGCGGCGCCTCGTGCATTTGTCGGCCGATGCCGTGGCCGCAATAATCACGCACCACCGAATAGCCATTGCGAGTCGCGCAGTGTTGGATGGCATGACCGATATCGCCCAGCGTTGCGCCGGGTTTGACCACGCGAATCCCTTCCCACATGGCTTCATAGGTTTTTTCCACCAATTTACGCGCGTGCGGCCCGACATCGCCGATCATGTACATCTTGCTGGAATCGGCAATAAAACCGTTTTTTTCCAGGGTGATATCCACATTGATAATGTCGCCGGATTCCAGCATCTGCGTGACGGAAGGCACCCCGTGACAGACCACATTATTCGGCGAGGTGTTGAGCACGTATTGAAAGCCGTACTGGCCTTTACTCGCCGGGCGAGCGTGCAATTGATTAACAATAAAATCTTCGGCCAGATTATTGATATCCATGGTGGATATACCGGCCTTGATGTGCTGGTCCAGATACGCAAATACCGAAGCCAGAAAACGGCCGGATTCACGCATCAAGTCCAGTTCTTGCGGGGTTTTTAAAATAACGTCCGCCATTAACAAATTTTCTCCTG
>JBQGED010000261.1:0-7946 GCA_052039425.1 Sphingobacterium griseoflavum | reverse complement strand
GCGAGGTTGATAGCGTCCGGCTGTTGGCGTCGCTGCTCCTGCCAATGGATTTCTCCGGCGAGAGTGACTGTGCCATCGTCACCGCTGCGTGCGCGCGCATCTTTCACCAATACGCTCTGTCCATTGCCTTGCAGAGTGACCTGGATGTCATCCAGCTGCGTGCCAGTAACGGAATTACTGTATGTGCCCTGGGACAGTTTCAGTTCACCCATAAACAGCGGCTCCTCGGCCGTTCCGCGCACCGTGAAATCCGCAGCCAGCTTGCCGTCAATACGGTGATTATCGAGATCGGCAAACAGGCGCAGGAAACGCAAGTCCCAGTCGCCCTTAGCGTCGAGAAACAGGGGCGTGCCCTGCTGTCCCGGTGGCGGTTGTAGGTATAAACCGAGGGGAATAGACATGGTGAGACTTCCCGCCGGTTCATCGTTGTGTTTGATAGTGGTGCGCAGGTTGAAGTCCTCGCCCTCGGTATTCATCTGCGTGTGAATAGCGACCGGTACCCTTCCGCCGCGCCCTGGCAGCTGATCGCGATATTCGATAAAACCATTGATGACCGGCTGCTTCAGCGAGCCCTGCAGATGGATGTTAGCTTCAGCTTCTCCGTCCAGCTTTTGCCAACCCAGTGCCGCCAGCATTCGGGTCGGCAGAGCCTCCAGGCGCAGCTGCAAATCCATGGATTGCACGTCGTAATGTCCGTTCAGCACCAGTGTTGGCTTGTCGAAGATGTCGAGCTCCATCCGCTGCACATCCAGCTTGAGCTCTTGCAGCGTGCCCACTTTAACGCTGCCGTCGAGCCCGAGACGGTAGGGGAGTTCTTCGGCGGGGGTGCGATACGCGCCGGTGACCACACCTTTGATCTGAACGGCAGGTTTTTGCAACGGCCCGGATACCTGCAAAGCGCCACCTGCATCAAAGCTCAATTCCTCCGGTACCGCCTCGGTCATATTTTCTGGCGCCAGACTCAGCAGCTCCTGGGTTAAATGTTCGAAGCTCACCTGCAGATTGGTGGTAGTGCCGGTCCAATCGAGCACGCCGTTAGCCTGAACCTTGCTGTCGCCGCTGACCAATTGGGCGCTGGAGAATTGCGCTTTTTCCCGCGAAGCGTCGCCTTTGACGGACAGAGAAAACCCACGCTCCTGGTATTGACCTTCGACGGAGGTCTCAACAGTGACTTGTGGATTTTGCAGAGAACCCCTCAGCAGGAACCGGGTTTGTGGCGCGCGCGCCTGCAGGCCTTCGGGAACGGGAACCGACCAGTTGGCCAGCAGGCGTGTGTCGAAGCGGTCAAGTGTGCCTTTGAGATTACTGCCTGTCCCCGCTAGATCGAGTAAACCCTCGGCGCGCAGCAAAGTCTCTTCCAGCTGCACCGAACTCGATTGCAAGGTGAGCAGTTTGTTTTCCAGGCGACCATTAACACTGGCGTCCAGAGTCTGATTCAAATAGGTCACTCTGACCTTGGCGTCGGCGGCGGCGTTGGGCCAGCGTTCCGGCTCCTGATGCAGCCAATTGAATTCAGCGCTGCCGCTGACACTGCCGCTTTGTAGGTCGGCCACCCAGGGAGTGAGGAGATCGAGGGGAAAGTTGTCGAGGTTGAGCTGCGCCCAGAGTTCGACTGGAGAATAACCTCCGCGCAGTTTTTGGGGCTTTTCATCGATAAGAATCAGCAGCTCGTTCACTGCGAGGGCTTTCTCGACGTTGGCATAGCTGATGTTTCCCTGTGCTTGCAGCTCATGCCCGGACAGCGGCAAGTGCAGCTTATCCAGGGCAACGCGCAGTTGCTCTTCTTCCTGCTCCAAAGTGGCGACAAATTCCGCCTGGATCGATTGTCCCGCCGGCCAGCGGGCGAGGGTGCCGAGCAGGCCGCCGGGGTTCTCCCGCAGGGAGCCTTCTATGCGGACTTCATGCTTGGAGTGCGCTTGGGAGTCGATCTTGAGCAGCAGGTTCCCGCCGTCCAATGACGCGACTTCCAACTGGACATGAAGGGGATAATTGGGGCCGAAGGCATCGACCCCGCCACTGATGCGGTAGTCCGGCAACGCGGTTTCGTTTGGCACAAGATTGTGCAGGCTCAGCCGGTCAATCTGCAGACTTTCTACCACGATCTGCACTGGGGGTGCGCTGAGTTCAGATTCCGCTTTTGGCTCTTCAGGTTCGGGCTCGGGTGACGGCTGAAAATAGGAGACTTGCGCAGCCGCCAGCCGGTGAATCATCACTTGGCGATGCAACAGGGCGGGTGGGCGCCAGATCAATTCGAAATCCCGCAGCTCCAGCAGGGTTTGGCCATCCAATGCCACTCGTAGTTGGCTGCCACGCCAAACACCCAGGCGGGGGGTTTGCAAGCCTTCCAACTTGATGTGAGCACCCGCGCCTTCAGCAAAATTGAGCGCCCGCTCTACTAACCAAAAACGGCCGGATTCGGTGCCGAGTATCGCGGTGACCGCCAAGGCGAGGCAGATCACCAAGGTCAGTAAACTGAGGCCGACCCATTTCAACCATCGCAACGCTTTCATCAAAATGCCTGACCGATGCTGATATAAAGCTGCACGCTGTCATCTTCGACACCGTCTTTTTCCTGCCGGCGCTTATTTAATGGTGTGGCCAAGTCGAGACGGATAGGCGCGAAGGACGTGAAATAGCGCACACCTATACCCGCGCCCCAGAGAAAATCCTCAGCAAACCCCGGACTTTCGCTCGGATAGGCGTAGCCGCCATCGACGAACAACACCATTCCCCAGTTGCCGCCGAATCGCAGGCGAAGTTCTATGGCAGTCTCGCCGAATGAGAGGCCGCCGTCTGGTTCGCCTTCGGTCAGCTCGCCCACACTTTGATACGCGTAACCCCGCACAGAGCCACCGCCGCCGACATAGTAGCGATGTGCTGCCGGCACGGCATCCAGCGCCTCACCGGTGATCGTTCCGCTCGCCGCACGCAGCGCCAGAGTCGGCTCTCCCCACCAGTCGCTTTCAGTCAGATACGCGCTGGCGACAATAGTTGTTTTCACAAAACGTGTACCTGTGTTGTACAAATCAACAAAAGGGCGTGTTCGGAGTCCCAGCGCCCATCCGTATCTGGGGTCGAGCAAGTCATTGGTGCGAATAAAATCCAGCCCTAATGGAAAAGACAACAAAGCGAAGTCATTTTTCTGTTCGTTCTCAATCATTCGACTGAATTCGAGAGTGCTGCCGACACTCGCTGACCAGTTCTGTTTGAGTTCGCGAGTAAGCAAAACCCCCACCTCGCCAGATGTGGATTCGTAAGCGTCGGGAATTTCGTGAGTGAGGTTGCTGTGAAGTACGAGCGTCTGGCCTTTGCGGTAAAAATGCGGCAGGGTTAATTCGCCTTTGATTTCGCGTTTGATCTCCGAAACCTTGGCTTGGGTATCTAATTTTTCACCGCGGTGAAAAAGGTTGCGGTGTTCCCACCCAAGGGTGACACCGGGACCTATATTGCTGTCGTAACTTACACCAGCTTTGAGTGTGCGGTGGTTGCGTTCGGAAAATTCAAACGTGATCGGTACCTTACCGTCACTGGGATCTCCTATCCGTATATCGACGCGACTGAGAAGATTGGTTTGCAGCAGTTCGAGACGAGTTAATTCAATCTGTCGACGCTTGAAACATTCACCGGGTTTAAAGGTGATGTAATGACGCAGATAATCGGCCTCTATAGCGGAGAGCCCATTGAGTTCGATTTCACCAAAAGTGGTTTGCGGGCTGGCGGCGAGGTTGTAGGTAACAAATGCCTTGCGGGAGCTGTGATTAACCTCAGCGTCATAAGTGACGCTGACTTCGAAGAAACAATATTGCTCTGTCGCGAAATCCCGAACGGCATTTTGTCCCGCCAGAACATCTTCTGCGCGCAGCGGTTTTCCTTTTTGTATCGGCAAATCCTTAATCGGTGGAGGGGCAATGTTGGGAGGAAATTTTATTGTCAGTTCTTCAATTAAATAACGCGGCCCTTCCACCACCTGATGATAGATGCGGTTGTTTTCAAATCTCGTGGTAAGCGTCGCCGCGAAATAACCTTCGGAGCGCAGCCAGCGCAGAATAATATCCCGGTCAAATCTTCCCGCTCTTCTTATCCTGTTAATATCTTCGTAACTCGGGCTTTCCTTTCGCTGTTGCTTTAACACTTCTTCCAAGGATTTCGCCAAGCTTTTACTGCTAGCGGAAATGGTGAACGGAAATTTTTCGCCAATAAGAGGAAGGTCATCCAGAGCGGCCCAGCTGCGCTCCGTATTCGTGGCCGCCAGTAGAAGAAGCAGAGCGAAGAAAAAACGATGCGCGCGAAAAATAAAAGTCGGCATGACCTGTCTGCGAATCTAATTGGGCAGTCAGTGTAGCAATAAAAAAAAGCCCCATACCAGCGGACCGGAGGGGCTTAAAAGTTAACGCTCATTCAGCATGAGGCGTTCTAGGGAAGAAGTAACGCGTCGCGCTTTTTAAAGGCGCGATGATTGGACTTAACGAGCGGCGTAGCGGTCCGACAAGTCCTGCAGAATCCGTTGTTCCAGATCTACCGCCATTTCTTCAAGGGCGCTTTCAGTGTAGGTGTGCAACGGGGCATGCTGGTTGGCCTCTTTGACATCTTGTTCAGGCTCAACAGCCAGACTGGAGCTGGCGCCAGTCTCCGCAATTGCAACAGCCAGTACGGCGGTAGTGTTTGCCAATTGTGGAAATGGGGCACCAACCTCGCTGGCCAGAGCGCCTTTGGACGCTAATGCGGCTATCAGCAGAAAACCAAGCTTGTTCATATGTGGTCTCTCTAAGGTGGTTGGATACCGAATGCCGATTAAGGGTGGTCGGCATGTCGTGCAGGCTTTGTGTTACCTTGCGTTACTAATGGTAACAGATGCGCGCACGTTTGCAAGCTCGATTTGTAAGATGTGTAAAAATATTTCTTATCCTATTGTTTTTATTTAGGTAAAAAATTTGAATAAAATTTATTCAGCGTAACAGCTTCGTGATGTCGCGATATTTTTTAGATTGTCATACAAAGAAATATTGATTTTTAAAACTAAAAAGTTATTAAAACTGATTGCGACAGACGGCCGCGAGAACCTAGGTAACGGATCAGGTATGCTGCCCGCCTCGCTCTGAATATCTATCGGTAACAGGTACTCTCATGACCCAAGTTCCTCCGCTCGTCCTTGTGGATGGCTCGTCTTATCTTTATCGCGCTTTTCATGCGCTGCCGCCGTTGGCTAATTCCAAGGGTATGCCGACGGGGGCGGTAAAAGGCGTAATCAACATGGTGCGGCGTTTGGCGAAGGACTATCCAGATAGTCCGCTGGCCGTTGTTTTTGATGCTAAAGGGAAAACGTTTCGCGACGAGATTTTTGCGGACTACAAAGCCAATCGTCCGCCGATGCCAGAGGAGTTGCGCCCCCAGGTGGAGCCTATTTGCAAAATCATTCGCGCCATGGGAATTCCACTTTTGACGGTGGAAGGGGTGGAGGCGGACGATGTGATAGGGACGCTCGCTCAGCAGGCGAAACTGCAAAAGCGCGATGTGGTGGTATCGACTGGTGACAAGGATATGGCGCAGCTGGTTTGCGATCATGTGACTCTGGTGAACACCATGACCGACAGCGTAATGAATCGCGACGGTGTGCAGCAGAAATTCGGCATACCGCCGGAACTCATTATTGATTATCTCGCCCTGACCGGTGACAAGGTTGACAACATTCCGGGTGTTCCTGGCATCGGCGAAAAAACCGCGGTGGCGCTGCTGCACGGAGTGGGGGGGCTGGAAACGCTTTTCGCCAATCTCGATCAGGTGGCGACGTTGAGTGTCCGCGGGGCCAAGTCTCTCGCCGCAAAGTTGGAAGCCCATAAGGATCAAGCCTTTCTTTCCTATCGCTTGGCCACGATTAAGACGGACGTCGAGCTGGAACTCAATCTGGCAGATCTGGTTCCTGGAGAGCCCGACAAAAGCGCTCTGCTGGAGTTGTTTAAGGAGATGGAATTCAAAACTTGGGTGACCGAACTCGAAGCGGGCGCCGGGATTTCCGCGGACGACAAGCCTCCAGTTCCGTTGCAGCCAATGTCCCTGGAATATGAGACCGTGTTGACGGAAGCTCATCTGGATGAATGGGTTAAACGGTTGTCCGCAGCGGATTTGTTCGCCTTTGACACGGAGACCACATCCCTCGATTACATGCAGGCGCGTATTGTCGGTGTGTCATTTTCGGTAGAGCCAGGCAAGGCCGCTTATGTGCCTTTTGGACACGACTATCTCGGTGCGCCGCCCCAATTATCCGAGCAGAAAGTCCTCAATGCACTCAAGCCGCTGCTGGAAGACGAAAACCGCAAAAAACTCGGGCAAAACTTGAAATATGATGCCCATGTGTTGCGCAACCACGGTATAGAACTGCGCGGTATCGCCTTCGATACCATGCTCGAATCCTACGTGCTCAATTCCATCGGGCGGCACGATATGGACAATCTGGCGGAAACCCATTTGCAGCATAAAACCATTCACTTCGAAGATATCGCCGGTAAAGGCGTGCGCCAGCTGACGTTCAATCAAATAGAGCTGGAAAAGGCCGCACCTTATGCCGCCGAGGACGCGGATATCACATTGCGTCTTCACCAAGTGCTCTGGCCGCGATTGGCCGGCGAAGTGGACTTGGTAAAAGTGTTCGAGGAAATCGAATTACCTCTGTTAAGTGTCTTGAGTCGGATCGAGCATACCGGCGCGCTGGTGGATGCGAGGGCTCTGGCGAAGCAGAGCGAAGAACTTGCGGGAAAAATTCTGCAGCTGCAAAACACGGCATTTTCCCTGGCGGGACAGGAATTTAATTTGTCGTCGCCGAAGCAACTTGCCCACATACTGTTTACCGAGCAAGGGATTCCGGTAACAAAAAAAACCGCAACAGGGGTGCCGTCCACGGCGGAAGAGGTGCTGCAGGAACTCGCTCACGATTACGAGCTGCCGCGCGTTCTCTTGGAATATCGCGGCCTGGCGAAGCTTAAATCGACGTATACCGACAAGCTGCCCCAGATGATCAATACCGCTACTGGTCGGGTTCACACGTCTTATCATCAGGCAGTGGCGGCCACGGGGCGCTTGTCGTCTACCGATCCCAATTTGCAGAACATTCCAATCCGCACAGAGGAAGGGCGCCGCATACGTCAGGCGTTTGTTGCCCCTGCAGGGTATCGCATTGTCGCAGCGGATTATTCGCAAATCGGGTTGCGGATTATGGCCCATTTATCCGGCGATAAGGGCTTGTTACAGGCCTTTGGTGACAACCTCGATGTTCACAAGGCGACAGCAGCGGAAGTATTTGGCGTCGCTTTGGATGAGGTTTCACATGACCAGCGGCGCAGCGCGAAGGCGATCAATTTTGGTTTGATTTATGGTATGTCGGCGTTTGGTCTGGCGCGGCAGCTGCGTATCGGCCGGAGTGAAGCGCAAAAATATATCGATTTGTATTTTGAACGATACCCTGGCGTTCGGCGCTATATGGACGAGACCCGCAAGCGCGCCGCGCAGCAGGGGTATGTCAGCACCTTGGGTGGTCGCCGCCTGTACCTGCCTGAAATCAATGATCGCAATCCCATGCGCCGCCAGGCGGCGGAACGCACTGCGATCAATGCGCCTATGCAGGGGACGGCTGCAGACATCATCAAAAAAGCGATGATCTCCGTAGACCGCTGGCTGCAATCAGGCGGTTGTGACGCCCGCATGATTATGCACGTTCATGATGAGCTGGTTTTTGAAGTGAAAACAGAAAGCGTTGACCGATTCCGCGAGCACATTATTCACCTTATGTCGTCGGCTATGTCGCTAAGCGTGCCTCTGTTGATCGAAGTTGGTGTAGGAGCCAACTGGGATGAAGCGCACTGACGCGGGAAATAAATTCAGCTCCTGCTGAACTTCACTCTGGAGTGACAGTCATAACTTGTGCCTGGTGACTGTAGCGAGAATCCAGGTAACGC
>JBQGED010000260.1:0-2683 GCA_052039425.1 Sphingobacterium griseoflavum | reverse complement strand
CGAAGCAAATGGATCCAACAAAATGCGTTCCAGCGGCTGATCACTGTCTTGCTGCCGATAGACGCTGCGCTCCACCGCGTTTTTAAGTTCGCGGATATTTCCTGGCCAGGAATATTCCAATAAGTCCGCCTGTGCATCCATACTGAAACCGGGAAAATACGCCAAGCTTAATTCCTTGCACATGGAAACGGCGAAAAATTCCGCGAGCAACAAAATATCCTCCGGGCGCTCGCGCAAGGGCGGCAGGGTGATCACATCAAAAGCCAAACGATCGAGCAAATCGTGGCGGAATTTCCCTTGGTCCGCCAGCGATGGCAGATCTTCATTGGTGGCAGCGATTAAGCGCACATCCGCTTTTTGCGAAGCGCTGCCGCCGAGGCGTTCAAAATCCCCATATTCGATAAACCGCAAAATCTTTTCCTGTGTTTTCATCGACATGGTGGCAAGTTCATCGAGAAACAGCGTGCCGCCATCGGCGCGTTCAAAGCGGCCGATATGACGTTTGGTTGCACCCGTAAATGCTCCCGCTTCATGGCCAAATAATTCCGACTCCAGCAAGGCGTCGCTGATGGCGGCGCAGTTCATCTTGATCAGCGGTTTGGCCCAGCGGTCGGAGAGAAAATGCAGGCGCTCCGCGATCAACTCCTTGCCCGTCCCCCGTTCGCCCACAATCAACACGGGCCGGTTCAGTAGGGTGAGACGGGAAACTTGCTCCAGGACCGTAAGGTAAGCGTTGGATTCGCCGATTAATTTATGTTCTGGCTGTTTCATTTGGCTATATTTTGGTTATTTTCGCCAAACTATAGCGATATAAGCCAATCCGAGGAAGAATTTATTTTTGTTGGTTTTTATAAACGCCTTTAAAAACAATGGGTTGCTCTAATTATGTTGCGTTGGCATGGATGCTGTAATGGGGTAGACACTCAAACCAAACACAGACAAGGAGCACCGCCATGGGCATCTTTTCGCGCTTTTCCGACATCATTAACTCCAATATCAACTCCCTGCTGGACAAGGCGGAGGACCCGGAAAAAATGGTCCGCCTGATCATTCAGGAAATGGAGGAAACTCTGGTAGAGGTGCGCACTGTGTCCGCCAAAGCCATCGCCGATAAAAAAGAACTGCTGCGCCGTAAGCAACTGCTGCTCGATCAGGCGGAAGCCTGGCAGGGCAAGGCGGAACTGGCATTGACCAAAGGGCGTGACGACTTGGCCAAAGGCGCATTGGCGGAGCGGCTGCGCTTTGTCAAAGACGCCCAGGATGTGGATATCGAACTCGACACTTTGGAAAACAGCCTGGTTGAACTCGAAAGCGAAATTACTCAATTGCAACAAAAAATTGCAGAAGCCAAAACTCGGCAAAAAACTCTGGTGATGCGCCATTCTGCCGCGAACTCAAAATTGCGCGCGCGCAAATCCTTAAGCAGCTCGGCATTGCAGGATTCGCTGTCGCGCCTGGAAGGTTACGAGCGCAAGCTGGATGAATTGGAAGGGCGCGTCGAATCTTACGATCTCGGCAAAAAATCCTTGGCAGACGAAATTGATCAGTTAGCCAAAGATGAAGAGATCGAAGCTGAATTGGCAGCGCTGAAAGCTAAAATTGGCAAGCAATAAACAATCTAAGGTAAGGAGATAATCATGATTGAAACAGCCGGAGGGATCATTGCACTGAGTTTTGCCATTTGTGCGCTTATTATTCCGATTTGGATCATGACGCGGCTATTTGGAAAAACGGGTGATGGGCAGGTGGTTGGAGGTGCTCAAGAAGAAAAGCGCAAAATCGAGCACCTGCTTGGCCAGGCGGAAGTCATGGAAAAACGCCTGCAAACGCTGGAAGCCATTCTGGATAAACAACACCCCAACTGGAGAAGTGAACTATGAGCCGGTTTAGCGGAGACAAAAAACTCTATCGCAACCGCCGCAAAGGCATAGTGGGTGGTGTGTGCGCAGGTCTTGCGGATTATTTTGAGGTGGATCGTAAACTGGTGCGAATTTTATTCGTCGTCGCACTGTTTATGACTCTGCAAGTTGCGCTGATCGCCTACGTGGTCGCCTACTTCGCCCTCGACAACGACCCCGATACCCTCACCGATGACGACGGTCGCCTAAGAAGCCGCTTCGACAGCAGCTTCGAACGCAAATCCGTGCTCAACAGTGTGCAAGACCGCTTCAGCAAAGTAGAAGACCGCCTGCGGAAATTAGAGGCGTATGTGACTTCGAAGCGGTTTAAGTTGCGGGATGAGATTGATCGGTTGTAAATCGTTTAACGAGTGAAATTCCCTCCCCATAAGGGGAGGGCTAAACTTTTTATCTCAATACGGATATCCCGCCACATCCAGTTCCAATTTCCAAATCGCCCCAGCGCCTGTAATAAACAAGGTCTTACGCTCCGGCCCACCAAAGGCCGCGTTGGTAATATTTGCATCTACTTTGATTTTGGCGATTTCTTCTCCCGCCGGCGTAATCACGCGAATGTGTTGCTTGGTGTGTTCTGTGATGTAGAGGTTGCCCAAACAATCTACCGCCATACCATCCGGGGTGTCGACGCTGAGAATATCGCGGCCTGCGCCGACTACGCCGTTTTCAATGGGATAGGCGCGCACAACCGTGCCGCCAGCGACATAAAGCGTTTTTTGGTCGGGCGATAAAGAGATGCCGTTGGGGTTTTCAATAGTGTCATCTAT
>JBQGED010000259.1:0-5060 GCA_052039425.1 Sphingobacterium griseoflavum | reverse complement strand
TTCCTGG
The DNA here is from genome assembly GCA_052039425.1 of Sphingobacterium griseoflavum. GTDB lineage: Bacteria > Pseudomonadota > Gammaproteobacteria > Pseudomonadales > Cellvibrionaceae > UBA5868. The sequence continues at coordinate 5,053 of JBQGED010000259.1, read as the reverse complement.
ATAGCGGCGATTTTTGAGCCGGCGTTTTGCGCCATTTGTTGGCCGTTGGATACCGACTCCACCACCCGGCCCATACGCGACACGGCTTCTTCAGTACTGGAGCGAACCTGCGAAATGGTGTGGGCGATTTCGTTAGCGGATTCGGAGGTTTTCTCCGCTAGTTTGCGCACTTCATCCGCAACCACAGAAAAACCCCGTCCCATTTCACCTGCGCGCGCTGCCTCAATAGCCGCATTTAACGCCAGCAGATTGGTTTGCTCCGTTACCTCGCGGATGACTTCAATTACGGTGGAAATCTGGCGAGAACTTTCGCTCATCTGGGTGACAGCATTCGCGGTCACATTCACAAGATCAGCAATGGTGCCCATCTCCCGCAACGTATTATTGATAATCGATTCACCTTCGAGGGAGACCTGACGCAACTCTTTGCTATGACTGAGAGCTTCCTGCGCACTTTCGGATACGCTGCTAATGCTAACCGTAAGCTGTTCCACAGAGGCGGCCATATTGCCTGTGGAGGAACTTTGCTGCGCCGAGGATTTTGATATTTCCTGCGCGGAAAGCGCCAGTGATCCGGAGCGGCCGCGGACCTGTTCCGCGTTATCCTGCACCGTTGTAATCAGCTTGCGCAATTCCGTATTCATACGCTTTAGCGTGCCCAATAAACTATCGTTGCGGTCGGCGGGCACATCGATACTGCGCGATAAATCACCCTGCGCAATCACCTCTGTCACTTGCTTTGCATACTCAGGCTCGCCACCGAGTACGCGCAGCACGCTGCGGCCTATAAGCAGAGAAATTATGATGCCGCCGGCGACGGAAAAAATAACGCCGATGACAATGACAAGTTTGGTAATTTGCTCGGACTCTTGCATTTTTTCGCTGCGAACGGCGAGCAGTGCATGCTCATTACTCTCCGTTTCTTCAAGCAGGCTACGCATTCTGTCCATATATACCTTGGCTTTCCCCTCTCGTACCGCTTCAGTAACGGCATCAAATGATTCAGTTCCCCGGTTAACCTTGCGTCGCAATTCAATTTCCGGCTCGACAATATTTTTTTGCCAATCGCGAAATTCGGTTTCCAGAGAGCGCAGGCGGGTTTGTTGCGCTGGATTATCAGCGGTAAGTGTCGTCACCTCATCAAAATGTTTTTTAAATTCCGCCTCCCCGCTTCGGTAGGGTTCAAGAAAGTGCTCCTCCCCTGCGAGCAGGTAACCGCGCAATCCGGTTTCCATATTGACGAGAGACAGCAGCAGGTTTTCAACATGGCTGACCACTTTATAGGTATGCTGCGTCCAATGGCTGTTGTCCAACAAAAAGCGCACTTGTGAATAAACGGTGGCGGTGGTCACCACAAATATCAAAAGAACAGCACCAAAAGAAAGCAATAATTTCTGGCGTATGCCCATGGAGCTCATTATTAAAAAGCCTCTGGCGTCAAGAGTCAGGCATACAGCGGCCTGCAGTCAGAAAAAATGATTTTTCCGACAGATTTCCGTCAATCCGCTGTAGACATCCACTGAGAGAAGAAAGGGAGTGCAACGAACTTACTGTTCGTTCGATTACAGATTAAGTGTAAGTGGGAACTGCGGTTTGGCAAGTCATCGTAATAACGGGAAGAGTCGCAGACTGGATGGCCTGCCCGAGCGGATTTATTTTTTTATCTTTTTATAAAGAAGCGAGTTAGGCCGAATAACATAGCCAGCAATATCAGCAACCCTGTGTCGGTGCTGCCGCCTTTACTGGCGCTGCTATGATGAGCTTGCACAGTCGCCTTTTGCGGAGCGGAACCATCCGTTTGAGTGTCGCTGTCGGCAGAAATAACGATGTCACCTAAACAACCTTTGGTACTGAACACGGACTCAATCTGGATTTTTGCAAAACCGCCCGAATGGATTGCACAAGTGTCCAGCACTACACCTTCGTTCTCCACCGACCCCATAACCACGCCAGTGGCTGCGCGTATCGATAGCTGGTCTTCCACGGCAATAAAACCGTAAAGACCCACAGTCTCCTGCGCCGCCAGATCCATGCTGCCGTCGAGCATCAACTCCCCTTCCATATGGATTTCTTTGGCATCCATGCTCAGGTCGCCCGGATAGGCGCCAGAAGCTGTATTGGCAGCAACGGCGGTATAACGCACCAGCGCAGTTTCTCCGACCAAGGTGAAATGCGCGTTGCCGAAGCGGGTGAATTGCAATTCCTGCTCCGCGCCGCCCGTAAAACGTAAAGTCATTTGATCAACACTGGCGGGAATCAAGGAATAATCCGGCAGCAGAACATCGTCGTCGGACGGATAAATGATATAGGCGGACTGTGCGCCCTGTTGTAGCCATATCCATTGAATCCGTTCACTGTCGTGGGAATAATCTTGAATTTCCCAGGAAGCATCGGCGAAGGGGGTACCTTGAAGATACGGCAGATCGTTGATCGAGAGTTCGGCGTAGGCGGAGGAGCTCATGCAGAGGGCGAGACAAAAACTCGGGAATGAAGGAATTCGCACAATTTAACCCTAATCGACCACTACGAATTGGCGAAATCTTATACACAGGAGACCAGTCAAAGAAGCATCAACAAGCGGATATGAGATCCAGGTCTCAGGCGTTTTTGGGTTATAAGGGATTTTAGGGAGGGAGAGAAATAAAAGAACCTGGCCCTTATAACCATGGATATTCCACATGATTCAGGCACGCGGCCATCCGTTGTAATCCACGGAATCCAATTCGGTGACGGCCGCGTCACCCTGCCACTTCTGAATAAATTTTTCTTCCGGATCGCAACTCTCGGTTTGTTTATCGATATCAAAATGACGTTTGCCGCGCGGGTCCACCCCCACTCCGGCGATGTATTGCCAGTTGCCCCAATTGACGGCCACATCATAATCCAGCAGATGTTGTTCAAAATAAGCGGCGCCATAACGCCAGTCGAGACCGAGTTCATTGACCAGGCAACTGGCGACTACCTGGCGGCCGCGATTGCTCATATAGCCGGTTTGATTGAGCTCTTTCATACAAGCATTTATCAGCGGATAAGGCGTCTCGCCCTTACACCATCGTTGAAAGCGCTCCGGATAAAAACTCGCTAAAGGTTTGTGCATTTTTGTGCCGCGGAATACAAATAATTTCTGCTGGTTTTTATAGGCATACCAGTGAAAATACTCCCGCCATAACAATTGGTAATGCAGCCAATAAGTAGATTGATTGGCGATATTGCGCTTTTCGTATTTTTTTATTGCCGCGCACATCTGGCGTACAGAAATGCAACCGTTAGCCAACCAGGGCGATAATTTGGAAGAATTTTGCCAACCGTCCAATTGATCGCGTGTTGCCTTGTATTGCGCTGGATAGTCGCTGGAAAAATAGTCTTCCAATTGTCGCAAGCCGTTTTTCTCCCCACCGGCAAACGGTGTCTCACTCAAGTGATTCACCGCCGGTAGCGCCAGCAGATTGCGGTCGAGTTTTTCCGGCGGTGGCGGCAGCCTGATCACCGCCCCCAGCGGAGGACGCACCGGCATATCTTCCACCTGCAGACGAAATTGGCTGAATACCGGGGGCAGCTCATAAAGACGAAACGGCAGCTCGTCCGGGCGAAAAAGGGTGTGGGTATGGAACTGCTGGAATTCAACCGCGGGAAAATGCTGTTGCAACAACAGCCAATACTGATTTTCGTAAAAACCGGAGTGGTTGGACCGGAAAACCGCCTCAACAGAATACTCGCGGATCAGGTGCACGAGACTGGAAAGCGAGTCGCCATAAATGATGTGCAACGACTGACCAAGCTCCGCCAATGCGCGCCCCAACTCATCCAAGGATTCCCGCAGAAACCGCCAACGTGCCTGCCATATGCCATGACATACATAACGGTTCGGACTGTACCAGTGAGGTTCTACGCAATAGAGACACAATAGGCGGCGCGACCGCAGCGCCGCCTGCTGCAGTGCAAGATTGTCACTGACGCGCAAGTCATTGTTGAACCAAAAAAGCGACGTCTTGTGCATGGCTACATCATCTGTAACAGCAATTTCGAGCATATTTAAGCGATTTACCAAGGGAGCTTCTGTGCGCAATCCGTCACCTGCGCGTAAACAGTCGATTTGATCTGTCTCACCCACCGCTCTACCATTGCGGTCCGTTTTCACAACACCGCAGTTTATGGCCGCTATACATATCATCGTCGGTTCTGTCATGGGAACCGCTATCGAAGTCGCCCAGGCCGTTCAGCAGTTCTTAAGCGCCGCTGGTCACGAGGTGCGTCTGAACGCCGATTTTCATAAAGGGCAGCTGGACGAAAATCCCTCTGATGTGATTTTGATCTGCACGTCCAATACCGGCATGGGCGATCTGCCACTAAATATAGTGCCCTTCCACGAGCACCTGAAAAACGACTTTCCCCGGATCGCCGACCGCCGTTACGGTGTGATCAATTTGGGCGACAGCTCCTATCCAAATTTTGCTCAAGCCGGCAAAACCCTGGATGACGCCATGGCAGACCTGGGTGCGCAGCGTATCGGTGAACCCTTGGTCCTTGATGCCATATACAGCGATGACCCCGTTGCTGAAGCGCGCACTTGGGCAGAAGACTGGAGTAAACACCTATGAGTGCGCGCGCCCCCATCGGCTTGTTTTACGGCAGCTCCACCTGCTACACCGAAATGACCGGAGAAAAAATCCGCGCTCGCATCGGCGAAGAGCGCGTGGATTTGTTCAATATTGCCGATACGCCGGTTATTACCGCGCAGTTTTACGACCACCTGATTTTTGGCATTCCCACCTGGGACTATGGTGAATTGCAGGAAGATTGGGAGGAGATCTGGCCGGAGCTTGACGATCTGGATCTGAGCGGCAAAAAAGTCGCGCTTTACGGTCTCGGCGATCAGGTCGGCTACCCCGAATGGTTTCTTGACGCACTCGGCTACTTGCACGACAAACTCGTAGAGCGCGGTGCGCAAATATGCGGCTACTGGCCCAGCGCGGGTTATGAATTTGAAAATTCCAAAGCACTGACCGACGACGGCCAATATTTTGTCGGCCTGGCGCTCGACGAAGAAAATGAA
>JBQGED010000258.1:0-3063 GCA_052039425.1 Sphingobacterium griseoflavum | reverse complement strand
CCGACAGTGACGGGCACCACAGCGCGAATTTCGGCGCTGCGCTCTTTTTTAGCCTCTTCTTCCACCAAGCGAAGGATCGACAGCGCTAAAGATTTAGTGCTGCGGATCGTACCTTGACCGTTACAGCGAGGGCAGATTTTGGAGGTGGTTTCTTCCAGTGACGGGCGCAAGCGCTGGCGTGACATCTCCAGTAGGCCGAAACGGGAAATACGGCCAATCTGTACACGTGCGCGGTCCATACTGAGGGCGTCGCGCATACGGTTTTCCACTTCGCGCTGGTTTTTGACCGGCTGCATATCGATAAAATCGATCACGATCAGACCGCCGATATCGCGCAGCCGCATTTGGCGGGCGATCTCGTCCGCTGCTTCGAGGTTTGTCGCCAGGGCGGTTTCTTCGATGTCCGCACCCTTGGTCGCACGCGAAGAGTTGATATCGATGCTCACCAGGGCTTCCGTCACGTCGATGACGATGGAGCCGCCGGAGGGCAGCTTCACTTCGCGCTCGAACGCGGTTTCGATTTGGCCTTCGATTTGGAAACGGTTGAAGAGCGGAACCTGCTCTTCATAAAACTTCACTTTGTTTTTGTTCTGCGGCATGACTCGCGTCATGTAGTCGATGCAGTCGTTGTACGCTTGGCGGTTGTCAACCATCACTTCGCCGATATCCGGACGCAGATAGTCGCGGATCGCGCGAATAATGACATTGCCTTCCTGCCACAGGAAGTGCGGGGCTTTGACTTCATCCGCTTGTTTTTTGATGGCTTCCCACAGCTGCATCAGGCTGTTCAGGTCCCATTGCAGATCTTCGGCGCTTCGACCGACGCCAGCGGTGCGCACGATTACGCCCATGCCGTTGGGCACTTCCAGTTGGCTCATCGCATCTTTGAGTTCGCTGCGATCATCGCCGTCAATGCGGCGGGAGATGCCACCCGCTCGGGGGTTGTTGGGCATCAACACCAAATAGCGGCCGGCGAGGCTGATGAAAGTAGTCAGAGCGGCGCCTTTGTTGCCGCGCTCTTCCTTCTCAACCTGAACCAGGACTTCCATGCCTTCTTTAACGACGTCTTTGATACGGACCCTGCCGTCCGATTGGTCTTGGCGGAGGAAGTATTCGCGGGAGATCTCTTTGAGAGGGAGGAAACCGTGGCGCTCTGCGCCATAGTCGACAAAAGCGGCTTCGAGGCTCGCTTCAACGCGGGTGATTTTACCCTTGTAAATGTTGGCTTTTTTCTGTTCTTTCTGGCGGTCTTCGATATCCAGGTCGTAAAGCCATTGGCCATCCACCATGGCAACCCGGATTTCTTCGGGCTGTGTTGCATTAATAAGCATTCTTTTCATTGGCATATCTCGGTTGTGAGATATGCGCTCAGTAAGAACACCCTATGAGAGAATCAGAGACGGAATTGCCTCGAAGCGTGATAGCGGGACCGGATTTTACAGGTGGGTCTTGCCGAAAGCCTTTGGTCAGGCGCACAAATACGCGGATCGCCTGGCCCGATCGGGAGGTCAGCTGAGTGCTGGCTTGCCTTGTGAGCCGGTGATGGCTCGCTCTGTGGCTTAAGGTCTGTTCTGTCGTCAGTCTTTTCAAACTATGGTCTTCAGTAGGCGGGGAGATGTATTGGGCTTGCATCAGCCTTGTGTAGCGTTTCGTTGTGACTGCTGACCGATAACGGCGGTGACATGCATTCACGGCTGCGGTTTTGAGTTTGGTTTTTCGTGATTCAACGCTTTGGGCGGATTCTAACCAAAACACCTGGGCTGGACTCAAACGCAGGATCTGCTACACAGATCTCCTTATTCTTCTTCTTGATATTTCTTGTCGGGTGCGCCCTCTAAAGCGCAGATCTCAATCTTAGTTTTTGTCCGGCCGGATTGCCGGACGTCTACGTTCTTTGCTGCGGCCTGCACAACGGCCAATTTGTGTGACTGCCGGATATTCACCCATGGTGCTGCTTCGTATAGCGCTGCGACGTTTCAAGTCGGCAGAAGCAGTGGGGTTCCAGTAGTCGCACAGACTCCGAATATAGCAGCTCGCCGATAGGGTTTCAATTTTGTGATCAGAGTCTTTGACCGGCGGCGATTTGATTGGCAAGGGGAAAATGCATGCTTTTACAGGAGGATCGCGTCGCCAAACTGGTAATATGCCGCCTTTTCCAATCGGGGGTTGCAGATGTCGGCCAAAGTCCAGTTATTCACTGTCAGTGCGGACGAGGAGGGGCAACGGCTGGACAACTATCTGGCAACCCGGCTGAAAGGGGTACCCAAATCAGCAGTCTATAGGGTGATCCGCAAAGGTGAGGTAAGAGTCAACAAGGGCCGGGCGAAGCCGGATTTGCGTCTGCAAATTGGTGACGTCGTCAGGGTGCCGCCGCTCCGGCTGGCGGAAACCCAACCGGTCGCGGCCCCAGGACAATCCCTTGTACAACATTTACAGCAGGCGATTCTTTACGATGAAGGAGGGCTGTTGATCGTCAACAAACCGGCGGGATTGGCCGTTCACGGCGGTAGCGGAATCTCGCTTGGTCTGATCGAAGCGCTGCGCCAGATGCCAGGCCACCACGGTTTCCTGGAGCTGATTCATCGCCTCGACCGGGAGACATCCGGTTGTGTGATGATCGCGCGCAAGCGTTCAGTGCTGAAGCATTTCCAGGAAGGTCTGCGTGAGCGCGAGGGGGTGCAGAAATCCTATATTGCGCTGGTGCAGGGCGCTTGGCCGAAGGGTGTTGCTGCGATTGACGTACCCTTAAAGCGATTTGTGCAAAACAACGGTGAACGGATCGTACGGGTGAATGCCGAAGGCAAGCCTTCATTGACGCGATTCGAGGTATTGGAGTCGTTCCCTCTGGCAACTCTGGTGCGGGCATCACCGGTTACCGGTAGAACCCACCAGATCCGTGTGCATGCTCTCCATAAAGGCTGCCCCCTGGTCGGAGATGAGAAATATGGTGATACTCCTTTGAATGAATCCTTTCGAGAAATGGGCAGTCGGCGCCTTTTCCTGCATGCGGAAAAACTCGACCTGAACCTGCCAGACGGCAAAAGCCTGTCCGTCACGGCACCT
>JBQGED010000257.1:0-15885 GCA_052039425.1 Sphingobacterium griseoflavum | reverse complement strand
ATGCCGTGGGGGACATGGCCGGTCGCTACATGCTCGCGGGCGGAGATACAATGAGTGGCCTGGTCGTCAAAGAAGACGTCCGCCCCATAAGCCTTTAAAAACACACCCTTGTCCAAACCTCCCAAGAAAAGCGATTCATCTAGGCGAATATCCCAAGCTCGCAGCGTCCGGATGACCCGTTCATGCGCAGGAGCGGAACGCGCTGTGACCAATGCGGTTCGAATTGGACATTCATCGCGCCCGAACTCTTTTTGCAGCCCCTGCAAAGCCGCTAGAAAAGATTTGAACGGTCCACCGCTCAAAGGGGTTCTAGCGGATTCCCGCTCGCGCTTGGCGAACTCTTCCAGCCCCTGGGTTTTAAAGATTCTCTCAGCCTCATCTGAAAACAACACTGCGTCCCCATCGAAGGCAAATCGCAGTTGCATGGATTCTTGCGACCCCTTTTTTGATGTCAGCAGCGTCGCCGCGGCAACACCGCGGTCGAGCGCTTGACACACATCACCAGCATCAGTGGAGAGAAAAAGGTGGCAGTTGAAAGCCTCGATGTATCGATACGGACTCTCTCCGCCGCAGAACGCGGCCCGAGTAATTTTCAAACCGTAATGATTGATAGAGTTAAAGACGCGCAGCCCTGTGTCGGCACTGTTGCGCGATAGAAGAATGACTTCAACACGCGGTTCACCACCCAGCAACTCGTTGATATGGAGTAATTTTTTGACCATAGGGAAAGCGTCTCCCGGCATCAGAATGTCGTCTTCATGATCAATCTGATATTGCGAATATGCGTCCAGCCCGTCCGACTGGAAAACCGCATGACTTTCATCCAAATCAAATAATGCGCGTGACGAGATGGCGATGACGAGCTTGCTGCCAAAACCTTTCGGCATAATTCCTGGCCCCTTAATTATTCTCGCGGACCTTAAAGTGGTCGCACGTTAAACGCACCACCAGACCGCTGAGAGCAAAAAGTGCAATGACGTTGGGAATAGCCATAAGCCCATTCAAAATATCCGCGATGCTCCATACAAGATCCAAACTCATCAGCGCTCCCACCGGGACTACCAACACCCAAAGACCACGATAAAAAAGCGTAATTTTATTTTTGAAAAGAAATTCGGCGCAGCGCTCGCCGTAATAACTCCATCCGAGAATCGTAGTGAAAGCAAATAGCGACAAACTCAAGGCAACAATCTGACCGCCATAAGGCAGCACCGAGGCAAAAGCCGCCTGTGACATCGCAGTTCCTTTAGCATCACCATCCCACACACCTGTCACCACAATTGCCAGACCAGTCACTGTGCAGATCACCAAAGTGTCGATGAAAGTTCCAAGCATCGCGACACAACCCTGCTCCACAGCGCTGTTCGATTCTGCCGCAGCATGCGCTATCGGGGCACTACCAAGCCCTGCCTCATTAGAAAAAACGCCGCGTGCTATCCCCTTTTCAATCGCCAGAGCGACCGCGGCACCAGCAAAACCTCCGGATGCCGCGGTACCGGTAAAAGCGGTTTCAATGATCAATAAAAAGGCTTGGGGAACAGCGGAAAGGTTGGATAGCACCACGATCAAACCAGCGATCAAGTACAGTCCTGACATAAACGGCACCAAAGCGGTGGCGGTGCGCGCAACACCTCGCAGCCCCCCCAATAGTACCAGAGCAACCACCAACATCATGATCAAAGCGGACCAGTGCTTGTCGATACCAAAAGCCACTTGCAGCGCCTCTGCAGCGGAGTGAGCTTGCACCGTATTGCCAATACCAAATCCGGCTAAAGCACCGAAAACGGCAAACAGTACCGCAAGCCACATCCAGCTCTGGCCCATGCCATTTTTGATGTAATACATCGGACCACCGACGTACTGGCCCTTCACATTTTTTTCGCGAAAATGCACTGCACAGACTGATTCTGCGTATTTGGTTGCCATACCAAGCAATGCGCTAACCCACATCCAGAACAAGGCTCCCGGCCCACCAATCCCTATTGCGGTAGCAACACCAGCAATGTTGCCAGTGCCGATGGTAGCGGACAGCGAAACCATCAGAGTTCCCAGAGGGCTAATACCGGCAGCTTCGACAGCTTTGCGGCCTTTCCAAAGCTGTCGAAAAGCGTAACCAATTTTCCTCATGGGAAGGAAAAGCAACCGAATATTAAGATATAGCCCTATGGCTATGATGACGATCCAAAGAAATTTCCCCCAAAGAAAACCATTGATCGCTTCGACTAGTGACTCCACAAAACCCCCAGGAAATTTCAAATATTACCCGGCTAAAAACTGTGATTCGCCGTCAGAGAGGCATTAAAAAGCCCCTTTCGGGGCTTAATTTAGATCGCTTTTATAGTGCCTTTCGGCAACACCGCGTGAACAGCGGCTTTTTGAAATTTCAATTTGATTTCGCCGCCTACGTCCAGCGTGATGTAAACATCACCCACTTCAACAACTCGACCCAGCATCCCGCTCGTCATCACCACTTCATCTCCTTTACTCAAGCCGCCGACCAATTGTTGATGTTCTTTTTGCCGCTTGCGCTGAGGGCGAATCAGCATGAAATACATCAACGCAAAAAGTCCGACCAGCATGACTATCTGCATCATACCGCCCTGCGGAGGTGGGGCTGACTGAGCCTGAGCAGACGCCTCGGCAATAAAAAAAGACATGAAGAACCTCGTTTATATTCAAAAGAGACTAAAAATTGCGGCTTGCAACTCTACAGAGTTTCACGAATGCGGGCAATGCCGGGAGCAGGAGATATCGGCGGAGCCGAAGGCTCCGCCAGAAGAGATTAAACGTAATCGCGGAAGAGCTTGCGGAATGTACTGGGAGATAACCCCGTCCAACGTTTGAATGCGTTGGTGAAACTGGTTCTATCGGAAAAATCCAATGAAGCGGAAATACTATCGATACTGAGATGCTGTTTTATCAGATAATCGATGGAGTAATGGAATCTCACTTGGTCTCGCAACTCAGCAAAACTAATGTCTTGCTGTTGGAGACGACGCTGCAGAGTGCGCTTGGACAGATTCAGCTCTTCAGCAACATGGCCTATACCCAATTGTGCATGTCCGATCCGCTTCTGCAGAACTTCAACAACACGCGCAGGGACGCCATACACCTCAGGGAGCTTAGCCTGCTGGAGATACTCGTCTAGCGTCTTAACCGATCCCAGCGCGAACATCGCCTGATCGGTCATTTTGCGTTGTGCTTGTGCCTTCTGTAGATCAATCATACAGGCCACTCCTTCTGCCAAGAGTTCTATGGTTTCTATATCTTCAGCCTTGAATTCCAGGTCTTTGGGGGTCGATGAGAAGAAACAAACCACCATCGGTTCCATTGACGAAGGGGATACCAAAGTGCCGAGATACGTATTGACATCGACCCCATTATAGGCAAAGCCTCCCGAATAGGCACCCAAAGAGGGGATCTTTTTGAAATGATGTGAACTGCCATCTGCAAAGACCTCCTCGGAGGGGGTCCCCTCTATATGGATGTGTTGCCCCATATAGAACGGCTCATCGTCATGATCGGCTTCAGTGGTCGCCATTACTTCGGCAACCTGTTGCGACAATTTTCTTAACAATAATGCGTGCTCAAACCCCCAAATCTGGCATCCCGCATCCAAAAAACGGGATATCCCGGAGCGGTCCGCTGCGTATTGCGGTGTACCCGCAAGAACCTGGTAGAGATACTTGATGCGCTGACTGAAATCGCGGAAGTCGGCATTGAATTGAAAATCTGCGCGGATGTACTCCGGAGATGTCTTGCTGCTGATATTGAGCTTCAAGTGGTTCACCTTTTCTTCGATTATTAAGTGGGTTCTTTTTATTTATTAGCCATCTAAATGAAGCAGGATTTCGAGGCCGATAAATTAAGCTTATGTCGCGCAAAGAACTAGGCCTGACGACGCCACTAAGCTCATTTAAATGCCATTAGTTATCCCACACTAACTTCCTACCCCGAACCCCATCTGCATCCAATACGGCGCAGGCAAACGCGGATCCGCAAAAAATTCGCATCAGCTTAATCAATTTTGCCGCAATTTTAAACAACACTCTTCATGCAATTGTTTGAATCACGACACTAAGATATGCCAGCTAAAAGTTAAGAAACGAGTGAAGTTTGTCCGTTTATTTAATCTTGCAAATCCAATTTAACGGGCATCAAACCAATCCAATAGTGCCAAGTGGTGGGAAGAGGTGGTGAATTTGTCTAGGACTTCCGCGATTTTACCCTTTGCATCGATGATAAAAGTTGTTCTGATCACTCCCATAAACTCTTTCCCCATAAATTTCTTGAGCCCCCATACATCGTAGGCCTGGGCAATTGCATGATCTTCGTCAGATAAGAGATCAAAATTCAGCTGGTGTTTATCGCGGAATCGCTGCAGTTTTGCGACAGGGTCTGGACTGATACCAACAATCGCAATTCCTTTGGCATCAAGTTCTTGTTTAATATCACGTATAGAGCACGCTTGTGTCGTACATCCAGGGGTCAATGCCTTTGGGTAAAAATACAGAACAAGATATTTACCCGCGAAATCTTTCAAGGTTACTTCGACTTGCTGCTGATTAAGAGCAGAAAAAGAAGGTGCTTTACTGCCAATTTTCAAAGATGACATAACCCGTTTTCCAATCAATGAAAAAGCCGCTTTATCAATGACAAAGCGGCTTTTGCGAACTTTATGTTGCTGGTTTTAATCAGGCGGGCAGCAAAGATTTCACCGCATCCCGCTCTTCTTTCAACTCCTGCGCCGTAGCATCCATTTTTGTGCGGGAGAAGCTGTCAATATCCAGCCCCTGAACAATCTGCCAGTCGCCACCTTTACATACGCAGGGGAAAGAGTAGATCAAGCCTTCCTCGATACCGTAGCTGCCGTCACTGTAGACTCCCATGCTGACCCAGTCGCCATCAGGCGTACCAAGCGCCCAATCGCGCATGTGGCAGATTGCCGCATTGGCAGCAGAGGCAGCACTAGACGCGCCGCGTGCCGCGATAATGGCGGCACCGCGCTGCTGAACAGTAGGGATGAATTCTTTTTCGTACCAGGTTTTCTCAACTTTCTCGATTGCCACACCGCCGTTGACCATCGCGTGGAAGAGATCTGGGTACTGAGTAGATGAATGGTTGCCCCAAATCGTCATCTTGGTGACTTGATCAATGGAAACACCCAGCTTCTGCGCGAGCTGCGTTACGGCGCGGTTGTGGTCCAAACGGGTCATAGCGGTGAACTGACGCGGGTCAAGATCCGGTGCATTTCTTTGCGCAATCAGGGCATTTGTGTTCGCAGGGTTACCGACCACCAAAACTTTGATCTTACGTGAGGCGTGGTCATTGATCGCTTTGCCCTGCACGGAGAAGATCGCGGCGTTGGCTTCCAGCAGGTCTTTACGCTCCATTCCCGGCCCACGCGGACGGGCGCCAACCAGCAGTCCGTATTCAGCATCTTTGAAAGCAACAGAGGGATCGTCGGTACAAATGATCTGCTGCAACAGGGGGAATGCGCAGTCGTCCAGCTCCATCGCCACGCCTTTAAGTGCGTTCAGTGCGGGAGTGATCTCCAACAGCTGCAATATCACTGGTTGGTCTTTGCCTAACATTTCACCGGAAGCTATGCGGAACAGAAGGGAATAACTGATTTGACCGGCTGCGCCGGTTACGGCAACTCGTACGGGTGCTTTCACGATAGATCTCCGTTTAGCAATGAGTGAGGATCGGCAGCAACATCAAATGCCAGCGACCGAGGTTAAGCTAAGCCCTGGCACGCTGGGCGCGTGAACTGGTGGGCCGGCGGGTTAAAATGCGGCGCCATTATAGATTAATGAATGGAAATGTCATTATCGGCAGGGCCGGCGGTCAGGCCGGGTATCGATCCGTCAACGCGTGATAAATATCTTGCCGATAACAAGGACTATTGCTGTCCAGCACCTCGAGGATTTCCACTAGGTGCATATTATCCTCGCGCCCGTGCCATACCTTCGCATAAGTCCCCTCTTTGTAGCCCCTGTCCTGGCGGAAGAAATTAAGGACGTTCTTGCCGACATAGGAGCGGTACAGATGGTCGAGGGATACATCCATGTGACACAACAGCTGATTGAACAATGCCGGATCGAACTTGCGACTGGTTATGATCTGCTGCACGAAAGCCTCGACATCTTCGCGGAATTCTTGCTTTGGCGCAGTCGCCACCATGGCGCGTTCAAGTTGATCAGCGATGGCATCAACCGAGGATTCCACTTGCAGCAGGCTGCTCAAGCCAAAATGCCAAATATCGATTAATTCGAGCACCACCTGCTCCCGGTCGGGCGACTGCTTCTTCCACCACTTCCAGCCGAAATGATCCATCAGTTCGGCGCACTCAATCCAAATCGCCCGGTACCATTCATAGCCCTGCTCGCGCCAAGCGGGGTGTACCCGAGTGTTCATTTCATCCTGCAGTTGCAGCATAGCGAGCAGTTTTTGTCTCACTTTTCTTCACCTCATATATCGATTCGATTGGTACAACGTTGTCGCAAAACTGCAACAACACTGCAATATTGGCTTCACATTAGGGCGTTAGGTTAAGGGAAAACAGGAGAATGCCATGTATCTACTATTGACGAGCATCCATAATTTCGACTTGAAAGCCTTTGACTGGTGTCTCAGGCGTAAAAACAGGGCTCTTACCATACCCGCCGCTAGGGTCTGCTCCTATACTGCGAACGGCCCATTGTACGCATTAGCGGGGTTGATTTTTGTGTTGCTGCAAAACTGGCCGCTGGTGCAACTGCTAATTGCAGGCTTCGTCGTAGAAAGGATCTGTTATTTCGTCTTGAAGACGCTGTTCCGTCGCAACCGGCCGCCGGCAGCGATTCCCGGCTATCGTAGCGTTATAGAACCAGCGGATCAATTTAGCTTCCCGTCCGGCCACACCTCCGCTGCATTCCTGGTGGCGGGCGCCTTCGCCTTCGCCCTGCCCTGGAGTGCTTGGTTTATGTATCCCTGGGCGGTTGGGGTCGGGATATCCCGGGTTGTATTGGGAGTGCACTTTCCGACGGATACCATGGCTGGCGCGGCTATGGGATTCATTATCTGCCAGAGCATCATCAGCGCCCTGCTTTTGTAAGCCCCATACCGAAAAAGCTTTTATGCCTGAGCGCGTCTGAAAAGACGGAAAAAATTGGTGGAAGTCTGTTCCGCCAGATCCTGCAGAGACATTCCCCTTAGGTCGGCGACATATTCCGCTACTGCTCGCACATAACGTGGCTGATTGGATTTGCCCCGATATGGTATTGGCGCAAGGTAAGGTGAATCAGTTTCCACCAAGAGGCGATCAAGCGGGACCCTCCTCGCAACATCTCTGAGTTCATCCGCATTGCGAAAGGTCACTATCCCGGAAATTGAAATGTAATAACCCAAATCCAATGCCTGACACGCCATTCCCCAGGATTCCGTAAAACAATGCATGACACCGGCCGAATCGACGCTGCCATTGGCTTTTATCACATCAATAGTGTCCGCACGGGCTTCCCGAGTATGAACTATCACAGGGAGGCGCAAGTCCGCCGCAGCCTGCAAGTGGTTGGCAAAGCTTTCCTTCTGCTGAGCGCTGCTCTCTTTGGCGTAGTGATAGTCCAGCCCTGTTTCGCCAAGCGCTACCACCTTGGGATGGTCGCACCAGCTCTTGAGTGTCTCTACCGAAACGACATCGGTAACATCGGACGGATGCACACCGGCGGAAGCGAAAATGCGCGGGTCGGCAGCGGCAATATCCAACACTGCGCGGCGGTTCTCATCGCTGATACAAACGCACAACATATGGGTAACGCCATCAGCACGAGCACCTTCAAGTGCAGCGGAGAGAGAGCCGCCGCACTGCTCCAGATTAAGGCGATCAAGATGGCAGTGAGAGTCAACAATCATCAGGGTTACATGGTGTGCGTGGGGCGGTCTGAATCAATGGAGCCGGCTAGGTAGGTCTCTATTTTCTTGGAGGCTGAATCATCTTC
Organism: Sphingobacterium griseoflavum; assembly: GCA_052039425.1. GTDB lineage: Bacteria > Pseudomonadota > Gammaproteobacteria > Pseudomonadales > Cellvibrionaceae > UBA5868. The sequence goes on along the minus strand of JBQGED010000257.1, from coordinate 7,903 downwards.
ACCGCTGAATTGAACACCGATGCCAGCGGCGCGGTTGCCCTGGGCCCCTTTGGGTGTTATCCAGACGACTTTGCCCGCAACCGGAATTTTCTCCGGCTCGTCCATCAGGTTCAGCAACATAAAAACTTCATCGCCGAGGTTATAGGATTTGTTGGTTGGAATGAATAAACCGCCGTTTTGGATGAATGGCATATAGGCTGCGTATAGCACCGCCTTGTCCCGTATGGTCAGAGAAAGGATACCGTTGCGTGGGCCACCTAAACCGGCCATAAAAACCTCGACAAATGATTACGACGCGAAAACATACGCGCTTTTAGTATGGAAAGGAATAGCGGCCGCAGCTTCCACAACCGCTCAGTCTTTTAATTTAGCCGCTTTTCCGGCTCAATTCCTTTAGTTCTATCATCATTTCTTCAAGTAGCAACTGTGGATTGGGGTTCGCCGTACTCAAAAGCAGCCGTTTTTTTGCACTCAGCACATCGTAAAGCTGCATCAAGCGCAACGCTGGCACCTGTGCCAAGGTGTTGACCAAGGAGTCTCCATCCGGCTGACCCGCAGCGTTGGCTCGCACGGCCGACATAATCCAGACCTGCAACTGTTCCACCACCCACACAGGACCAAAGCCCCCGAGAGCCTTCGCACAATCCAAAAAGTTGACCGAACCGGCCAGCAGCTTTGCCAACTCGTCATGCACCTGCGCCCTCTGCCCCCAAAGATCATTGGCGAGCCATTCCATAACTCGCAGGGGCCGCCCACCAGAAGCGCGTAGCAGAGTTTCCGCCTCTGCCACCCTATTGCGCTCCAGCCACTGCAAGGCTTCAGTGAAATCCGGCGTGCGAATCTGCACGCGCGAACAACGGCTGCGAATAGTGGCCATCAGGAAGGCGGGCTGCTCGCATATCAACAGGTAGACACAGTTGCCACTGGGCTCTTCCAGGCTTTTCAGCAATGCGTTTGCGGCATTGACATTCATGGCTTCAGCGGGAGCCAGAATGATCAATTTGCGCCCGCCCTGTTGGGCAGTGTTATAAGTAAAGTCCTTCATCTCCCGTATTTGCCCAATCTTGATAGACTGGGCGCCCTCCTCCGGCACCACCCAGTGCAGATCAGGATGGCTGTCTGCCTGAAGCAGCAGACACGACCGGCACTGCCCACAAGAGCGACCGGGATGGGGTGCAGCGCACAATAGGAATTGCGCCATGGCTCTGGCCAGATCCAAAGTTCCGACGCCGTCTTGCCCCACCAGCAAGAGCGCGTGCGGCAGCCGATCCTGCGCCACCTGCCGTGCGAAACTCTCCCACACCGGCGCAAACCAGGGATAAGGAGGCTGTGGCAATAAACCTGAAAGGGACATCTGCAACTCCGTCAATCTCACGTAGAATGGCGCCCCTTTGGATTCGCCATCAAACTTTCACCATCAAAACTATGCTGGACATACTTTACGAGGACCGGCATCTGGTCGCGGTCGCCAAGCCTGAAAACCTGCTTTGTGTTCCGGGCCTGCGTGAACCAGACAATCTGTTCGACAGGCTGCGGGTTCGCTACCCGAATGCTCGGGTCGTGCATCGTCTGGACATGGCGACGTCAGGCGTCATGCTGTTCGCCCTCGACCACGCCACCCAAAAAAGCCTTGGTCAGCAGTTTGAAAAACGCACGGTCCACAAATGCTACTCGGCCGTGGTGAGTGGGCGTGTGACGGCGGCGAGCGGTGAAATCGTAATGCCGCTGATCTGCGATTGGCCCAACCGCCCTCGGCAAAAGGTCGATTGGCTGCAAGGTAAATCGGCGCATACCTTATTCAAGGTCATGGACTATTTGGCCGGCCAGACCCTACTGGAACTCACCCCGCTGACCGGTCGCTCCCACCAACTACGAGTGCATTGTCAACAATTGGGTCATCCGATTGTGGGCGATGAACTTTACCAAACCGATCCGACCGGCGACCGCCTTATGCTGCACGCGGATTGGATCGAGTTCGATCAACCGCATTCCCAGCGACGCTTAAGAATTCACTGCCCCTCGCCTTTTACGGCTTAAGATGCTGCGACACTAGAGTCTCTAATGCAGCCGCAAGATTGGCCTGAACCTCAGCCAGCGAAACACTCGCGTCGATCACTGAAAATCGCTGGGGATCCGCCTTTACCCTCGCCCAATAAGCCGCTCTTACAGCTTCAAAAAATGTGCGCTCCTCGCTTTCAAAACGATCAGCAGCGCCGCGCTTGCTGGCACGCGCCAATCCGATCGCCACATCAAGGTCGAGATAAAAAGTCCGGTCCGGTTGCCGCCCGCGCTGAACCAAAGATTCCAGGGCTTCGATAGTGGCTAAGGGCAATTTACGGCCGCCGCCCTGATAGGCGAAGGTCGCATCGGTGAAACGATCGCAGAGCACCCATTTGCCCTGCTCCAAGGCCGGCTCTATAACCTGACTAAGATGTTGTGCCCGCGCGGCAAAAATCATTAAGAGTTCAGCCGAAGGGTCCACAGGTTCCGCGCGCTTGACCAGCAGCATCTCCCGCAGCTCTTCCGCCAGAGGTGTGCCGCCGGGTTCACGGGTACACACCAGCTCGATCCCGGCATTTTTAAGCCAGTCGCGAATAAAGGCGATATTCGTCGTTTTGCCGACACCCTCCACACCTTCAACGGTGAGAAACAGGCCACGGGAATTCGTTCTCATGGGGTCGCCGCTCCATTAACAGGTGCGGAGCGATAATCCGACCGCCTATTCGCGCGTTGATACTGCTGGACTGCGCGATTGTGCTCCTCCAGCGTGGAGGAAAAGTGATGAGAGCCGTCTCCCTTGGCAACAAAATACAGCGTAGTGCCGTCCGCAGGATGCATAGCGGCATGCACGGCGGCACCGCCCGGCATAGCGATGGGCGTCGGCGGCAAACCGGAAATGACATAGGTGTTATAAGGATTGGCCGAGCGCAAGTGCACACGCGTTAAATTGCCGGAATATTCACTGCCCAAACCGTAGATCACCGTAGGATCGGTCTGCAAACGCATACCCGCGCGCAGGCGCCGCACAAACACTCCTGCGATATCGCCTCGTTCAGATGCCAAACCGGTTTCTTTTTCGATAATCGACGCCATGATCAAGGCCTCGTATGGAGAGGAGTAAGGAAGATCCTGCGCCCTGGTCGACCACTCTCGCTCCAGTGTCTGGCGCATCAATTGATGCGCCCTGCGCAACAATCCCACATCCGAATCTCCGGCGACAAATCGATAGGTGTCTGGATAGAACCAGCCTTCCGGGTGATCCAGCCCTAAGTCCAACAGAGCAAGCTGCTCTTCCTGCGACCGTCCGCCGAGGCTCACTTGTAGTTTGGGTTGCAGGGAGAGGAGCTGGACCCAATCCGCAAATGTCTTCCCCTCTACCAAGGTCACACTGTAGGTGATTACCGCGCCGGACTGCAGCCGTCGCAGCATACTTGCGGGAGACTCGCGCTCGGCAAAATTGTACTCGCCCACTTTGATCGAGCCAGGCTGTACCAAGCGGCTGTACAGACGCCAAACCTTCGGCCAGCGCAACATATCCTGCTCGTGCAGGCGCTGACCGACACTGTAGAGACTTTCACCTTTCTCGATAACGAAATAGCGGTTTGCTTCGTCAATCCAGTGGTCCCTATGTAGCCAGGTCCAAAAGTAAAAAGCCGTGATCCCGCTCATCAAGACCAACCAGAGACCGGCGGACACAATCACTCGCAGTCGACTGACTTTCACTGCCATATCACCATTCCGGTAAAAATCTTTTCGATCTGCGACTGTATCTGCGAGGTCACAAGTCCCGGTACAACCCAGCTCATTTGTTCAAATAGTTTTACCGGCCAAACACCCCTGACGCTGTTGCTTAGAAACACTTCGTCAGCCTGAATCAGCGCATCTATAGGAAAATCATCCTCCTGTACGGATATCGAACACGCGGGGGCAATACGCTCCAGAATCAACCTGCGCATAACACCTTTAACTCCCGCATCGCTCATGCGCGGTGTCATCAGAACATGATCTTTCACGAAAAACAGATTGTGATGAATGGCCTCAAGCAAATTGCCTCTGTGATCCAACAACAGCCCCTGGATATCCGGAATTTCCGGTAAAGCTTTAGCGGCAAGGACATAGTCGAGACGATTTAAATGTTTGAGACCGGCGAGGTTTGGATTGGGGTAAATCGGCACTTGGCAGCGGTGTAATGCCACCCCGTCACGAGCTAGGTGAGCTGTATCGGCGGGGGGCAGGCACTGCCATATCAATGTCGGAGAGCAGGTTTTTAATGGGCGATAGCCCTGGCCACCTGAACCGCGGGTGACAATCAATTTGAGTACGGCGTTGGTTTCAGCGGGGATAGCGGAGACAAAACGCTGAAAAGATGCGTCGAGGTGCGCACGAGAAATGGCAATACCAAGCCGCGCGCACCCAACTTCAAGGCGATCAAGATGGAAATGCCAAAGCGGTGCGCAACCACGGGACAAACGCAGGGTTTCAAATAGCCCATCACCAAATGCCAGCCCCCTATCGCTCACTTCCAATTGATCAACAAAGGCATCGTTGATCATGGTGAGCTTCTGGAAAGCCGTATTCATCGGATGCCTAATGATGTCGTTTAGATCCTGCGGAAAACCAGAGTACCGTTGGTACCACCAAAACCGAAGGAATTGTTGAGAGCAACATGAATCGACTGCGGTTGCGCTTTATGCGCGACAAAATTCAGATCGCACTCAGCCTCGGGGTCATCAAGATTGATGGTTGGAGGAGCTATTTGATCCTTGATCGCCATAACGGTAAATATAGTTTCAATCGCTCCAGCGGCACCGAGCAGATGGCCGGTCATGGATTTTGTTGAGCTTACCGTAACACTGTAAGCGTGCTTACCAAATACCGATTTGACCGCCCGGCACTCGGCAAGATCGCCTGCTGGCGTCGAGGTGCCGTGAGCATTGATATGCTGCACATCGACGGCACTGACGCCCGCGTCTTTAAGCGCGTTCAACATCGAACGCGCTGCACCTTCTCCGTTCTCTGGAGGTGACGTCATATGGAAAGCATCAGCACTAGTGCCAAAACCTATGACTTCAGCATAGATTTTTGCGCCGCGCGCCAGTGCATGCTGATATTCCTCTAACACCAGAACACCAGCACCATCCCCGAGTACAAACCCATCCCTTTCTTTATCCCACGGCCGACTGGCGCGAGTTGGCTCCGCGTTCCGCGTAGACAAGGCCCGCGCCGCAGCGAAACCACCGATTCCAACTGGCGTAGTGGCCATTTCTGAGCCACCGCAGATCATGACATCGGCATAACCAAACATGATTTCCCGCGCAGCCAAACCGATGCAATGTGTCCCAGTGGTACATGCGGTAGTCACCGCAATATTCGCCCCTTTGAAGCCATATCGAATAGAGAGATTGCCGGCAATCATGTTGATGATCGAACCCGGAACAAAGAATGGCGAAATCCTTCTCGGGCCTCTTTCTTTGATCGTGATCGCCGTGTCTTCAATGGACCCCAAACCGCCGATTCCCGACCCTATAACGCAGCCGATACGCTCGGCATTCTCAGGCGTTACTTGAAGACCCGAGTCTTCAACGGCCTGAATTCCAGCTGCCATACCATATTGGATAAACGGATCGACCTTTCTGGCTTCTTTTTCAGAGAGATAGGGAGAGAGGTCAAAATTCTTGACGGAGGCGCTGAATTGCGTGGCGAACCCCGAAGCGTCAAAAGAAGTGATGGGAGCGGCGCCGCTCTTGCCTGCCAGAACGGCGGTCCACGATTCGGAAACATTGTGTCCCAAAGGGCTCACCATACCCATACCGGTTACAACTACACGGTTTCGGCCCACTTTATTCCTCCAAACTTAACCTGGCGCAACAACACAAGTGACATACATCAGCGAACTGAAGACGCAAAAAAGCCTCAGGATGGGATCAGGCTCTTACGGGAAAAATAAAAGCCGTACTATTTGCATAGATACGGCTTTTATTGAAAGACGTTACTGCGGTCGTGATCGACTTACGCCAAGTGCTCGTTGATATAATCAATCGCGAGTTGCACGGTAGTGATCTTCTCGGCTTCTTCGTCAGGAATTTCGGTTTCGAATTCTTCTTCCAAAGCCATTACCAATTCAACTGTGTCGAGAGAATCCGCACCCAGATCTTCTACGAAAGAGGCTTCATTTTTGACTTCCTCTTCTTTAACACCGAGTTGCTCGGCAACGATCTTCTTTACTCTTTCTTCAATGCTGCTCATAACGTTTATTAGCTCCTAATAGCCTTATATAAAATCAGCAGTTCGTCATGTGGAAGTCTTGGCGGGCTTACGTCCGCTTTGCATGCCCGCCACCAAGTGCGGGGATCAACTAAAGCGCGCATTTTAGCGTTATTTTTCCGGAGTTGTAATCCATGCTCGGAAAATTCTTTAGGCATTAAGTAGAAGTGCTTAAAAATCAAAACATTGAAACCGGATTTTCACCTAATTCCTAACTTCCAAACCGGTTATATATGCCGGTTTTACAACACTATCCGCGCGCCATGACAGTCGATCACGACATGTAAAGACCCCCATTTACGTGGACGGTCTCGCCAGTGATATAAGCCGCGCCATCACTGCAAAGAAACTGAACAACGCTGGCGATTTCCTCGGGTTGCCCGAGACGGGCCAAAGCTATGCCGGCAACCAATGCATTGCGCTGCTCTTCAGGCAGAGAACGAGTCATATCGGTATCGATGAATCCCGGAGCAACAGCGTTAACGGTGATATTGCGCGAGCCGATCTCTTTTGCGAGCGAACGGGTAAAACCCATAACCCCTGCCTTGGTGGCGGAATAATTTGTCTGACCTGCGTTACCCATAGCGCCGACGATGGAGCTGATATTGACGATTCGGCCCCAGCGCGCTTTCAACATGCCACGCAAACAAGCCTTGCTCAGACGGTAAACAGCGCTGAGGTTGGTATTGATAACATCAAACCACTCCTCATCCGACATGCGCATCAGCAGGTTATCTTTGGTGATCCCGGCATTGTTGACTAGCACCGTGACCGTGCCGAAATCGCGAGTCACAGCCTCCAACAGTTGATTCACAGAATCTGCGTCAGTGACATTGAGGACCATGCCGCGACCTTCGATACCCAGCTCGTGCAGGCGATTGCCAATCTGCTCAGCGCCGCCAGCCGATGTCGCAGTACCGATCACCAACATGCCCGCCTTTCCGAGACTTTCGGCAATTGCCGCTCCTATTCCCCGGCTTGCTCCCGTAACCAAGGCAATTTTTTTATCTGCCATTTTCTATCCTCGTTATTGTTGTTAAGAGTGGCTCTGAACAACTTGCGCCAATGCGTCAGCGTTATCAGTGCTGAGCACCGACAACTCTTTGTTGATTCGTTTGACCAGGCCGGCCAAAACCTTACCAGGGCCACACTCCACCACATTCGTGATGCCCTGCTCGGTCAGTGTCTGCACGCAGGCAACCCAGCCAACCGGTGAATAAATCTGCTCCACCATCAATTTGCGAATAGCTTCGGCATTTGCCTCAGTCTTGGCGGTCACGTTGTGCACCACGGCAATATTGGGAGAGCGGAAATTGACTTTTGCCATATCTTCCGCCAAACGCTGCGCCGCCGGCTGCATCAAGCTGGTATGAAACGGCGCACTAACAGGCAACGGAAGAGCCCGCTTAGCCCCTGCAGCCTTACAAAGCTCGATTGCCCGCTCGACAGCGGCCACATGGCCAGCAATCACCACTTGGCCGGGAGAGTTGTAGTTAACTGCACTTACTACTTCATTCTGCGCAGCGTCAGCACAGCATTTTTCAATGAGGTCATCCGCCAGCCCGATAATCGCCGCCATGGAGCCAACCCCTACCGGCACCGCCTCTTGCATATAGCGGCCGCGCAGACGCACCAGCTT
>JBQGED010000256.1:0-4798 GCA_052039425.1 Sphingobacterium griseoflavum | reverse complement strand
CGCCGCTTTGGTTTGCGGGTCGCTATACATGAAATTGTTCCAGGTGTTGTACATTTTTCTTACCAGACCGGACAGGCCCACAAAGGCCTGCTTTTTTACCCAGGTGGCGTAGCGGGACAGGGACGTCAACTGGTAGGAGGACGCACGCAGTTCCGCCACCAGATCGCGCAAATGCTGGTCCTTATCGGAGTAGGTCAGCAGTTGGGCGACTATGAATGCCATGACCACCATGCAGCCCAGCAATAGAAAAATCAAAACCGCCAATAACGGGTTCGCTTTGAACCGCGAGATGACGCCACCTGATTCAGTTTTCATAGGACACTCCCGAGTGAATCAATAACCCGGCGCGCACACTCTGCTCAGCAGCGAACGCCGGATAAAAACAAGTCTGCACAGGACCTTTCGGTCCATCACAATTTTTTCTACAGCCTTAACCGACTGCCGCATTGGCAAAGCGCGGATCCTGCAGCAGCGATGGAATATTCATGACGGCCCAAGTGTTGCCCACTGCATCAGTGTAGGCGCCTTGTACCAAAGACTGGACGACTTCCGGAATATCGGATGCCGTTTCGCTGAACCGCTCCGAGGTGAAGTGCTGCATTCCGTAGGCTTGGTCGACGATCAGCCCGCTGTAATAATTATTCGAATCAATCACCAAAACCCGGTGTTGCTTGCGTTGGGCGCTCGCATGACTGCCGAGAAACTGTGCCATATCAAAGAGCGGTAACAGGCGGCCGCGCACATTGGCCAGCCCCACCACCCAGGGCTGCACACCTGGGAGTCGGGTGGACGGAGGAATTTCCAACATTTCCGCAATCTGCCCGAGCGACACCACAAAACGGTGGTTCAGAAGAGAAAATCCAATACCGCTCCAACGAGGGGAGGCGTTTACCTGGGCGGGCAGTGCCTTTGCGTGACTGCGGCTGAGTTCAGCGAGTTCGACGAGCGCCTGAAAGGCAGCTTCCTGTGACATAAAGTCCTGCGCTTAACCACATAACTGGGTAATGGCTTTGATCAGCTCCGCTTCGTTAACGGGTTTGGTCAAATACTGTTTAGCGCCCTGGCGCATGCCCCAGACGCGATCGGTTTCCTGATCTTTGGTGGTAACGATGATGACCGGGATAGAAGCGGTTTCTTGATTGCGACTCAATTGACGAGTTGCCTGAAAACCATTCAGACCGGGCATCACCACATCCATGAGCACTATATCCGGTAACTCGCGGCGCGCTTTCTCCACGCCTTCTTCACCATTGCCGGCGCATGAAACAGAATGTCCATGCTTTTCCAACATGCTGGTGAGTTTGTGGGTTTCCGTAGGAGAGTCATCCACAATCAGTACTTTAGCCATAGCTTCCCCAGAATCTCAAAAACACGCTTCCGGTAATTTACCGCTTAGTGCAACACGCGAATTACCTTGGCCTTTTACACGTCAACTGGCTTTTGCCACCTTGACGTGAGCCTCGATAGCGCCAAGCAATTCGCCTTTGCTAAAAGGTTTAGTTAGATATTGGTCGGAGCCTACGATGCGACCTTTTGCCTTGTCGAACAGACCGTCTTTACTGGACAGCATGATGACCGGCGTCGATTTAAATTCGCTGTTGTTTTTAATGAGTGCGCAGGTTTGGTAGCCATCAAGGCGGGGCATCATGATATCGACAAAGATAATGTCGGGGCGGGTATCGGCGATTTTCGCCAAGGCATCAAAGCCATCTGTAGCGGTGACCACAGTGCAACCGACTTTCTGCAACAGGGTTTCGGCGGTACGGCGGATGGTCTTGCTGTCGTCAATTACCATCACTTTAAGATGCTCTAGATTCACGTCCATAGAAAGACCCTACTCGATTGTTATAAAAAGTTTTTGCCACCAAACCTCCCTATTCTAGACTGCGGCCACTTTTAACATAGTTCGCGAGTTTAATCCATAAACGCCTGCGGGATTGGAATAAGCGCTCCGTCCAACAAAACTGCGGAACATTAGCTCGGTTCCCGGCACCAATGGGCCCTTTTATAATCGTCCAAACTCTTCCAAATCGCCACTCCGAAGCTGACGCATTTTTTCATAGATTAGACTTGCGACGCAGTTTTGCAGTATAAGCAGGATTATTCCTTTTCACCCGCCCCAACCGGATAAAAATCATGTCGAAGAGCGCCTCCGCGTCGGCCTTGAGCAGTAAAAATCTGCTGGTGGTCATGGACCCGATTCAGGATATCTATTACCAAAAAGACACTACTCTGGCGCTGCTCTGGGCTGCTCAAGATGCAGGTTGGCAACTGTTTTATGCGGAGCAGAAGGATTTGTATCTGCTGCAAGGCAAGGCGATGGGCCGGTTGCGACACCTCAAGGTGTTTCGCGATCCAGACGGCTGGTTTGAACTCGCCGAATCGCAGGCGGTGGCACTGGCGGATATGCAAACCATTTTGATGCGCAAGGATCCGCCCTTCGATAATCAATTCGTCTATACCACTTACATTCTTGAGCAGGCAGAACGGGAGGGATGTCTAGTGGTGAACAAGCCGCAGAGCCTGCGCGATTGCAACGAAAAAGTATTTGCCACCCGGTTTCCTCAATGCTGCCCACCGGTATTGGTAAGCCGTGAGGCGAGTCTGTTGCGCTCGTTTCACCAGGACCATGGCGACGTTATTTTCAAGCCGCTGGACGGCATGGGGGTCAGTCGCATCTTCCGGTGCCGCGCCGACGATCCGAACGTGTCGGTTATTCTCGAGACCCTGACTAACCACGGCTCCGAGTTCATCATGGCGCAGCGTTTTATCCCCGCGATCAGCCAAGGCGATAAGCGCATTTTGGTGGTGGACGGTGAGGCAGTTCCCTATTGTCTGGCGCGCATTCCCGCCAGCGGCGAAACCCGTGGTAACCTAGCCGCCGGCGGTCGCGGTGTGGCGCAGCCGCTGTCGGAGCGTGACCAATGGATAGTGGAGCAGGTCGCGCCGACACTGAAGGAGAAAGGGTTGATGTTTGTCGGTCTCGATGTGATCGGCGACTATCTCACCGAAATCAACGTGACCAGTCCGACCTGCGCGCGGGAAATCGATAAAGCCTTCGATACCCGTATAGGCGAACGCTTGATCACCGCAATCGAACGGCATCTGGCGCGCTGAGGTGCGCCATACGGCGGATTGACGGCTCCATAACTGCGCTGACGGCCGCAAAGATCACCAACGATTATAAAAATAGCTAAACAACCATGAGTCTCGACAAAACCAGCAGCGGCGAACGTTTGAGTTTTACGGTCTTTCTGGCCGTGGCGGTGCACGCGGTTCTGATCCTGGGCGTGACCTTCACCATCAACCGCACCCCCAAACCAGCACCAACGCTCAATATCACCTTGGCTACCCATCAGTCCCAGCGGGAACCCGACAAAGCCGACTACCTCGCGCAGTACAATCAGGAAGCCAGCGGGACCATCGCGGACACTAAAGAGCTGACCACCAAAGAGACCTCCGAGGTGGTGTCTCCCAATATCAACCAGATTACCCCCGTGCCGCAGCAGAGAAGCATGGTGGCGACGGTAAGTCAGCAGGAATTTCTCACCGCGACCAGCAGCGACCTCAAAATTCAGCAGCCATTGGACGTTGAGGCGGCAGAAACCCAAGAGTTTCTCGACGCGCAACTGGAGGATACCCCGCTGCTCAATCCCGAAATCGCCAGCCTGCGTGCCAAACTGGACCGGCTGCAGCAGGAGTTCGCCCGACGCCCGCGTATCCGAAGAATGACTTCGGTGGCGACCCGCTCGTCGATGGACGCGGAATATCTGAATCGCTGGACCCAAAAGGTCGAGCTAATGGGCAATCAGAATTTTCCCAAAGCCGCGCTGGAAAACCGGATTTTCGGCAGCCTGCGTGTGTCGGTGATCATCAACGCCGACGGCACGGTCGACAAGGTGGAGATTCTCAAGCCGTCCGGCCATCCGATTTTGGATCAGGCGGCCCTGCAGATTATTCGTATGGCGGGTCCTTTTGATCCATTCCCGCCGGAGATCCGGCAGACGGCGGATCAGTTGGACATTATCCGCACCTGGCGGTTTGAAATAACCGGCCTGAAAACCGGCGGCGGCGAATGACAATTAGGATTTGCTTCCTGAGCGGCGCTTGTTTTCGAGGCGATTCACCCCATACTTGAGTTATGCCAGCAAAAACATCTCTCACTAACACATCAGGCGATAACCTGCGCAACCACTTTCTGGTGGCGATGCCAGGTTTGAGCGACCCTTTGTTTGCCAATTCCATTACTTATATCTGCGATCACAGCGCCGAGGGTGCCATGGGGCTGGTGGTCAACCGCGCCATGGATTTGCACTTGAGCGATGTCTTTGAACAGATGTCCTTGGACTACCATGAGAAACACGGCAGAACTCCGATTCTCGCCGGCGGCCCAGTCAATACCCAGCGCGGTTTTGTGCTGCATCCAGCCGGCAGCGTGTGGCAATCCACGATTCAGATCACCCCGGAAATTGCCCTTACCGCCTCCCGCGATATTATCGCCGCCATCGCCAGTGGCGACGGTCCGGAAAATGCCCTGTTTGTCCTCGGTTACTCCGGTTGGAGCGCCGGGCAGCTGGAGCGCGAGATCAAGGAGAACAGCTGGCTGACGGTGCCAGCGGACGTGGATATTCTTTTCCACACCCCCCTGGAGCAGCGCTGGCACGCCGCGGCCATGCGCCTCGGCGTCGATATGAATCTTATGCCCACCCAGGCCGGCCACGCTTAGCCCTCACACGCAGGCATTTCCTTTGACACAAATTGCTCTCCTGGCCTTTGACTACGGCCTGAAAAATATCGG
>JBQGED010000255.1:0-13326 GCA_052039425.1 Sphingobacterium griseoflavum | reverse complement strand
GGTGACGGAAAATGTGGTGAAGGCAAGTGCGGAGAAGCCAAATCCACCTGATTTCACCAAGGGTGGTCCGCCGGGCCACCCGCGAGAAGCGCCGGTATGCAGGACATGAAACAATCTCTCGGAGGCGTTGGCCTTGGCTTTCGTCGCGAAATGCTAGCCGATTTGCGCCAGCATGATCTTTCCGCTGTTGATTTTTTCGAGATCGCACCGGAAAACTGGATTCATGCCGGAGGCCGCTATGCTGCCACTTTACGTGAATTTACCGAGCGCTTTCCTTTTACTTGCCACGGACTTTCGCTGTCGATCGGCAGTGTTGACCCGCTGGATATCACACTGCTCCACGATATCCGCCGATTTATGGCAGAGCACAAAATTACGCTTTATACCGAACATCTGTCCTGGTGCAGCCGCAACGGGCATCTCTATGATCTATTGCCCATTCCCTGCACGGACGAAGCCGTAAAATGGGTAAGTCACCGCGTCAAACAAGTGCAGGATATTTTGCAGATGCCGATCGGCTTGGAAAATGCCTCCTACTATTTTTCACCGCCAGGCTCACACATGTCGGAGCAGGAATTTATTGCCGCTGTCGTGCAGGAAAGCGGCTGTTTCCTACACCTGGACATCAACAATATTTTCGTAAATAGCCAGAATTTCGGTTTTGATCCCATCGCCTACATGCAAGGCTTGCCGCTGGCGAAAACCCGTTATATGCATATTGCCGGGCACTATGTGGAGAGCGATGGCTTGATTGTGGACACCCATGGATCCGCCGTTATAGATCCGGTGTGGTCACTGCTGGAAACTGCCTATAGCTTGATGGATATGCAAGCTCCCTACCCTCCCATCTGTTTGGAACGCGATTTTAATTTCCCCGCGCTTTCCGAGCTGCTCGCGGAAATGGAGCAGATACGGGCAATTCACGGCCGGATGCATAATCGTGTAGCAGCGCAATCATGAAAATTGACACTCTCTCGCCACCAATACAGTTACAGAATTTCCAGGATCACTACAGTCGATATTTGCGCGCGCCTGCCAAAAGCACAGTCATCGGGGATATTCCCGCAAGACGTAGTCAGGTTTACGAGGAACTGCTGTTTAAAAATGTCTGCGGATTTCTCGATCGCTGCTTTCCCGTCGCCCGCTCCCTACTCGACGAAAACAGATGGCGTCAATTGAACCGCGATTTCTATCGCGACTGGCAATGCCATACGCCCTACTTCAGCCAAATTCCTTGGGAGTTTGTGCAATACATGGCGGGCACATCAACAAACGAGGTTGGCGATTGGTTTAACGAATTGCTGGATTACGAATGGCGTGAGTTGGAAGCAGATACCCACGCCGCAAGAGTGCCTCACATTCAGACACCAACCGGTGATGATTATATTTTGCGTGTTAATCCAACCCTGCAAAATTTGCAATATCAGTGGCCCGTTCACCAGATCAGCCAGTCTTTTATTCCCTTGGAGACAAAGCCGACATTTTTATTGGTGTATCGCCGGTATGACCATCGAGTTGAATTTATGGAAATCAACGCGATGACGGCTGCCCTTTTGCAGATTCTGCAGCAAGCGCCCGCACATCCGAACACGGTTTTCGCCAGACTTGCCGAATTACTGCCGGAGGCCAATCGTCAGGCGCTGCAGGAGTTTGGCAAGCCGCTGCTGTTCGACCTTCTGCAAAAAAATGTTTTGGTTTTGGCATAAGAATTAGCTTTTTCCAATCATCGCTGCGCAAGCGCGACCGCTGCGGACACCTTTCTGCAAAGGAAAGCCCGTCTGCTAAGCAAAGCCCGGGAAAGCCGCTTTGCTATACTTCGAGGGTTACGCCGGGCTCCACATAAGGACGCGCAATGATCCATACGGCACAGGGCACCACCCCTAAAATTTTCGAAAACAAATCAAATTTTACCATTCGCCTAGGGACCTGCTTTATTGCGGTTTTGATTCATATTTCCCTGTTTTGGGGACTGAATAATCCCTGGCTATGGTCACTGGTGGGTTTTCAGGCGTTTGTATATGCCCCACTTCTCCACTTTCTCCCCGTGCTGCACCGCAACGCCAACCGCAATCTGCTGATCGATACCGCGCTTTACAGTTTCTGCCTGGGGATTTGGGGATTTAATCTCCACTTGGTTACCGGTTTTGCCTCTGCTGCCTGCATCATTAACTTGGCGGCCGGTGGCGTTCCCACGCTTTTGCGCGCGACCCTCATTCTGATTGCGGGCGGCATAGCCGGCGGTGCCGTCGCGGGCTTTTACTACCGGCCAGATTTGCCGCTTTTCACCCAGATTGTGGTCGTCATAGGTTTATTGTTGTTCATGACCGTGTTGGGTTTGAGAATTCACGCCATCAACAAGCGCCTACGCAATGTGCGCGACCGCTTGCAAAATCAGCGCGAGGAGCTGCTCAACCTCAACACCCTCGCGCTTGCGGTTAATGCCCACATGGATGTCGACACCATTATGGAGAGCGTGATGCAGACCATGGAACGCCTGCATCCGTTTGAAGCGCTTTATATTCTCGCCTTTGACGAGCCGGCGCAGCGCTTGGAAGTATTGGGAATTTATGGTTCGACGATTACCGAGCAGCAGCACAGCGCATTTCGCAAACTTAAATTCGATATGGTGCGCGATCACAATAGTCTTTTTGTCAAAGCGCTGCTCAAACGCAAAGCCATTTGCATCGCCGAGATAACACCGGAACTGGTTAAAGCCGGCGATAGAATCGATTATGAGCTGTATTGTGTAAAACCGAGCGTATCCATTGCGTATTTTCCGGTCTTCGTGGAGGACAAGGTCGTCGCCGGCGCAGCGTTTATCAACTACGAACGGCATTTTCATTTGACCAAACGCGATATGGACCGCATTCAACAATTGCTGGTGCAGGTAGGCACAGCTGTGCGCAACGCCACGCTATTTAAGGAGCTGGCGATAGCGAAGGAAAAGGCGGAAATCGCGCAACAGAAGGCGCAGGCCTCTGAAGAGACCAAAAGCCGCTTTTTGGCCAATATGAGCCACGAGATTCGCACCCCATTAACAGCCATTATGGGTTACTCCGAAGCGCTCGCCGAGGATGGCATCACCGCAGAAGAACGCAATAGTTTTATCGGTTATATCATGCGCAGTGGCAAACATTTGCTGAATATGATCAACGACATACTCGATATTTCCAAAATCGATGCCCATAAAATTGACGTTGAACAGCTACCCTCCAATTTATTGGATGTGTTATGCGATATCGACTCCTACATGAAAATCAAAACCCGCGACAAAAACCTGCACTACATCCTCGATATCGATTTTCCCATTCCTACTGCCTTGATCACCGATCCCACGCGTCTTAAACAGATCCTTTTGAATCTGTGCAATAACGCCGTCAAATTCACGGCTCAGGGCAGTATTAAAATACTGGTACGCATGCAGGCGAATGAGTGTTTGCAGATTTGTATTTGCGATACCGGCATCGGCATTGGCGAAAACGAAAAAAACCGGATTTTCACTGCATTTGATCAAGCGGACACCTCGACGACCCGGCTGTTCGGTGGAACCGGTCTGGGATTGTATATCTCCAAAAACCTTGCGCAGTTATTGGGCGGCGACCTCACGGTAGAAAGTGAAAAGGGCATTGGCAGCACGTTTATTTTGCAATTACCCGTCGGCTTGGCCACAGGCCCCTATATTAGAAATTCCATTGAGTTTGCCGATCGGATGGCAGAGATCATCGATTCCAAAACCTACGGAGGCATTCCGCATATCGGCGGCAGCGCTCTAGTAGCTGAGGATAATCAAGAAAATCAGCGCCTGGTCGAGCGCTTGCTGTATCAGGCCGGTATGGAAGTAGATTTGGTGGATAACGGAATCAGAGCCGTGGAAGCCGCCAAACAGAAACAATACTCGCTGATTTTGATGGATATACAAATGCCCGTCATGAGCGGCGCGGACGCTGCGCGCGCAATTCAAGCTTTGGGTATTCAAACGCCCATAGTGGCATTTACTGCGAACGTAATGACCCATCAAGTTGAGGAATATCAACAACTGGGATTTGCGGACGTCGTGGAAAAGCCGATTATTCGGGAAAAATTATTCGCAACCCTTAAGCAATTAGCACAACCTGAACCGAATCAGCCGTGCAGAGTGCTGATTGCCGAGGATAACGAAGTCAATCAAATGATTCTCTTCCGCTACATCACCAAAGCCAACGAAAAAGCTGAGATTTCCCTCGCAGCCGACGGTAAAACCGCGCTCGAACTGATACCTCAGCATAAATTTGACCTGATATTGATGGATATGGAAATGCCGATCATGGATGGCCTGACCGCCACCAAACGAATTCGTGCATTGGGTAACGATAGCCCACTTTACATAGTGTCCGGCAACGTCAGTCGCGAGGACCGCGCACGCTGCCTCGAAGCTGGCGCAACCGGACATATTGCGAAACCTTTGGATAAAAACCAGATCTACCAGATAGTGCAGAACCTGAAGAAATAAGCGTTTTACGCAGAAGTGATCACATTCAGCAATTATTGGCTGATGCCGACTTGCTCAAAATCAAATATCGGCAACACTTAAAAATAAAGATTGGCAAAACGCTAGTATGATTGGTGAACATAAATGCGCTGGCGATTGCCAAAGGCACAGACCTCAGCACTTCGGAGCCAAAATTATGAGAGTGGGAATCCTTACCGGCGGTGGCGACTGTTCCAGTCTTAACGCGGCCATTAGCGGTGTAGCCAAAACGCTTATCGAAACTGCCAATGCGGAAGTTATCGGTATCGAAGACGGCTTTCTCGGGCTGATCCAACGTCGCGTCCAGCCACTAAAAAAATCCGACTGTCTGGGTTTGATTCAATCCGGCGGGACTATTCTGGGAACCTGCAACCGCTCTTCCCCGCTCAATTACAAGGGACAGGACGTGTCGGGCTCCGTTATGGATTTCTATCGCGAGTTGGGGTTGGATTGCGTCGTCGCGCTAGGCGGAGACGGCACCATGTCGCTCTGTCACGAGCTCAGTCAGCGCGGCATGAATTTTGTCGGCATTCCCAAAACCATCGACAACGACCTTATGCACACGGACCGGAGCTTTGGCTTTGACACCGCAGTGGGAATCGTCGCGGAAGCGATGGACCGGCTTCACACCACCGCCCGCAGCCACGGCCGGGTGATGATCGTGGAGACCATGGGCCGGTATGCCGGCTGGATCGCGCTCTACGGCGGGGTGGCTGGCGATGCCGACATGATCCTGATGCCGGAATTCCCCTATGAGCTGGATGAAGTGATCCGCGTGCTCCAGGAGCGGGCCAAAACCCATCACTATTCCATGCTGGTGGTCGCAGAAGGCGCTACTCCGAAAGACGGTCAGATGGTGGTTGATCGCAATATTGCCGACAGTCCGGATCCCATCCGTCTTGGTGGTATTGGGCGCTATTTGCAGCAACAGATCGAGCCACATATCCCCATGGAGGTTCGAACCACAGTGCTAGGGCACGTCCAGCGCGGCGGCCAGCCTAGTGCGTTCGACCGGCTGTTTGCGACCAATTTGGGCTGCTATGCGGCACGGTTGGTGATGCAGAAGGAATTCGGCCGGATGGTCAGCGTACATAACAATAGTCTGACTTCAGTGGCACTGGCGGATGTTGCCAACCGCACCAGAACCGTCACTCATGACGATATGACGTTACTCAGCGCGATTTATTCTGGTGTCAGCTTTGGTGTACCTGATATACAAAAGCTGTTGAGTCAGCCGGAAGCTGCCCATCCGAGACTGCGTTGAAGGTTCAATTATGATTAATTGGCGGGTTTTATCGGGCGCCAGCGTTGGATCATAAGGCTGTTAGTGTTTTGTATGGATTGCAGCACCGTGAAACCTGCGTTTTCCAGCTCGCCAACTTGTTTCTCCGTGAAATAGGTTTCAGCGCACGGCTTAATTGCCTCATCCCCATCTTCATCGCGGTAAACATGTAGCGGCAAATTTTCGATATGGCAGGCGCCGAGAGCGGCCTGCTGCGCCTGTGCCAAAGCAAGCAATAACAAATAGGCTCCGCTGCCCCACAGATAAAATTCGTGCTCACCCTGCGGCGGCAATTCTTCAAACGCGAAGCTATCAATCGACGCCGTACGTCTGCCGAAAGGCAAGCGCAGCAGAAAACGCGGGGCCGATACAAATACCCGATCCGCACCGGGGCGCTGGCGCAGCTCTGGCCATTTGTCCGTTACAGTAACCATCTCCGCGAATTTATTGTGGCCGCCAGCCAAGATCACGGCACCGGATTGCTCCGCCAGCGCCAATAGTATTTCCAACTGCTGCAGTCCAGCGGTATCGGCGGACAGAATTTCGCCAAACACGATAACGTCGTACGGTGCTTTGCCCACTTGTGCAATGAAGTTTTGGTTTAAGGAAGTAGCGGAAATGCCTCCGCCCGAATTCTCCAAATCCGCCTGAATTTCCGCAGTAGAAGTATCGAGCAACCACAACTGCAGGCCGCGATCCAAATCCAGACGCCGCCGCAACAAGTCGAGTCCACGCCAACCGGATTCCAATTTTTGGAAAGCATCGGTGTGCATTATTTTGCGCATCACCTGCCCCATAGCCTCGTCCACAGCCGCAACATACTCGGGTACTTTGGGATGATCTTTAGGCTGTAAATATGGAGCAATAGTCTGGCGAATCAAGCGATCAGCAAAATTTTCTGTATTGGCGGAAACATTACCTGACAGAATCGCATCCAATAAGTCGGGTTCAGCCGCAGAAGATGTTTGAGCCGGGTTTTCAACCGGAGCATCGATCAAGCCTTCACTCGAAAGCTGTGCAACCGCTCTCTCGAATTGAGCGGGCGATTGCAGCTGTTTTTTTATCGCTCGGTAGCGATTAAAAATGCCGATATTTTCGTAAAGATGGTCTGGGTGCATATCGTCCAGACTGGAAAAGCGGACGGCTTCTTCGTCAAACGGCAGCTTTACCGAAACACCCAAACGGGAAAAAACCTCGTCGAAGGTATCCATATCCAAACGCAGATGTTTGCGCTGCGCGAGGGGTTGGGAGCGCGGTGCGGCGCCGGAAAAATCTCCCAACACCAAAGCCTTCAAAACCTGATTCGAGCCGCCCTGGCCTGACGAGTCTTTTTGATCACCAAATACCATTACTCCAGATCGAACATTGATACTCGCCACACTCACTCCTTAATTCGAGAAAAATCTAAAGAACGCGAAAAATCATTTTGATGTTGCCGATAGCAATCACGTCCCCATTTTCAAACACAGTCCGCGTAACTTTTTTGCCGTTAACTGATATGCCGTTTGTCGAGCGGTTGTCCTGAATTTCCCAGTAGCCGTTTTCCCAGCGGATTACGGCATGCAGATTGGAGACCGTGGGATCTTCCAACACTACATCGCACAATTGACTGCGGCCGAGACTCCACTCCCGATCCACACCTATCGGCAATTTGAGTTCGATGAGCGAGCCCTTTTTAACGCCGGATTTCACCAACAAAACCGCCGGCGTGCGGTTGGCATCAAGGGTTTTTTTGCCTAATGCGCGCGCCATAAATAGTGAGTTGTTGTCTTCCGCCGGGTCCTTATCCACGGGCTCGGCAGCGCCGGGCAGATTGACTACACGGAAAAAAGAGGACTCGATCATGGTGCGATTGTTATTGCCGTCGGCGGACAGGCCGGGATACTGCCCGGATTCGTAAATATCGTATGCAGCCTGCTCTTCGCCGAGCTCAAGATCGATAAAAACAAATTTCTCGTCGCCGATTGTGATCACGTCGCCGTGTTTAAGACGAGTGGGGCGAGCGATGCGCATTGTGTTAACGAAAGTCCCGTTGGTGGATTCGAGATCTTTGAGGATGACGGTTTCCGCATCAACAACTAATACGGATGCGTGATGACGAGACAGCAAACCCGAATCGACTTGAATGTCACACTGGGAGCTGCGGCCAATTAAAATGGACGCCTTGTCGAGAAGATAAGTCTGATCTGATCGAAGGCTTTTCAAACGGAATTTTGTCTGCATCAAAAATACCTGAGAAGGTTTGTGAGCGGGAAGACAATAGCCGTAGATCAAACCAGGAAAACGATGGCCGAGTCGCGCTTATTGTTATACAAAGAGTCGGCAAATTAAATGGAACTGAACGCCATACCCGAGTCTCGGGTCGACGCAGCCCACTGCCAAGCGTTATGTGCGCAACAATGAAAGTATTTCTTCTAGTTCGGCAACAATCGCACTGATCTTAGGCTCACTCGGTCCTTCTGGTTTCGCTTCTAAAGACAATTGTTGGCGGGCACCGCCAATAGTGAAACCCTGCTCATACAGCAGGGTACGGATCTGCCGGATCGTTAACACATCCTGGCGCTGGTAATAACGACGATTACCTCGCCGCTTAACCGGTTTGAGTTGAGGAAACTCCTGCTCCCAGTAACGCAATACGTGGGGTTTAACCGCGCACAGCTCGCTCACTTCACCGATGGTGAAATAACGCTTACCGGGAATAACCGGCAACTCATTATTGTGGCTTGCTTCCAACATAGGCTTCTACCCGCGCCCGCAGTTTTTGCCCCGGTTTGAAGGTGACAACACGCCGCGCCGTTATCGGGATTTCTTCACCGGTTTTCGGGTTTCGGCCCGGGCGCTGCTTTTTGTCCCGCAGATCAAAATTCCCAAAACCGGAAAGTTTGACCATTTCATTGGCTTCCAGCGCCTGGCGAATCTCGTCAAAAAACGTTTCCACCAGTTCCTTTGCTTCGCGCTTATTAAAGCCTAAATCCTCATAGAGTTTTTCCGCCAGATCGGCTTTGGTCAGTGACTCAGACATAGGGCTACCTTAGGTTGGCTCCGAACTCCCGCTCCAGGCATTCCACCACTGCTGCCATGGAGGTATTGACTTCCTCATCTTTGAGTGTGCGAGAAGGATGTTGGAAAGTCAGGCTGAAAGCAAGACTTTTCCTTTTCGGATCAATACCTTCACCGCTATATACGTCAAATAACTTCAAGTCTTTTAACACATCACCTGCTGTTTTTCGAATGCTTCTATCGAGATCTGCGACACGCACCGCCTTATCGACCAGCACCGCGATGTCGCGACTGACCTCCGGGAAGCGTGACAACGGCTGGAAGCGGGGCAGGCTTGCCGCCAGAAGCTCGCTCAAGGTGAATTCAAATACAAACACCGGCTTATTGAGATCCAGAGCCTTTTGCTTGGCCGGATGCAGAGCACCCATATAGCCGACTTCCTTCTCACCCAAATAAATCTTGGCGGATTGGCCTGGATGCAACAGCTGAGAATCCGTCAAAGGTATAAATGAGACAAGACGTCCGCGGGCGGCGAAGGCCAGGAGAGTTTCCAAGTCACCTTTGATATCGAAGAAATCCAGATCACGGGATTTCTCGGCCCAGCTTTGAGCTCTCACTGAGCCATACGCCAGCCCGCCGAGCCGTTGGTATTGCGTCACTGGTTTGCTACCTGCAGTATCGAACACCATGCCAGCTTCAAACAGCTTGGCGGCCGTATGCTGGCGGTTCAGGTTATACGTCAGCGTCTGCAATAGCCCCGGTAACAAAGACGTGCGCATAGTGGACATATCAGCACTGATTGGATTTTTCAGCATCACCGCATCCGTTTCTGGATACAGGATCGCATGGACCTTGGGATCGACGAAGCTATAGGTAATGACCTCCCGATAACCACGGCTCACCAGATGCTGTTTGGCGTCGGCCAAGGGGGTCTCCGCCTCTGTGTGGGAATCCAGCCAGGTTGCAAATGCCATGGGGCGAGTCGGCAGATGGTCGTATCCGTGAATACGCGCGATCTCTTCGAGAAGATCTTCTTCAATCGCCAAGTCAAAGCGGTGGCTCGGCACCTTGAAGGACCAACCATCCGCATTTTCATTTTCCAGAGCTAAACCCAAGCGACTGAGAATACCAACGGCATCCACCTCTTCCGCTGCAAGGCCGAGACCGGTTTGCAGCCGCGAGCGGCGCAGACGGACCGAGCGCGCGCCGGGAATCGTGTTTTCGTCCTGCACCAACACAACCGGCCCCGCTTCACCACCGATGATCTCCAGCAGTAAGTCTGTTGCGCGCTCAATGGCAGTCACCTGGAGCTGGGGATCTACGCCGCGCTCAAATCTATGAGACGAATCGGTATGCAAGCCGTATGAACGCGCCTTACCGGCAATGGCTTCGGGCGCGAAGAATGCACTCTCAAGAAAGATGTTCTGCGTGGTTTCGGTCACGGCGCTGTCTGCGCCGCCCATAATTCCCGCAACTGCCAGCGCTTTTTCGCGATCGGCAATTACCAGGGTATCGCTGCGCAACACCACTTCCTGGTCATTCAAAAGAACCAATTTTTCACCCGCGTCAGCCATTCTCACCACTATGCCACCGCTCAACTTGGTGAAATCGAATGCATGCATAGGCTGGCCGAGTTCCAACAATACATAGTTGGTAACGTCCACCACCGGATCGATACTGCGAATACCACTGCGCCGCAGTTTTTCACGCAGCCACAGCGGTGAAGGCCGAGTGATATCGATATTGCGAATAACACGACCGGCATAGATCGGGCACGCGGCAGTGGCCTGGATTTCGACGGCAAAACGCTCCGATGAGCGAGGTTCGATTGGGGTGAAAGCCGGCGGGGAAACCTCTGCGCGATTCAGTACGCCCACTTCCCGCGCCAGGCCGCGAATACTCAGGCAATCACCACGGTTAGGAGTCAAATCGACTTCAATGAGTTGATCGTCGAACTTGAGATATTCCCGCAAATTAACCCCGACCGGCGCATCTACAGGAAGCTCCCACAAACCGCTATCGTCGTCACCAATCTGCAATTCCACCTGCGAGCACAGCATACCGAAAGACTCTACGCCGCGCAGTTTGGCTTTTTTGATTCTGAAGTCACCCGGCAGCTCTGCGCCTATGGTGGCAAAAGGAATCTTGATCCCGGGGCGCGCATTGGGCGCACCGCACACGATCTGCAACACTCCGTCCGCGTGACCTTTTACCTGACACACCCGCAATTTTTCTGCATCGGGATGTTGTTCCACAGAAAGAATCTCGCCAACGATTACACCGGAAAACGACGCGGCAGCGGGCTCAACGGAATCCACTTCCAAACCTGCCATCGTTAATTGTGCCACCAGTTCAGCAGTGCTGATCTGCGGATTCACCCATTCTCTTAACCAAGCTTCACTAATTTTCATAAATTCTGCTGTCGTCGAAATTCAAGGGAGTTGCCGTATTTGTTCGAAATGAGAACAGCTAAAACTGCCGGAGAAAATTCAAATCGTTCTCAAAAAACAGACGCAAATCGTTAATGCCATAACGCAGCATGGCAAGACGCTCAACTCCCATGCCGAAGGCAAAACCCGTGTAGATTTTCGGATCTACCCCGCTGGAGCGAAATACATTGGGATGCACCATGCCGCAGCCCATTACCTCCAGCCAACCGGTGTTTTTACATACTCGGCATCCTTTTCCACCGCACTGTGTGCATTGAATATCTACTTCCGCAGATGGCTCCGTAAAAGGGAAATAGGAAGGGCGAAATCTGACCGGAACATTAGCTTCAAAAAATGCTTTCAGAAATTGATCCACAGTGCCCTTTAGATCGGCAAAGCTGACATTTTTGTCCACTACCAAACCTTCAACCTGATGGAACATTGGCGTGTGGGTCAAATCCGAATCGCAGCGATAAACCCGACCTGGGCAGACGATCCGAATCGGCGGGGCACAATTTTCCATGGTACGGATCTGTACTGGAGACGTGTGGGTGCGCAATACATGGCGCTCATCCACGTAAAAGGTGTCGTGCATAGCGCGGGCGGGATGGTGCGCGGGAATGTTCAAGGCTTCGAAATTATGGACATCGTCTTCAATTTCCGGACCTTCTTCCACGCCATAGCCGGCGCCGGCAAAAATCGCGACTATGCGATTCAAGGTGCGACTGACCGGATGCAGGCCACCGAGGTCAGACTGCCTGCCAGGCTGGGTGACGTCGATAGCCTGGTCCGACAGTCGCTGCGCGATTTGCCGCTCTTCCAAAGCCGCTTTTTTTTCAGCCAAGACAGTGGCGATCTGATCTTTTGCCACATTGATTTTGGCGCCCGCCTCCGGCCGCTGCTCGGCGCTGAGCTGCCCTAGCGATTTCAGCAACGCCGTCAAATGGCCTTTTTTTCCTAAAAAATCGACCCGCACTTGTTCAAGACTTTCGAGATCATCTGCCCTGCCAACCTGCAGCAAAGCGTCCTCAATTAACGACGATAGATTCTCCATCGAATGTTTCCAGTCAATTCAAATAAAAACCGCAGGGCGGATTCGGTGTTCGTTGGACAAATTCACCAATAAAAAAGGGGAGGAAGCATGGCCCCCTCCCCTTCAGCTATTGCTAGGGATTATTGTAAATCAGGCAGCCAGTGCTTGTTTTGCCGAGTTTACAATCGCTGCAAATGCAGCTTTGTCATGCACTGCCAAATCGGCGAGAACACGACGATCCAAAGTAATATTGGCCTTTTTCAGACCGGCGATCAGACGGCTGTAGCTCAAACCTTCTGCACGTGACTGTGCATTGATACGGGTGATCCAAAGAGCGCGGAAATCACGCTTTTTGACTCGACGATCACGGTAGGCATATTGACCGGCTTTGATGACAGCTTGTTTGGCAACTCGGAATACTCGTGAGCGTGCTCCGTAATATCCTTTGGCTGCTTTCAAGATTTTTTTGTGGCTTTTACGCGCAATTACACCACGTTTAACACGGGCCATAGTTTCTTCCTCTTAAATTTGACGATAAATGTGGCGGCTTAGTTTGCGCGCAACATGCGTTTTACCAGCGGCTGGTCAGACACGTTCAACGTGCTGGTTCCACGCAACTGACGCTTACGCTTGGTCGTCATTTTGGTGAGGATATGGCTTTTGAAAGCCCGCTTGTGTTTGTAACCGGCGGCGGTTTTCTTGAACCGCTTGGCAGCACCACTATGTACTTTAGCTTTTGGCATGGATAAATCTCCGCATTTGTGTGCATATGCACGAGTTTTTAGGAAAACAGCAAGGCAGCTAAAAAGCCCGGCTATTTTTTCTTTTTAGGGGCAATCACCATTACGATCTGGCGACCTTCCATCTTGGGCTGTTGTTCAACAGTACCCAAGTCTTCAAGGTCTTTTTCGATGCGTTGCATCATTTCCATTCCCAGCTCTTGGTGGGCTAGTTCCCTACCGCGAAACCGCAGCGAGACCTTTGCCTTATCCCCCTGTTCAAGGAAACGTATCAGGTTGCGTAGTTTTACCTGATAGTCGCCCTCCTCCGTCCCTGGACGAAATTTCATTTCTTT
>JBQGED010000254.1:0-18638 GCA_052039425.1 Sphingobacterium griseoflavum | reverse complement strand
GATTTATGGCGTGAACTACAAAGACGATACGGACAAGGCGCGCAAGCTGTTGGAGGAGGCCGGCGATCCCTACATGGCCAACATCGTAAATGAAGAGGGCTCGTTGATTATGGCGCTTGGCGTTTACGGCGCTCCGGAAACGTTTATTGTCGATGCCGACGGCATTATTCGTTACCGGCTTGTCGGCGTCGTTAATGAGGAAATCTGGAAATCCACTATGGCGCCGATATTCTTCAATGAATAAATTCGCGCTCTCTCTGGTGTTGTTTGCACTGAGTTGCGCGGCTAGCGCCCAGACGTTATCGACACCTGGTCCAGGTCTCGAGGCGCTGCGACAGATTCAGGGAACTTGGCGCAGCGCGTGTCATCCGCAACCTGCTGACTTGGGCTCGGGTTTTCAGCAAATCCGCCTGAATGTGCAGTTCACGCATTTCACTTTCACCACGGAAGAATTTGATGAGCCGGATTGCCGCATCAAGCGCGCGAGCAGCAAATCCCGCTATAGATTTGTGCTGCGCGATCCTTTCCTAAATAAGGCTCAGGAACAGGTATTCGCCATAGATTTTCATGTGGAGGAAATCCCACCGGGAGCTGCTCCTGTTCCTTCGCAGAATATTCTCAGCTACAAAAGCGGGACCTTGCGTTTAGGTGATCCCTCGTCAGCGAGTGCTGATGAAAGGTTGCAGAAACTCGATCATTCCTTATTGTTTTCCCGCTGATATTTTCTACGTTTTACTTGTCTTTTCTGTTATCGATTCCCCATGGGCAGTGGCGAGCTTCGCCAGTATACTGCCGCTTTTTTTGAGCGCTCCCACTCTCTTGCGCAAGGTGTCACCATGAAAGTTGCAGGCCAATTATTGCCCGAATGGGCCCCGGTTAAGTCAGTGCTGCTCGTCTGGCCTTATCCCCATGGCGATTGGCACGTCAATTATGCGGAGGTGGTGGAATGTTACTGGGGAATTTTGTCCGCGCTGAGTAGAGAAATTACCGTTGGATTGTTGTTGCACTCGTCTTTGGATCGCACGCAATTCGAAGAGGAAGTCCAGCGCCGCGCCATCAATGCTGCCAACGTCAAAATTCGCGTTACCCACTACGACGACACCTGGGTGCGCGATTACGGCCCGCTGTCCACCAGCGCCGGTTACATCGCCTACACATTTAATGGTTGGGGTGGAAAATATTCCGCTCTCAATGACAATGCGGTGCCCGCAGGTCTCGCTGATTTTCTCTCCGCAGCGGTAAAAAAATACGATTTTGTCTGCGAAGGCGGCGGTTTGGAAACCGATGGCGAAACACTGTTGGTCAACGCCAACTGTATCGTCGATGAAAATCGCAACCCCGGTTGGGACAGAGCTGCCATCGAAAACTATTTCCGCGAAACCCTTGGGCTGCAAAAATTTGCGTGGCTGGACGATATCTGTCTGACCGGCGACGACACCGACGGCCATATCGATACCATCGCGCGTTTTGCCGCCCCCGGCCGGGTGGTTTATGCGGGGCCGAATCCGGAGCATGTGGATGCGGAGATTCTCGCCAGTCTGCACCAACAGATTTCCGCATTGGCACAGGAAAATGGTTGGGAGCTGCTGGCGCTGCCGAGCCCCATGTACCGCAGCCTGGTAGACGAACGCTATCTGCCGTGCACCTATGCCAATTTTTTAATCGTGAATGATTGTGTATTTGCGCCGATTTATGGTCTGAAGGAAGACTCCGCAGCCATCGATGTACTGACCAAGGCATTTCCCAACAGCCGGGTGATCCCGGTGCGCTGTGAAGCGCTGCTTGAACAGCATGGCAGTTTGCATTGCGCAACCATGCAAATTGCTCGTCTGCCCTGACGATTCACCATCAGCCAACCTAAAGGTGACTTATGAGTAAATCCATTACTGCCGCCGTAATCCAGCAGGCCATCGACGGCAACGATAAAGAACAGAACCTGGATCGGACCGAAGCACTGGTGCGGGAGGCGGTGGAGCAGGGGGCTGAGCTGGTGGTATTACAGGAGTTGCACGCCACTCAATATTTTTGTCAGGTGGAGGACACCAACTGTTTTGACTTAGCTGAGCCGTTGGATGGCTATACCTATCAGCGCTGCGCGGACATGGCGGAGGCTCACGATATCGTGATCGTGCTGTCGCAATTCGAAAAGCGCGCTACCGGCCTCTATCACAACACCGCTCAGGTGATTGACGGTGACAAAGGCAGAGTCGGGGTGTTTCGCAAAATGCATATTCCGGATGATCCGGGCTTTTACGAAAAATTCTATTTCACTCCCGGGGATGCGGAGGGTGCGTTGCGCGGCTTTCAGCCGGTGCAGACCCGCGTGGGCAAGCTCGGCGTGCTGGTGTGCTGGGACCAGTGGTATCCGGAAGCGGCGCGTCTGATGGCGTTGGCCGGGGCCGATATGCTGATTTATCCCACGGCGATCGGCTGGAATCCCGAAGATGATACGGAAGAGCAAAACCGGCAGCGCGATGCCTGGGTCACTATCCAGCGCTCTCATGCAGTGGCAAATGGCATCCCGGTGCTGGTGGCCAATCGAACCGGATTTGAATTGTCTCCGAGCGGTTCTGGCGAAGGCATTGAATTCTGGGGCACCAGTTTTATTGCCGGGCCGCAGGGTGAATTTATTCTGATGGCTGACTCCGAAAGCGAAGGTGCATTCTGTGCGGAAATTGACCTGGAAAGGTCAGAAAACGTACGTCGCATTTGGCCTTATCTGCGTGACCGCCGCGTGGATGCCTATGACAATCTCACCAAGCGTTGGCTCGCGGATCGGCAGTTTCCCTAGACTTACCGGAGTCTCCCTTAGCTGCACTGCAGCATAAATGTGCTATTATCGGTTGAGACTTATGCACAAACGCCTCATTTTGGGGCGCCCGGTAAGCACATTGGGAGAGGCCTATGCTGTACCACGCTTATGAGCTCAGCCATGCCGCCGTAGCGCCTTGGCGCCATGCTGCGGACTACCAAAAACGTTTGTATCAGTCCCCTTACAATCCGTTCTCCTACACCTGGGCAGGTCGTTCCATAGTCGCAGCTTGTGATCTTTTCGAATCCCTTACCCGACGCTACGCCAAACCTGAGTGGAATCTGCATAAAACCGTGATTAACGGTTACCCGGTTTCGGTGACACCGGAGGTAGTCTGGCGCAAACCATTTTGCGAATTGTTGTATTTCCGCCGCAATGTGGAGGAATTGAATCTGGCGCGCTCCTCAATGCGCGCCGACCCAAGAGTGTTATTGGTCGCTCCGCTTTCGGGACACTACGCCACTTTATTACGTCGTACTGTCGAGGCGTTTTTGCCGGATCACGAAGTGTTTGTCACTTGTTGGGAGGACGCCCGCGACGTGCCCGCTGCTGATGGCCTCTTTGATCTTAACGATTACATAGATTATGTGATCGAAATGATCAGAGCCGTGGGGCCCCAGGCCCATGTGGTGGGCATATGCCAGCCTGGCCCTCCGGTCCTAGCGGCGATTGCGTTATTGTCGGAACAGGACGATCCGGCCCTACCGGCAACCATGACATATATGGGGTCGCCTATTGATCCGCGCGAATCTCCTACAGTGCCCAACAAGCTGGCGTTGGAGCGCTCCTACGGCTGGTTTAAAGACAATGTGATTTATTCCGTGCCCTGGCCGAACAAGGGATTTATGCGTCGTGTCTACCCAGGATTTTTGCAGCTGGGTGGCTTTATAAGCATGAACCGCGAGCGCCATTTTCTTGCGCACAAGGAATATTTTGATCATCTGGTGCAAGGGGATTGCGACAGTGTCTATAAGCACCGGGAATTTTATGACGAATATCTCGCAGTGCTGGATTTGACTGAAGAGTTTTATCTACAGACCATTCGCGATGTATTTCAGGAATTCAAATTGCCGCGCGGTGAATTTTTTCATCACGGACAGCGGGTGAGACCGCAGGCAATCACCAAGGTGGCTTTGATGACTGTGGAGGGTGAAAAAGACGATATATCTGGAATCGGCCAAACGCAGGCTGCACATGGTTTATGTAGCGGTTTGGCGGATGAGATGAAAGTCGATTACATCCAGCCTGGTGTCGGTCATTACGGCGTATTCAGCGGCACTCGGTTCCGCACTGAAATTCAACCGCGCATGCGTCAGTTTATGCGTAGCTATTGCGACCCCGGTCAGGAGCTGACGTATCAGCGCTCGGCAAAACTTTTTGATGTGAATTGAGCCAATCCTGGCTCTAGAAAACAAAAAGCCCCGCAGAGCGGGGCTTTTTGTTTGAAGAGTGGCGGACCGGACGGGGCTCGAACCCGCGACCTCCGGCGTGACAGGCCGGCATTCTAACCGACTGAACTACCGGTCCGCGAAAGCCAAAAACATCCTTGAGGCACATTCCATAAA
This sequence comes from Sphingobacterium griseoflavum, assembly GCA_052039425.1. GTDB lineage: Bacteria > Pseudomonadota > Gammaproteobacteria > Pseudomonadales > Cellvibrionaceae > UBA5868. The sequence continues at coordinate 14,261 of JBQGED010000254.1, read as the reverse complement.
TGGTGGGTGGTACAGGGATCGAACCTGTGACCTACGGCTTGTAAGGCCGTCGCTCTCCCAACTGAGCTAACCACCCAGCGAGCGGCGTATTGTAATGAAATTGCCTTTGCCGTCAATAGCGAAGGGGAAAAATAATTTCCGTTGGTTTACCGGTTTGTCCCGCTGCTATAATCCGACGCTTTACTTTGAGCCGCCGGGAGACCCGAAAAATGCATAAATTCCTGCTGATTCTCTGGCTTATTCTGATGTTGCCGCATCAGGCAATGGCGGCCATTGATGTTTATGACTTTCCCTCCGATGACCAGCGCAAACGCTATCAGAAGTTTTTGGAAGAGCTGCGCTGCCCCAAGTGCAAAAACAACAATCTCGCCGGAACCAATTCCGAAATTGCCGATGATTTGCGTAGAGAGCTTCACAAAATGGTTCTTGAGGGCAAATCCGATGCAGAAATTATTGATTTTATGGTGTCTCGCTACGGCGACTTCGTGCTTTACCGCCCGCCGGTGCAAAACAATACCATCGCGCTGTGGGCCGGACCGGTAGTGTTTCTGGTTATTGGGCTCGGCACTGTGGCGTGGATTGTTCTGCGGCGCAGAAAATTGGTGGTATCGCGGGCCGAATTGACGGAAGACGAACAACGACAACTGGCTGCGCTTTTAGAAGCGGAAAAAGCTGGTTCACAGAAATCCAAAAATTAGTGGTGAATTTCGCTCATGGCGTTTTGGCAGATTATCGTAATTTTTAGCATCGCGGCCGTCTTGTTCGTCGCGTGGCCGCTTATTAAATTCCCTTTCTCGCGTAAATCCGCGGTGCAAAAAGTCGCTGGCGATGAAACCCAGATCGAGCTTTATCGCGAGCATCTCGCCGATCTGGAAAAGTCTCTGGAGCGCGGTGAAATAGAACTCGTGCAGTTTGAAGAATTAAAACTCGAATTGCAGAAAACCCTTGTTGCCGAGGGTGTTGCGGACACAGACAAGAAATTTCATTCCGGCGGCAAAAAATTGATGTTGTCCACTGCGGTATTGGTGCCGGTGCTGAGTTTGGTTTTTTACACTCAGTGGGGCCAGAAAAAAGACTGGGACATTTATCAGTTGCTGGAAACTTTACCGAAGGTTGAGAGCCGCGAAGAGTACGATAGAAAATTGCGCGAGTTGATAGTGCTGGTGCAGGCGCGCCTCAATCAAACACCAGACAATATCCAGCTGGTGAATTTGCTCGCGCAAACCGCGATGACGCTGCAGGACTACGATCAGGCGGTCGACGCCTACCGCCGCATTCTGAAAGCATTTCCCGATTCACCGCGCATTATTGCCAACTTGGCGCAGGCGATGTTTTACCGCGCCGGCAATGTGGTAACTCCTGAGGTGCGCGAGTACACCCATAAGGCTTTGGCGCTCGCGCCTATGATGCCGGAGATGCTGGGGCTCGCCGGTATAGATGCAAAGAATCAGGGGGATTACCGCTCCGCCATACGCTATTGGAAAACGGCCGTGCAGCATATGGACCCGAATTCCCGTGTAGCCCAGGGTTATCTCAATGGCATCACCAAAGCCGAGCAGGCGCTGGTTGCAGCGGGCGAAAAGCTGGATGCCGAGGAAAAACCTGCGGCCGATGCCGGCGAGAAGATCCTGCTACAAGTATCCCTTGCGGATTCAGTAAAGATCAGCGGCGGCGAAACCCTCTTCGTCTATGCCCGTGCTTGGCAGGGGCCGAAGATGCCCCTTGCCATTCAAAAACTCTCTGCCTCGCAATTGCCGCTGACGGTCACCTTGGATGAAAGCATGGCGATGGCGCCGGGCATGACCATCAAAAGCTTTCCTGAACTGGAACTCGTGGCGCGCATCTCCAGAACCGGCAGCCCCACGGCGCAGTCCGGAGACTGGCAGGGCACCATAGGTCCAGTGAAGCTGGACTCTCTAGACGGCGTGCAGCAGATCGTCATTTCCGAACAGTTGCCCTAAACTGCTCGACTCCGCCAAAATCGCGGAATTTCTTTGGATGTGGGTCGGAGCGTTGATAGGCACTGAGGGTGTCACCGACAGGTGACCGGGCAAATCCCAGCAGGTGGGTGCTATTCGTTAACCGATGTCAGTGGAGCTCCGCTCCGACCCAATAACAATAAGCGAACAGAACATGCGGTTGAAAAGCATCAAGTTGGCGGGTTTCAAGTCGTTTGTTGATCCCACGACTGTGAATTTTCCCAGTAACCTCAGCGCTGTTGTTGGTCCCAACGGCTGTGGCAAATCCAACATCATCGACGCCGTGCGTTGGGTGATGGGAGAGTCGTCGGCCAAAAATCTGCGTGGCGAAGCCATGACCGACGTTATCTTCAACGGCTCCAACACCCGCAAACCGGTGGGCCAGGCCTCGATCGAACTCGTGTTCGACAACAGCGACGGCAAGATCACCGGTGAATACGCCCGTTATGCGGAAATCTCGGTCAAACGCAAAGTCACCCGCGATGGTCAAAATCTCTATTATCTGAATAGCAACAAGTGTCGACGTCGCGACATCACGGATATTTTTCTCGGTACCGGTCTTGGGCCGCGCAGCTACGCCATCATCGAGCAGGGGATGATTTCACGGCTTATTGAGGCCCGGCCGGAAGATCTGCGTATTTACGTGGAAGAGGCGGCGGGGATCTCAAAGTACAAGGAGCGGCGCCGCGATACGGAAAACCGGATGCAGCGCACCAAGGAAAATCTCGAGCGCCTGACCGATATCCGCGAAGAACTGGAACGCCAGATCGGGCGCCTGGAACGCCAAGCTCAGGCCGCAGAGAAATACAAGGAATACAAACAGTCCGAGCGCGAACTCAAAGCCCGCCTGCAAGCTATGCGCTATCGCACTCTGCGCACCGAGGCCGATCAAAAACAACTGCTGATCCGCGACTTGGAACTGAAGGTCGAAGCGGTGGTGACGCAACAGGTGCACCAGGATTCCACCATCGAAATCCAGCGGACTCGTCACTTGGAGCTCGGCGATACTTTTAATGAAGTACAAGGTCGATTCTATGCCGTAGGTGCAGACATCGCCCGCATCGAGCAGACCATCCAGCATATCCAGGAGCGCGAGCGCCAGCTGAGGACCGACCTGGAACAGACCCAACGCGATTGCGCCGAGGCCGAGGAGCATCTCGCTCAGGACCTTCATAAAGCCGAGGGTTGGCAGGCAGAATTGCTGGAGATCGAACCGGAATTGGAACTGCTAAGCGAGGCGGAAGGGCTTTCCTCGGATACGTTGCAGACGGCGGAAGATGCCATGCAGGCCTGGCAGCAGGAGTGGGATATCTTCAACCAGCGTGCCGCCCAGCCGCGTCAGCAGGCGGAAGTTCAGCAATCGCGCATCCAATATCTCGAACAGGTCCAGCAACGCCTGTTGGAGCGCACCCGCAAGCTGGAGGATGAAAAGCAGGGGTTGGTTGTCGGTGATGTGGAAGACCAGATCAACGAATTGGAGCAGGAGCTGGCAGAACTTGTTCTGGCTTTAGAAGCCAAGCAAGAGCAATCTCAGGTCGCTGCGGAACAAGTGCAGACTTTGCGTGAGCGTGAGCGTGAGCTGGCTGCGGAGCTGGATGACTGGCGCGGTCGCCACCAATTGGCGCGCGGCCGCCAAGCATCCCTCGAAGCACTGCAACAGTCGGCTCTCGGCCGCGGCAAAAATCAAAGCAATCAGTGGTTGGAGAGCGCCGGTCTAGCTGGTAATCCCCGTTTGGCTGACCGCATCAAAGTAACGACTGGCTGGGAAAAAGCCGTCGAAACCATTCTGGCGCAGACGCTTCAGGCAGTGGTGCTGGATGCTGATTTCAATCAGGCCGCCAACGGGCTAGCTGGCCTTGAAGCTGGCAACCTTACCTTGCTGGACGGCACCTTTGCCGCTCAGGCCGCCCCCCAATCGCTTGCCGAAGTCGTATCCGGCGCATCGGAAGCGGCGGCTCTGCTGGCAGGAATTTATCGCGCGGAAACCCTCGACGAAGCCTTGCAGCGACGCGGCAAACTTCAAGCCCATGAATCCATAGTCACCCGCGACGGCATCTGGGTAGGCCCCAACTGGGTTCGCGTTACCCGCGATCAGGATGCCAGCGCGGGGGTGATCGAACGTCGACAGCAGCTCGAACAGCTGGAGGCGGATATCGCCGAACAGCAGGAACGCATCGAATCGCTCACCGCGGCTTTGCAAGAGTGCAAACAAAATCTGGCGGAAACGGAGAAAACCCGCGAGCAGGCGCGTAGTGAGACCGATGGATTGGTGCGTCGACAAGGGGATTTGCGCAGCCGCTTGAGCGCCATGACCGCGAAAGTGGAGCAGGTACTCGAAAGCCGCCGCCGCGCCACAGCGGAAATTGCTGAAGCTCGCGAACAGATTCAACTGGAGGCGGAAAACCTCGCGGAGGCGCGGGCGCAGTTGCAGGAGGCAATCGATGCGATGGAACAGGATACCCAGGCGCGAGAACAATTGCTGTCCCGTCGCGACAATCTGCGCAGTCAGCTCGATCAGGCGCGTCAGAAGGCCCGTCACGACAAAGACCGCGCCCACGAATTGGCGATGCGCTTCCAATCCGTCAAAACTCAGTTGCAAGCGGTCAACCAGGGTATCCAGCGTTTGCGCGAACAGATGCAGCGGATGACTGACCGGCGCACCAAACTGGAGGAAAGTCTGCAGGAAAGCCGCGAGCCGGTGGAAAACCACAAGCTGGAACTGGAAGACAAACTGGCCCAGCGGCTCAAGGTGGAGGAGGAATTGCTGCAAGCGCGACGTAGCCTCGAAGAGGTTGAGAGTCTGTTGCGCGATGCCGAGAAGCAACGCCAGCAGGTGGAACACAGTCTGCTCGATATCCGCGGCCGTCTGGAGCGCGAGCGCCTCAGTGCCCAAACTCTGGAAGTGCAGGCGCAAGGTCTGCAAGAGCAGCTCACTGAGGAAGACTTTGACCTAAACACGGTTCTGGCAACCATTCCGGAAGATTTAACCGAGGTTGTCGCCAACGAGGAGCTGACCGCGATCAGTGCCCGTATCAGCCGTCTGGGGCCGATCAACCTCGCCGCAATCGACGAATACAAAACCGAGGCAGAGCGCAAACAGTACCTGGATGCCCAGAATCAGGATCTGCAGGAGGCGCTGGAAACCTTGGAGAACGCGATCCGCAAAATTGATCGCGAGACCCGCACTCGCTTCAAGGAAACTTTCGATCAGATCAACTCCGGTCTGCAGGAGCTGTTTCCGAAGGTCTTCGGTGGTGGCCACGCTTATCTGGAGCTGACGGGCGAGGATATGCTCGATACAGGTATCGCCATCATGGCGCGCCCGCCGGGCAAGAAAAACAGCACCATTCACCTTTTGTCCGGCGGCGAAAAAGCTTTAACCGCGATTGCCCTTGTATTTTCGATCTTCCGCCTCAATCCCGCTCCTTTTTGTATGTTGGACGAGGTGGACGCACCGCTGGACGACGCCAACGTGGGCCGCTATGCCCGCATGGTTGAGGAAATGTCCAGCCAGGTGCAGTTTATCTATATCACCCATAACAAAATTGCCATGGAGATGGCCCATCAATTGATGGGGGTCACCATGCATGAGCCTGGTGTTTCCCGAATCGTTACCGTCGATGTCGAAGAAGCCGCCGAGCTGGCCGCAGTCTAGGAACAAGGTCTTATGAAAGAGTGGTTAACGGTCATCATTGTCTTACTCATTCTCGGCGTGCTGCTGGATGGAATGAGGCGCATGCGCGCGCATAGGCGGGACCATCTGCGGATGAAACATCGCGTGGTCGCCCGCGCCGATTCGGATTCCGGTGAAGTGGAAGTTGGCGGCAGTGAATTTCCCTCCGGCGGAGCTCGCGTTGCCGCGTATCGCGATCCCGACCACGCCTTGAACGTCAACAAAGCCGTGCGCGAAAACCACACCGCCTCGCGCTGGACCCGCGGTGCTCCCAGCCGCCTGCCGGAACAGGTCAGCCTCAATCTCGATACGCCGGTGCCGATGCTGATGGACTCCGTGGACGAGCAGGCCGGGGAGGAGCCCCTTCAAGAGCGGGAGCCGGTGATTGGCGATTTGACGAATCTTGAAGACGATGATTTGCAACCTGGCATCGGCAATACCGGTTTCGATCACGACGATGAACCTGAGCCGGATCCAGAGGTGGAGGAAGACCCTGAGCCAGTGGCAGCAGCAGAGCCACTTCGAACAGAACCGACGCAGAAAAAACGCGAACCCGAACGCGCGCAGGAAGAGGCGCCCAAGGCGCCGGACGAAGTACTCATTATCAATGTGATGGCACGTCGCGGCGAGATGTTCGCCGGTCCGGAGCTGCTTGAAGCCATGGTGTCGCAGGGGCTGCGCTACGGCGATATGGATATTTTCCACCGCCACGAGTCCGACGATGGGCGCGGCAAAATTCTGTTCAGCGCTGCCAATATGGTGGTGCCGGGCACCTTCGATCTGGCCGCTATGGAAGACTTCTTCACGCCGGGCATCAGCATGTTCCTGTCCCTGCCCATCGCCGGTGATAGCTTGGCCGCGTACAACCTGATGGCCAACACTGCACTCCATATCGCCGAGGTTCTCGGCGGCGAGCTGAAAGACGAAAATCGCAGCGTCATGACTCGCCAGACCATAGAGCATGGCCGCCAGCGGGTGATCGAATACGAGCGCAAGCGCCGCCTCGCCAAATCCTGATTCCCCATGCCAGCCAATCCCCCTGATTTTCAGCGTCTGCAACAGCTTCGCGAGGAGCTGTTGCGCCACAATCACCGCTACTACGTGCTCGACGATCCTGAGATTCCGGATGCCGAATACGATCGTTTGATGCGTGAGTTGCAGGAGCTGGAAAGTCGCCATCCCGAGTGGATAACGCCCGATTCCCCGACCCAGCGCGTCGGCGGCGAAGCCCTCAGTGCCTTTACGCAAGTCGCTCACTTGCGTCCGATGCTGTCCCTCGACAATGCACTGAATGTGGAAGAGTTCATCGCCTTCGATAAACGTGTGCGCGAGCGTCTGCGTACTCAGGAACCGATTGAATATTCCTGTGAGCCGAAATACGACGGCATTGCCATCAGCCTGTTATACCGCAATGGCCTATTGGAGCGCGCTGCTACCCGCGGCGACGGCAGTGTCGGCGAAGACATCACCACCAACGTGCGCACCATCAAATCCGTGCCTTTGCGTTTGCTAGGCGGCAACCACCCCGAGTTGTTGGAAGTGCGCGGCGAGATTTATATGCCGAAGGACGGTTTCGAGAAGATGAACCAGGAGGCGTTGGCCGCAGGCGGCAAAACCTTTATCAATCCGCGCAACGCGGCGGCAGGTAGCCTGCGTCAATTGGACCCGAGATTGACCGCAAAGCGTCCTCTGAGACTTTGCGCCTACGGCCTTGGAGAAGTGCAGGGCGGCGAGCTGCCCGAATATCACACCGCAGTGCTCCAGCAACTCAGGGATTGGGGTTTTGCCATCAGCACCGATGTGGGCTCTGCGCGCGGGGTTGAAGAGTGCTTGGAGTTCCACCGCAAGCTTGGGGAGAAACGTCCGTCTTTGCCATACGACATCGATGGCGTCGTCTACAAAGTCAACTCACTGGAACTTCAAGCGACTTTAGGGTTTGTCGCCAAAGCCCCGCGCTGGGCGGTGGCGTTCAAATTCCCAGCGCAGGAAGAAATGACGGTACTGCGCGCGGTGGAATTTCAAGTCGGCCGTACTGGCACCATCACCCCCGTTGCCCGGCTGGAGCCTGTATTTGTCGGCGGTGTCACCGTATCCAATGCGACGCTCCATAACAGCGATGAAGTCGCCCGCTTGGGCGTGAAAATCGGCGATACCGTTATCGTCCGCCGTGCCGGCGATGTGATTCCCCAGGTGGTGTCGGTGGTACAGAGCAAACGCCCGGCGGATGCCAGCGACATTCATTTTCCTGCGACCTGTCCTATCTGCGGCTCGCCAGTGGCGCGAGTGGAAGGCGAGGCGGCGGTTCGCTGCACCGGCGGCTTAATCTGCCCCGCACAGCGCAAAGAAGCCATCAAACACTACGCCAGCCGTCAGGCCATGGATATCGAAGGTCTGGGCGACAAGCTGGTTGAGGTGCTGGTGGAGAAGGGCTTGATCACCAGCATGGAAGATCTCTACGAACTGACCGAAGAGCAACTCGCCGGGCTGGAGCGCATGGGCAAGAAGTCGGCGCAGAATCTGCTCAAGGCCCTGGAGCGCAGCAAATCCACAACCCTCCCCAAATTTCTATTTGCCCTGGGTATCCGCGATGTCGGCCAGGCCACAGCGGCGACGCTGGCGAAGCATTTCGGCAGTCTGGAGCGTCTTTTAGAAGCAGATGAGGTGCGGCTGCAAGAAGTGCAGGATGTCGGCCCAGTGGTGGCGCGCCGGGTGGCCAGCTTTTTCGCCGACCAGCGCAATCTGGAGGTGATCCAGGGGTTGCGCGACCATGGCGTGCATTGGCCGGATATTGCGTTGGTGCCTCAGGAAGCACTGCCGTTGGCCGGTAAAACCTATGTTTTGACCGGCAATCTGGAGAGCATGGCCCGGGACGAGGCAAAAGCGCGCCTGGAGACACTGGGTGCAAAAGTCGCCGGCAGCGTATCGAGCAAAACCGATTGTGTGGTGGCAGGCCCTGGTGCCGGATCCAAATTGGCTAAAGCCGAGTCTCTCGGTATACCCGTGATTGATGAGGCTGAATTTCTGCAGTTGCTGGAGCGCCTGGGGTGAGATTGCCTTTGCTCGGGCTTTGCTGCCTGCTGTTGTCCAGCTGTGTCACCTCGCCACCCAAACGCGCGGACGACGTATGCGCGATCTTCAAGGAAAAACGCAGCTGGTATAAACAGGCACAGAAAGCTGCAAAACGTTGGGACTCCACCATTCCAACCATTATGGCCATCATTCACCAGGAGTCCGGCTTTGTCGGCAACGCCAGGCCACCGCGACGTAAAATTCTGTGGGTGATTCCCGGCCCCCGGTTAAGCGACGCCTACGGTTATCCGCAAGCCAAAGACGCCACCTGGGATTGGTATCAACGCTCCACTGGCCGTTGGGGCGCGGACCGCCGCGACTTTGGTGACGCAGCGGATTTCGTCGGCTGGTATAACAACCAAAGTCGGGTGCGCAACGGGATTCCGGCCCACGACGTCTATAGCCTTTACTTGGCTTACCACGAAGGCCACGGCGGCTTTGTGCGTCGCACTTACAACAAAAAGCCTTGGTTAAAAAATGTCGCGCGTAAGGTTCAGCAGCGGTCAGCGCGCTATCAGCAACAACTCCTCTCTTGCGAGGCCGAGTTGCAAAAGAGCCGCTGGTGGCCTTTCTAACCGATCTTTGAATGTATGCCGCAACTTCAGCGATCTCGACACAGGTGCGTTGGAAGCGTATATACGCGTAGCCTTGCCGATGCGCAGTTGTGTGGGTAGGCGTAGAGAGAGACCCAATGCAGCTATGCCCAGCGTAGCTTGCCGTTGTTTATTGGAGCGTCTGCGTGAAATTCAGGTCTATAAGAACTCTACGGACTCAATGACTTCTATACGAAAGCGGTTGGCGAAGTTCGCTACCTGTGATTCCTGGCAGGATGCTGTGGCGTACGGCCTAGCGAGGTTGATTTGATTAGATTCCGTTTTCGCAATCGTTCGCGCCTGTGGCTCAATATCGTTGCCAGTGGCGCCTTTATTGCGCTGGCCATTTACGGCTGGGATCTCCCGGTGGAGACCGCAGTGGCGTTTCTGGTGATTTGCATTGGTTTTCTGGTGGCGATCATTGGTCTCGGGCTGGTAGCGGGTTGGTTGTTGCGCCTCTGGCGACAGAGGTCGGATCCAAACCCTTAGGGCACGGCGCGGCTATACTCAAACAGGCGGGGCCGGGCTTACGCATTTTCGGCCAAGGACACATATCCAATTTTTTAATTGAGAGGACAAAACTTATGGCAGACATCAAACTTCCGGTCCGGGACATGCAGTTCGTATTGTTCGATCTGTTTGATTTTGAGGCGCACTGCCGCGCGATTCCCGAATTTGCCGAAACCAGCGCCGATGTCGTCAATGCCATTCTGGAAGAGCTAGCCAAATTTTGCGAAAACGTGCTGGCGCCTCTCAACGCTGTCGGCGACCGCGAGGGTTGCCAGCTCAATGGTCACGAAGTCAAAACCCCATCGGGCTTTCGCGAGGCTTATCAGCAATTCGTTGTCGCCGGTTGGCCCTCCATGTGCAATGACACTGCCTTCGGCGGTCAAGGATTGCCGGAGTCTTTGGGGTCACTGATGAATGAAAGCGTCGGTACGGCGAACTGGGCCTGGGGCATGTATCCCGGTCTTTCCCACGGCGCTATGCGCACCATAGCTCAGCACGGTACAGAAGAGCAGCGCCAGACCTATCTGAGCAAACTGGTTGAAGGTGTGTGGACCGGCACTATGTGCTTGACCGAAGCCCATTGCGGCACGGATTTGGGTATGCTGAAAACCAAGGCAGAACCACAAGCCGACGGCAGTCATACCATCACCGGTACCAAAATTTTTATTTCCGCAGGTGAACACGACCTCGCGGAAAATATCGTACATATCGTATTGGCGCGCCTGCCGGATGCCCCGGAAGGCACCAAAGGCATTTCCCTTTTTATCGTTCCGAAATTTCTCCCGGACGGCACTCGCAACAAGGTATTTTGCGGTTCTTTGGAACACAAAATGGGCATCCACGGCAACGCTACTTGCGTGCTGAATTTTGATGGTGCCAAAGGCTTTTTGATCGGCCAGCCCAACCGCGGCCTCAACGCCATGTTCACTTTTATGAACCGCGCGCGTTTGGGCACGGCGGTGCAGGGGCTTTGCCACGGAGAATTCGGCTATCAAAAAGCGCTGGCCTACGCGAAAGACCGCTTGCAAATGCGCGCGCTGTCCGGCCCAAAAAATCCCAACGGTCCTGCGGATCCGATCATCGTGCATCCCGATGTGCGCCGCATGTTGCTGACGCAGAAAGCCTTTACCGAAGGCAGCCGCATGCTGGCGTATTTCACCGCCATGCAACTGGATATCGAAGATCACGCTCAGGATGAAGAAGCGAAAAAAGAGGCGGCGGATCTGCTCGCATTTTTGACGCCGATTGCCAAAGCCTTTATGACCGAATTCGGTTTTGAATGCGCCAACCACGCCATGCAGTGTTTCGGCGGTCACGGTTATATCCGTGAGTGGGGCGTGGAACAGAACGTGCGCGATGCGCGCATCGCCATGCTGTACGAAGGTACCACCGGTATTCAGGCCCTCGACCTGTTAGGGCGCAAAGTGCTGATGACCCAGGGCGAGACTCTGCGCCGCTTCACCAAACTGATTCACAAGTTCTGTAAAGCGAATGCGGAAAATGCCGAGTTAAAGCCGCTCATCGACACTTTGGCGCAACACAACAAAGAGTGGGGCGACCTGACTATGCACATTGGCCTCAAGGCGATGGAAAATCCGGAGGAGGTCGGAGCAGCGGCGGTGGATTATCTGATGTACTCGGGCTACGTCTCCCTGGCGTATTTCTGGGCGTGTGCGGCGGCCAAAGCAAAGGAAAAACTGGCAGCGAGCACTGCTGAAAAGAGCTTTTTTGAAGCCAAAATCAAAACTGCGGAATTCTACTTTGCGCGCATCCTGCCGCGCACCCGCACTCACTTCGCCGCTATCCACTCCGGAGTCGGCAACTTGCTGGCTTTGGACACCAATCAGTTTTGATCCTTACACGCCGGGATTAATCCCGGCTTTTTTTGATCATCTCAACATGCGCTCGACTGATTTTGCGCCGCTCTAATTTCCCACTTTAAACCGCCGTCAGGTAGTGCACACTGAAGAGGTTTTCGTCGTCAGTCCACACTTGCTCGCGTTCAAAACCTGCGTCCTGGCCGAGACGGGCGATGCTGTCGACGGAGTATTTGTAGGAATTTTCGGTATGGATGGTTTCCCCAGCACGGAATGAAAACTGGTGACGACCGATTTTCACTACCTGATCCGTCAAACTCACCAAGTGCATTTCGACACGGGAATAACGCGGGTTGAAAAACGCGTAGTGCTCGAATTGGTGAATTTTGAAATTGCCATCTAATTCGCGATTGATCCTCCGTAGCAGATTCAGATTGAACTCCGCCGTCACGCCGTCGTAATCGTTGTAAGCCTGGTGCAGACGGTTGGGGGATTTGATCAGATCCACACCGAGGAGAAAGCCGTCGCCGGGCTGGAGGAACTGGCGAATATTGCGCAGAAAACGCGCCGCTTCCGGTGGGGTGAAATTGGAAATGGTGGAGCCCGGGAAAAACACCACGCGCTTGCCCTTGCAGTTTGCGGCAATTTCTTCCGGCAAAGTAATTTGCGCCGTGTAATCCGCGACCATCGGATGAATGGTCAGTGACGGAAATTCCCGCTTCAGCCGCCGCGCCGCATCGAAGAGTATTTCAGCTGAGATATCGATGGGTATGTAAGTGCTCGGGTTCTGCAATGCGCGCAATAAATCGCGGATTTTTCGCCCCTCGCCCGAGCCATATTCAATTACCGTCGCCTGTGGACCTATGCGGAGGGAAATGTCCGGCAATACTTTGCCAAGCAATTGCAGTTCCGTCCGGGTGATGTAGTACTCCGCTGTCTGGCAGATTTCCGTGAACAACATGGAACCGCGTTCGTCGTAAAAATATTTGCACGGAATTTCCTTTTGGCTTTTCCCCAATCCTTCAATGACATCCATGAGGAACGCGGGATATTGTTCAAAAGGAACGGACTGCTGCGAGGTGGAATTAATTAAGATCATCGGCGAGCCTCACTCCACTGAATTGCCAACTGGCGGTGACGGGAAAGAAATTGCGATAACTTGTGCGTATATGTCCATGAGGTGTCGCGCAGGAGCCGCCGCGTAACACCCATTGATTCACCATAAATTTACCGTTGTATTCGCCCACCGCGCCCGGCGGTGTGGCGTAGCCGGGGTAGGGCAAATAGGCGCTGCGGGTCCACTCCCACACATCGCCAAACATTTGTTGTAGCTCTGCCGGATTGCCGGAGGCGCAGCGCGGGTGCATGACGCGGCTGTCGAGAAAATGCCCGCGCGGGTCGGCAAATTGCGCGGCGAGTTCCCATTCGTACTCCGTGGGCAAGCGTTTGCCTGCCCAGCTTGCAAACGCGCTCGCCTCAAAATAATTCAGGTGGCAAACCGGTTCGTTGGGCGCCACCGGCAGGAGGCCTGCGAGGGTGTAGGTGAACCACTGACGATCCTGTTTGTGCCAGTACAAAGGCGCTTCCGCGCTATTGGTTTGTACCCAGGCCCAGCCTTCGGACAGCCAGTGACGCGGATCGCGATAGCCGCCGTCTTCGATAAAGGCGAGGTATTCGGCGTTGGTTGCAGGTCGGTTGGCAAAGCGGAACCCCGCTACGTAAGCGCGGTGCAGGGGCATCTCGTTATCAAAGCAGAATGCGCTATCGCCATCGCAGCCAAACCAGGATTCGCCCGGTGTAAAAGTCAACCAGCGCAAGGGCATTGCGTCGCCTGTGGATTCGATCAGCGGTTTGGTCAGCGCCGGGTATCGCGGGTTGAAGGACAGGGCATGTTTGATGTCGGTGACGATCAATTCTTGGTGTTGCTGCTCGTGATGGATGCCCAGTTCGACCAGTTGCAACTCTTCTGCCGACAGCGTCTCCCAGATATCCAGAAGGCGCGATTCCACCATCTCCCTGTAGCGCCATACATCCGCCAGGGAAGGGCGGGAGATAAGCCCACGCTGGGCGCGGCGGTACTGTGGACCAACCTGGTTGTAGTAGGAGTTGAACAGATAATCGAAATGCTCATGCTCGGTTGTCGCATTGGCGCCCCGCGGTTTCAGGATGAAGGTATCGAAAAACCAAGTGGTATGGGCGAGGTGCCATTTGGTGGGGCTGGCGTCCGGCATGGACTGGAGGAGTTGATCCTCCGCGCTCAGATTGCGCGTCAACAGCCCAGTAGTTTCGCGGGTGCGACGAAAGCGCTCCTGCTGTTGCTTATGATCACGTAGCTCGCCCGACAGATAATGATCGACAGCATCGAGCCGCTCGCTGACAAAGCTGGAAAATGAGGTTGCTGTTTCACTCACGTTCTACCCCCGCATCAGTAAAGTGAGAGGCGGGCGTCTGCTGCGCTTCAAGTGCCCGCGTAGGCTCCTTGCTGGCGAGTGTACGGCTGCACTGGGGGGGATGAATGTACGCAGTCTCACACTGGTTTTGCACTCGGAATGACGCGTCCCGGATGTATGCGGTGCGTCGCTGCGCCAGTTTGCGATTTACCCATTTGGTGAGAGGCCCT
>JBQGED010000253.1:0-5246 GCA_052039425.1 Sphingobacterium griseoflavum | reverse complement strand
TGCCGTTAAGCGTCACGCCAAGAAGCTGTCACGCGAAAACCGCAAATTCCAACGCATGTATTGATTCGACAACCAGGGGCGCAGTAAAACCCCTGGCCAGTCTGCAATAACCGCATTTCGCATAACCCACCAAAGTCCTTTGGTGTGTTTGCCATTTTTGGAAGTGCTGTCCCATGCCAAGCGCGATTCAACAAGTAATCAATGAAGCCGTCAAAGACGCTATGCGCGCGAAAGCGAAAGAGCGTCTGTCTACCCTTAGGCTGATTACCGCCGAATTCAAACGCATTGAGGTGGACGAGCGCATCGAGCTCGATGATGCCCGCGTATTGGCAGTGCTCGATAAGATGGTCAAACAGCGCCGCGAATCCGCCAAGCAGTACAGCGAAAATGCTCGCCCAGAGCTGGCAGAGCAGGAATTGTTCGAGATCAGCGTGATTCAGGAATATCTGCCGCAGCAGCTGAGCGAAGCGGAAATTCGAACCTTGGTACAGGACGCAGCTGCCGCCCTCGGCGCGACCGGACCTGCCGACATGGGCAAACTCATGGGCGCCGTCAAACCGAAAGTCCAGGGCCGCGCCGATATGGGCTTGGTCAGCCAACTGGTGAAGGCGCAACTGCAGTAACATCCCTCACGCGGTGAAATCCATCTCTCCGGCACAAGCGTTTTGCCTTAAGCTTGGTACGCCGGAGCCCACTCCCAGATTTCATCCATGAGCCGCATACCCCAGCATTTTATTGACGATCTGCTCAACCGCCTTGACATAGTCGAAGTGGTGGATAGCCGCGTCAAATTGCGCAAAACCGGCAAAAATTACAGCGCTTGCTGCCCGTTCCACAAAGAAAAAACCCCCTCCTTCACCGTCAGCCCCGACAAGCAGTTCTACTATTGCTTCGGCTGCGGCGCCTCCGGCACTGCTCTCGGCTTTGTGATGGAGTACGAACACCTGGGTTTTGTCGACGCAGTGGAGAGCCTCGCCGGCAGCGTGGGTCTCGCCGTACCACGGGAAGAAGCGACCGCCGCCCCACAGAAAAGCCAGCAGAATCTCTACAGCATATTGGCGCGGGCGCGGACTTATTATGAGCAGCAATTGGCGGAGCATCCGCAGCGCCGGGAAGCGGTCGGCTATCTCAAAAATCGCGGTTTGACAGGGATTATCGCCCGCGACTTTGGCCTCGGCTATGCCCCTCCCGGCTGGGACAATCTTCTGGTCAAACTCGGCCTCAATGAAGAGGATCGCCAGCTGCTCGCCGAGAGCGGCATGGCGATAACCAACGAGGAAAGCGGGCGCCTGTACGACCGCTTCCGCGACCGCATCATGTTTCCGATTTTGGACCTGCGCGGGCGTGTGATCGGGTTTGGCGGGCGCATTCTCAGCACCGACAAAGAGCCGCACTCCACTGGCGGCAAACAGCGTGGCGCCGGGCCGAAGTATCTGAACTCACCGGAAACCCCGATCTTCCACAAAGGCCGCGAACTTTACGGGCTGTATCAGGCACTACAACAGCAACGCCGCCCCGAGAATTTGCTGGTGGTGGAAGGCTATATGGACGTGATCGCCCTGGCGCAATTCGGCATTCGCAATGCCGTCGCCACCCTGGGTACCGCGTGCGGCGAGGAGCATCTCAAACTCGCCTTCCGCCACACCAGCTCCATTATCTTTTGCTTCGATGGCGACAATGCTGGGCGCAAAGCCGCCAAACGAGCCCTGGAAAACGCTCTATCGACAATGACCGACGGGCGCAAAATCCAGTTTTTATTTCTGCCAGAGGGGCAAGATCCGGACTCTCTGGTGCGCCAGATCGGTCCCGAGCGCTTCAACCACCAGTTGAATCTGGCCCTGCCCCTCGAAGAATTCTTCTTTATGGCGGTCGCGGAAAATATCGACACCCGCACCATGGAAGGACGCGCCCGCATGAGCAAACTGGCGGCGCCGCTATTGAACAAGCTACCTAGCGGCGTGTTCCGCGAACTCATGTTCGGCCAACTCGCGCAGCGTACCGGTCTGAGCTTGGACGTGTTGATGGAGCTGATTCATGAACCGGCAACCCTGGTCGAGACGCCACCTCCCAACGAAAATCGGCAGCTGAACCCAAAGACCGATAAGAAAGATATAAAGGCAGAAAGACTTCCGCCGCAACTGCCGGAAGCCCCGCAGACAGAACCTTCCCCCCCACCCCAAACCACCCACCTGCCCCCCGCAAGCAGCGGCCCCAACAAACTTAGCCCTGCCCGCCTGGCATTGACGATCTTGCTGGAGAATCCCGAATTCCTGCACCGCCATGAGATCAACTGTGATCTGCCGGAGGACAGCGACAACAGCGAATTCACTCAACTGAAAACCCTGATCAACCTGCTGCGCGACCGCCCCAACGCCAGTTTTCACAGCATCCTGGGTTACTGGGGTGGCGTTTATGGCATGGCGGCGCAGAAACAACTCACCAGCTTGGTCGCCAACCACTTTCTGGATGAAGCCCGTCGCCGCTCGCCCTATGACAGCCTGCAGGAACTAAAAGACGCCCTCGCCCGCATCCGCCAAGAGGAGCAATTGCGCCGGCAGGCAGAGGAACTTGCTGAGCTGAACAGGCTCCAACTGCACGAACTGAACGATGCACAAAAACAACGTCTACGCGAATTGCTGATCCTTAAACAGCAAACTAGACTCACCAAGCAGTAGCAAAGTCTTTCACTCCGCTTGAATCCAACGCTCTCTATGTAAGCCAAAATGTCATAAACGTACGCGATTTTATGCCGAGAGAAGCACTAAACCAGCGTTTTTGTGCGCTTGATTTTATGGATTGACCCTCCATAAAACGCTATAATCGCCGCCTTTTTCTTTAGCCCCCCACCGTTTCGCAGGATACTGAATGAGCGATCAACAACAGTCTCGCATCAAAGACTTGATCAACCGTGGCCGAGAACAAGGCTACCTGACCTACGACGAAGTCAATGACCACCTGCCGGACGACATCTCCGATCCCGATCAAGTTGAAGACATCATTCAGATGATCAACGACATGGGCATCCGCGTGTATGAAGTTGCCCCGGACGCCGATGAGCTGTTAATGAACGACAGCGACAACACTGACGAAATCGCCGCCGCTGAAGCCGCCGCTGCCCTGGCTGCCGTGGAAACAGAAGCCGGTCGCACCACTGATCCGGTGCGTATGTATATGCGCGAAATGGGCACGGTGGAATTGCTGACGCGCGAAGGTGAAATCGCCATCGCCAAACGCATTGAGGAAGGCTTGCGCGAATTGATGCACGCCATCGCCTTCTGGCCCGGTGCCGTTAAAAATGTTATCGACGAATTTGATCTGATCGAAAAAGGCGAGCGCCGCATTCCCGACGTGATCAGCGGCTGGCTCGATCCTTTCGAGGCTGTGCCTCAGGAAGCAGAGATTGAATTGCCGGATGTGGAGAAAGCGCCAGCCGCGGTTACGGATGACGAAGAGGCCGAAGAGGGCAGCGGTGACAGCGAAGACGAAGAGACCAATTCCGGTATAGACCCTGAAGTTGCCAAACAGCGCTTTGACGAATTGCGCGTGCAGATGGAAAAAATGCTTGCCACAATCGCCAAGCACGGCCGCGACAGCAAACAAGCCGGCAAAGAACTGGAAGCGCTGGGCGAAGTATTCCGCTTCTTCAAACTACCGCCGCGCCAGTTTGATCCCATCTACAACCGTGCGCGCGATGTACTGGCCAGTATTCGTGAATGCGAAAAAGAAATCATGGCCCTGTGCGTGCGCAACGCCAAAATGCCGCGCAAAACCTTTATTAAGGAATTTCCGGGCAACGAGACCAACGAAGACTGGATCCCGGCGATCGTTAAGAAAAAACGCGATTACTCAGACGCCCTGCGCGGCGTAGCAGATGAAATCATCGCAGTACAACGTCGTCTCGCCGCCATCGAAGAAGACGTCGGCATTAACCTCGCAACGGTTAAAGAAATCAACCGCCGCATGTCCATTGGCGAAGCCCAAGCTCGTCGCGCTAAGAAAGAAATGGTGGAAGCCAACCTGCGTCTCGTAATCTCCATTGCGAAGAAGTACACCAACCGCGGCCTGCAGTTCCTCGATCTGATCCAGGAAGGCAATATCGGCTTGATGAAAGCGGTGGACAAGTTCGAATATCGTCGCGGTTATAAGTTCTCCACCTATGCCACTTGGTGGATTCGCCAGGCGATCACCCGCTCCATCGCCGATCAGGCGCGCACCATTCGTATTCCGGTACACATGATCGAAACGATCAACAAACTCAACCGCATTTCCCGCCAGATGCTGCAGGAAATGGGACGCGAGCCGACGCCGGAAGAACTGGGCAAGCGTATGGAAATGCCAGAAGACAAGAT
Organism: Sphingobacterium griseoflavum; assembly: GCA_052039425.1. Classification (GTDB taxonomy): domain Bacteria; phylum Pseudomonadota; class Gammaproteobacteria; order Pseudomonadales; family Cellvibrionaceae; genus UBA5868. The sequence goes on along the minus strand of JBQGED010000253.1, from coordinate 897 downwards.
CCGCAAAGTCTTGAAAATTGCCAAAGAGCCGATCTCCATGGAGACGCCCATCGGCGATGACGAAGATTCGCACCTGGGCGACTTCATTGAGGATGTCTCCATCACCTCCCCAGTGGACGCAGCCACCACTCAAGGCCTGATGGAAGCGACGCGAGAGGTTCTCGCGGGCCTTACAGCAAGGGAAGCCAAGGTTCTGCGCATGCGCTTCGGCATCGACATGAACACGGACCACACGCTGGAAGAAGTGGGCAAACAGTTCGACGTAACGCGCGAGCGTATTCGCCAGATCGAAGCCAAAGCTCTGCGCAAACTGCGCCACCCGAGCCGCTCCGATCACCTGCGCGGCTTCCTCGACGATTGAAGCAAATCGGCGCAGATTGACCCTGGTCATCGGCGCCGCCGGGCACTATAATGCCCGGCCTTGACAGCCCGCCCGACGGGCCAGTCAAACAACCGGCCACGACGCCACAAGCGCAAGGTTCGGGACTCTCAAAGCTAGGCGGGTTTGAATGAAGCCACTCACTCCCACCCGCCACCGGTGCCACGAGCACCGGACCTTTCTCAAGGGCCTATAGCTCAGTTGGTTAGAGCATCCGACTCATAATCGGCAGGTCCCAGGTTCAAGTCCTGGTGGGCCCACCATTACAAGTTAAGTAATTAAATTTCCGTCGTAGCAGATATCGCAAACCTGGGACCGCTTTTATCGGCAGGCCCCAGAGCTAGGCGCCCCGTTAAGTCCTGGTGAGCCAACCATCTACAAATAAGTTTTGAAGTATTCCGTCGTAGCTCCGCCATCTTCGATTTAGTTGCCTTCGCAATGCCAATTAATTTAACGATAACCCAGCTCAATTTTCTCAACTCTGACAAATGTCAGACCCGCAACATCGACTCATCTAT
>JBQGED010000252.1:0-7224 GCA_052039425.1 Sphingobacterium griseoflavum | reverse complement strand
GTGACACGCACTTTGACGATGTCATCCAGAGCAAAACGCTTATTGCCAATTTGTAATGTCATGCGTTTGGCGTCGAAGACTTTTTCCACTTTTTTGGGAATCTGCACAAAACCTTCAAAGCCGGTTTCCAACAATTTCACGCCGAAGCCCTGCTGGGTGACGATCCGAATAACTCCGTCGCCGTCGAGGCCGATTTTGTTGGAGAGGTAATGACCGACAAGAATCTGTTCGAGCTGGCGACAGGCCTGGCGCCCTTGCTGCAGCGTTTCGCGCAGTTGATCCAACACTTTCTGCGGCATTTGTTGTGCTTGTTTGCCTGCGAGAATTTGCATGATCGACCAGTGATTGCAGAGATCGACATAGCGTCTTATGGGCGAAGTGATGGTGGCGTAATGTTTCACCCCCATGGACAGGTGTGGGTCTGTCTCAGTGCTCACTTCACTGTTCTGCATCATGCGGCGCAGTGGCGCGAGCAGAGAGCGATGCTCGGGGGAGTTCTGCAGAAAATGGATAAATTCAACGTGTCCCTGCAATTCATTGATATTCTCGGAGTTAAAGTTCTCACCCAGGTCTTCACGCAACACTGCACGCACTTCACCGATACGTTCGGGGCGGAAGCCCAAATGAGTGGTGAATACACCGGTTTTGTGCTGCGCGAGAAATTCACCTGCGCAGATATTCGCGCACAGCATGGCTTCTTCGATAAGGCGATGGGCATCATTGCGTTCGCGTTTTTGCACGCCTTCCAACGGCCCTTTTTTGTTGACCATCAAGTCGTAATCCGGCTGTTCTTCATAAACTAAGTGGTTCTTTTGCCGGTAGGCTTGGCGGGCAAGAGTGAGAGTATGGGCTTCCTGCAGGGATGCGATTACCGCCTCGTCAGCGGAAACTTGAATATCGTCGCCGCGCAACAAAGCGCCGACATCTTGATAGGACAATTTTTCGCGGGATTGAATTTTGCCGAATTCGAATTCGTAATTTTCAATGCTGCCATCTGCATTGATATTTATGCGCACCAGCAGAGCGGGGCGGTGAGTTCCGGGCAGCAGGGAAAAAGCATCGTTGGCGAGATTTTCGGGCAGCATCGAAAGGGATTTGCCGGGCAGATAAACGCTCTGGCCAAAGCCGCGCGCGCTTTTGGCAATCGGCGTGCCTGGAGCGACAAAATGGCCGGGATCCGCAATTGCGACCCATAATTCCCAACCGTCATGTTGGCGGCGGACAAAAATAGCGTCGTCCATATCGCGGGTTGAGGCTGAATCGATGGTAACAAAAGGTAATTCAGAAAAATCCTTGCGCGCTGCAATATCGATTTTTTTGCGAATTTCCTCTGCCTGCGCAGTTGCATCGCGAGACCAGATGCGGTGGAGACCGAATTGCGCAGTGGTGATGTTGTGATGAATAAAATCGTCGTCATCGGCGCCGAGACGGGCAACGATTTTGACTGACGCTTTGCCGTCGTCGTACGGATGTTTATTCAGCTCGGCAAGGACCCAGTCGTTTTCCTGACATTTTTTTCGCAGCGGAGGTGGGATAAACAACCAGCGTGCACTTTGCTCATCCGCCTGTACGAAATGATTGTTGCCTTTGATTTTGTAGCGGCCAACAAATTGGCCAGTGCCTACTGCTAAAAGCTTTTCCAGTTCCGCTTCAAGTTGGTCTTTATCATTTTTCACCACATTCACTTTAATGCGGTCTCCCGGCAGTACGTGCTGCATGCGCTCGGGATTGAGAAAAGCGGTGCGGCCATCATCGAGTTTCACAAAACCAAAACGCCCGTTTGCGCCGACTACAATGCCTTCCGCATAGTCCTTGCTGGCAAGGATTTCTTTTTTTAGCTGCGAAAGCTGGGCGATACTATTTTGGTCTAACATGGGAAACCCCGTGGCTGGCTGAGGCCGCGCATGATACCAGCTCGAACCCCGATCGATAAGCGTGGATACGTGTGGCAGCGGTGTTACGCGCCACATTGGATAATTTCCAGAAGTCACCTCAATCCGGCCGAGAGCAGGCATTTGAGAGGGCTTCTAAAAAGAGCATTTTTGTCGGTGTGGCTAGACCAACGCCAGATAAGAGCATTGATTATGTCGACTATTCCTCATCCTCATGAGTCACTCCCACCTGGGCGGTATCGCCATTACAAGGGGCGGGAATATGAAGTCTTTGGCATTGCGCGCCACTCGGAAACAGAGGAGCCCCTGGTGGTGTACCGCTGTCTTTACGGCGACGGCAGCCTTTGGGTGCGGCCGCTGCCGATGTTTCTTGAGGCGGTATCCATTGGTGGTGAATCCGTTGCTCGCTTTACTTACCTAGGGCCTGTCACCGAGGAGCAGCAGGGTGGCTGATGATGATGGTTATATGCGCATGGCATTGGCCCTGGCTGCGCAGGCGGCCGCTGCGGGTGAAGTGCCGGTGGGCGCAGTGTTGGTGCGCGATGGCGAAGTACTAGGGCAGGGGTGGAATCGGCCGATAAGCACTTGTGACGCCACTGCCCATGCAGAAATAGTGGCGCTGCGCGAGGCGTCCCGCACCTGTGGCAATTATCGTCTGCCCGGCGCGACCCTCTACGTCACTATCGAGCCCTGCACCATGTGTGTTGGCGCCATGGTTCACGCACGCATCGAGCGGGTGGTGTTCGGCGCGGCGGAGCCTAAAGCCGGCGCGCTGGTAAGCCAACTGAATCTTGCCGAGGCCAACCACTGGAACCACCGGCTGCAGGTTACCGGAAATGTTTGCGCCGAAGAGGCAGCGGAGATCATGCGGGCATTTTTTCAGATGCGTAGAGAGCAGGCCCGCGCGGGCAAGGCGGGTTCTGACTGAGCTACATGGATTTGGTGATGGAGCGGGAGGCAAACTGCTGATTGGCGATCGCTTCACTGATGACGAAATTGAAATCGTCATCCTTGGGTTCGGGCCTGTTGTTCATAGCGAGGGCCGTCATCTGACCCCGCTCCAGATCGTTCCACGCCAGTATCGTGTAGAAATTGCGGATGTTCTGGACATAATCCACCGCTTCCTGGCCGCGGGCATAGCCATGTTTGGTGAATTTGTAATACTGGCGCTTCGAAAGCAGCGGCAGATAGTCTTTAACGTCCGCCCACCGATTAGGGTTGGCGCCATGTTGTTGCGCCAGTACGCGGGCGTCTTCCAAGTGGCCATAACCGATGTTGTAGGCCGCCAATGCCAGCCAAATACGTTCCTGGCCGGTGACGCTGGCGGGGATGCGGTCAAGGAGCTTGCGGAAATAGCGTGTGCCGCCGACGATGCTCTGGTCCGCGTTCAGGCGGTTTTTCACATCCATTTCCTTGGCGGTGGAAAGGGTTAGCATCATGAAACCGCGCACGCCGGTTCGCGATGTGGCTTCTGGATCCCAGTGGGATTCCTGGTAACTCAGTGCCGCCATCAGCAGCCAGTCCAACTCGTGTTCTTCCGCGGCAGCTTTAATCTTGTCGCGCCATTGCGGCAGGCGCTCCTTCACCCGGCGGGCAAACACCAGGGCATTGTTGTAGTCGAGATCCCCGTGGCGGCCGTAGAAGCGTTCGCGCATATCCACCAGCGCGCCGCTTTGTTCCATGGTGAGCAAAAACTCATTGGCAGCGTCCAGCAGAGTGGTGTCTTTGGATAATGGAAACGCCCAGGCGAGAGGCTCCGCCTCACTGATAGCGAAGGCGACTTTCGCTTTTGGATAGACCGCGCTGTTGAGGTCGTAAGCGTTGGAATCCACCACGGCGTAATCAATTTTGCGATTGTGGACCATCTCCAGGAGATCGAGCATTTCCACGTCGTGGCGCTCCTCCCAGACCAAGTCAGGATGCTCCTTCTGCAGCTCGCGCAGTCGCTCGGCATGGGCGCTGCCGTTTACCACCAAAATATGTTTGCCGATCAGGTCCTCGACCGAGGTGGGACGCGGAGTACCGGCGTGGTAGATCAGCTGTTGGGTCACCGACATATACGGGTGACTGAATGCTACAGTGCGCTTCCGGCGCTCGGTGACAGTCAATCCGGCGGCGGCGAAATGGCCCCTCTCTCCCACATTGTCGAGCAAGCGGTTCAAGTCTTCCTCTTCGACGATTTCCAGGTCAACACCCAAACGCTTCGCAAAGATCTTAGCGAGGTGGTATTCAAAGCCGGTAAATCCGTCGGTTCCTTCGTAGTAGGTAGTGGGGCCGTTGCGGGAGATGATGGTGAGTTTGCCGCTGGACTGGATTTGCTCGAGGGTAGTAGGCGTACGACTGCTAACCAGTGGCGCCGACAGGGCTGCCGCCAGAGTCAACAGTTTTATCTGTTGCGCAAACCTCCGCAGGCCACGCCATACGAGGTTCAGCATCTTATGCCTACGCTGTTTCAGTTCCATTGACCTAGAAGCCCTCTTTCTTTTCTATCGCGCCGTCGGTTCTCGTTTGGTCTTGTTGTATCCGGCGACACTAAAATGTGAATTTGAGCAAATTTTGCGCAATTTTATCTGAACGAAGCCGAGCTGCCTAGCTTGCGGGCCGACGCATTTTCCTGTATTTGGCGCGAAATCAATATAAAAATCTGTGCGTTAGACAACGTTTGAATATAGAAGCGAGTCGCTGAATCCAGGTCGTTGGAATCCGACCCGTCACTTAAAGCCCCTTAATGTCCCTTACCCGCTGCCCATACTGGGCAATTGCAGTACAATGCCGACCCCGATTTGCTGCCCGTCTGTTGAGAAACGCTTTGCTATGTTGATTTTGCCTGGAGCTGCCGCCTTATCCTCATTCCGCCGCGACAAACTTTTACATGCCGTTCGCGAGCGCCAGCCCGGCATTACTGATATTGCGGCGGAATATATCCATTTTGTTGATTTCGATGACAATTTGGACGGCCATGAGACCGAGCTTCTCGCCCAATTGCTCACCTACGGACCCAAATCCGACAAGGTCGCCTTAAACGGCGCACTTCTGCTTGCTGTGCCTCGTCCAGGCACTATTTCACCCTGGTCTTCTAAAGCTACCGATATCGCTCATAACGCCGGCTTACACAAGATCCGCCGTATTGAACGCGGGGTGGCGTATTACCTGCAGGGTCAGTTCGATGCCAAGGCAGTATTGCCGCTGCTGCACGACAGGATGGTGGAAGTGATTTACGCCAGTCTGGACGAGGCGGCGGTGTTGTTTGAACAACATGAGCCGCGCCCGTTGCATGTGGTTGATATCGCCAGCGGCGGACGCATCGCTCTCGAGGTCGCAAACGCCGAACTGGGTCTTGCGCTCGCCGAGGACGAGATCGATTACCTGTTCGAGAATTTCCGCCAGTTGGGCCGCAATCCCACCGATGTGGAATTGATGATGTTCGCCCAGGCGAACTCCGAACATTGCCGCCACAAGATCTTCAATGCGAGCTGGACGTTGGATGGCCAGGACCAGCCGCTGTCCCTGTTCAAGATGATCAAGAACACCTACGCCCAGGCGGGGGATAACGTGCTGTCCGCTTATGCGGACAATGCATCCGTGATTCGCGGCACTGCGGCCGGGCGTTTTTATCCCGAGCCCGACAGCGGTGAATACGCCTTCCATCAGGAGCCGATTCATATCCTGATGAAGGTAGAAACCCACAACCACCCGACCGCCATAGCGCCTTTCCCGGGCGCCGGCACTGGTGCCGGCGGCGAAATCCGCGACGAGGGCGCAGTGGGCAAAGGCTCCAAGCCCAAAGTCGGTCTTACCGGCTTTACCGTGTCTAACCTGCGTATTCCGGGCTACGAACAGCCCTGGGAAGACCAGTACGGCAAGCCAGACCGCATCGTGTCCCCGCTGGACATCATGATCGAAGGTCCTCTCGGCGGAGCCGCCTTCAACAACGAGTTTGGCCGACCCAATATCTGCGGTTATTTCCGTACCTTTGAGCAGGATCACGACGGCCAGCGCCGCGGCTACCATAAGCCGATCATGCTCGCCGGTGGTTACGGCAATATCAAAGAAGAACATATCGAGCAGCACCCGTTTTCGCCGGGCGCCAAGCTGGTTGTGCTCGGCGGTCCCGCCATGTTGATCGGCCTGGGCGGTGGCGCGGCGTCTTCCTTGACCTCCGGCACCTCCACCGAATCTCTGGACTTTGCCTCGGTACAGCGCCAGAACCCGGAAATGGAGCGCCGCTGTCAGGAAGTCATCGACCGCTGCTGGCAACTTGGTACGGCCAACCCCATCGCCTTTATTCACGATGTCGGCGCGGGCGGTCTGTCCAATGCTTTCCCTGAACTGGTGAAAGACGGCGGCTGCGGCGGCCGTTTCGAGCTGCGCGAAGTGCCCAACGACGAGCCGGGCATGTCACCGCTGGAGATCTGGTGTAACGAATCCCAGGAGCGTTATGTGCTGGCGATAGCGCCGGAAAATCTGGCTCGTTTCGAGGAGATCTGCCGACGCGAGCGCTGCCCTTACGCGGTGGTCGGTGAGGCTACTGAAGAAAAAACGCTGCTGCTGAACGACCGCGAGTTCGACACTCGTCCGATTGACCTGCCCATGTCCGTGCTGTTCGGCAAGCCGCCCAAAATGCACCGGACCGCAGTGCGCCAGGAGCCGAAGAAAACACCATTGAAGCTGGGCAATCTCAGCATCACCCAGGCGGTAGAGCAGGTGTTGCAGCACCCGGCAGTAGCGAGCAAGCAGTTCCTGATCACCATCGGCGACCGCTCGGTGACCGGGCAGGTGGTGCGCGACCAGATGGTCGGCCCCTGGCAGGTGCCGGTGGCGGACTGCGCCGTTACCACCGCCGCCTACGATACCTATACCGGTGAAGTCATGAGCATGGGCGAGCGCACACCAGCGGCACTGCTCGACGCCCCAGCGTCTGGGCGTATGGCCATTGGTGAGGCCATCACCAATATCGCGGCTACCCGCATCGGACAGTTGCGCGATGTCAAGCTCTCCGCCAACTGGATGTGCGCCGCCGGCCACCCTGGCGAAGACGAAAAATTGTTCCGCACCGTGGAAGCGGTCGGCATGGATCTGTGTCCGAAACTCGGCATGACCATCCCGGTGGGCAAGGACTCCATGTCCATGCGCACCCAGTGGCAAAAGGACGGCAAGACCCTGGCCGTCACCGCGCCGCTCTCTCTGATCATTTCCGCGTTTGCGCCGGTGCTGGATGTGCGCAAAACCGTAACGCCGCAACTGCGCACCGACGCGGGTGAGACGGTTCTGCTGCTGGTGGATGTCGCCAATGGGCGCCAACGCCTGGGAGCTTCTATCCTGGCGCAAACTT
>JBQGED010000251.1:0-2861 GCA_052039425.1 Sphingobacterium griseoflavum | reverse complement strand
CCGCGACCGGATACGCCAGCAGTTGGAGTAAAAACCTGTGAACTAAGAGTCTGCCTAGACTCTTAGGGCTTAAGTTTGTCCTCGTCGGGAAAATCCATATCGTCCAGATCGGCGGGCTTTGGGCTCGGGCGCGGTTCGCCGTCGAGTTCGTCGATTAAATTCGAAATGGCATTGTCGAGTTCGTCCTCGTCCATATCGAGGCCCTGAACCCGACGGATTTCCGCAGCGAAATCCTCTTTGGCTTCCTCGGATTCGCCACCCATCACCTGCTCCACCAAATCTTCACGCAGGTCTTCATCGGTCACCACGTCGTTGAGCGCGGGGATTTCGTCTTCGGGTTCGGGATCGTCATCGGCTAAATCCTCCATGGGCGGCTCCGGCTCATCCTCCATCGCCATCTCATCCATGGACATGACGTTAGCTGGCGGTGTCACATCCAATGGAATATCGGCGCCAGCTCGCTCCGCTGCTGCATCGGCGCCGTCTTTGGTCCGCTTACGGAACAGCCAATAGCCTCCCGCGAGAATGGCGAGATTGCCCAATCCCAAGGCCACATAGAGCAACCAGGACGGTAGCTCACTCTCTTCTTTCAACTCTGGTTCCGCCGCCGGGATTTCCGGGGGTATCGGTGGCGTCTCGGGTTCGGGCTCGGGTTCCGGCTCGCTCACAGGAGCGGGTGGAAACGTCATATCCGCGCTGTGCTGGTATGTGAAGGGTGTCAACGGGTAATCGAAGGGATCCTTGCGCGTGTCGGTCCCGGCTACCTGCACTGCCACCTGGTACTCGCCGGGTACTTCGATAGGTACCGAGGTCTGCCACTGATCCGGTCTGACCATCTCCACCGGCCGCACCAAGCGCCGACGCTGAGGCGTGATAAGGGTAGCGACGATCTGAGTCTGTGAAGGATCGATCAGCTCACTATGGGAGCGCACTGTCAGGATATGGCGCATCACACCTTGTTCGTCCGCGGCCAAGTCAAGGCTGACGCTGAAGGGCTCGCGCACCGTGAAGCGGTGGGCAAACTGGCGCACGAAGGTTTGGCCGTCGACGGTGAGCTGGAGGTCGTACACCCCCATTTTGTCGAGCGCGGGCAGCTCTATGGTATAGAGGCCTGAGCCATTGGCTGCGTCGCCGGGGAGCGTCGCCTCCCAATAACCTGGCGCCACGCTCTCCACCGTCTGGCCGAAAGACAGGCTCACCCGGTTTTCCACCAGCTTTAGAAAGTTCATGTCGATGATGGGTTTGCCATCGCCCTGGAGCACAAAGCTGAGGCTTTCGGTATTACCGCGGAAGAGATTGCTCGGCAGATCTTTCACCCGCAACGCGAGGTTGCTTACCACCGTCACCCGGCTCTCCGGCTCTATGGCCGCGATGATCTGCCACTCTCCTTCGTAGGGTTTGCGCACGGTGATCAGGTCGTATTCGTCGGTGCGCTGCCAGCGCACATCATCGCGCTTGGTACCGGCTTGAATGGTTTCCTCGTCTGGGCCAACCAAGCGGGTTTGCTCCGCCGGATTTTTGCGGAAGATCAGCGCGGTAAATTCGTTCACGCTGGAATCCACCCGAAAGCGGTTATCGAGCAGAGGCACTTTCTGGCTGGGTACCGCTAAATCGAAGGCCTGCAGAAAGATCTTCATCAGATCGTCAGCGGTTTTGGCCACCGCAAAAGTGCCGCCAGTGGTGATGGCGAGTTTTTCCATCAGATTCCGGTCCGCCTCTTCCGAAAGGGCTACCGCGTGAACTTTGTAGCCCGCTTTTTTCAAGGCGGGGAACACCTGATCCACCACCCGGCGCCATTCGGCTTCGTTCTCTTCCAGTGATTTGGAAATGTCCACCATGCCATCGGTGAGCAGGATAACGCTGGTGGCATATCCCGGATTGCCTCTCGCCATATCTTGCGCAGCGGTTTCCAGGGCGCCGCCGATATTGGTGAACAGGCCGACCGAATTGATCTCCGCGGATTTGCGACTTGCGGCCTCGCGCCATGCGTTGTCAACGAGCTGATGAGGGACCAGCATGTTGACGTATTTGCCGAAAGTCCAAACCCCCGCTTTGCCGCCATCCGGCACGAGACGTACCAGCAAATCCACCGCCGGCTGGCGCAGATTATTAGGGTCGTTGCGCTTCATACTGCCAGACACGTCGATAACTAAGCGCACATCGGGTTTGAGCGGTACTTCCTGAGCGCTGACCGCGACAATAAAAATGAGCGATAGCAAAACGCCCACTGCGGTGGCGCAGCGGCGCAGCAATATCTGCGTGAGACCACCAGTAGATGAATGCATAGTGCTCCGCGTGTACGCCCGACAATGCCGCAATCGCGCTTGCGCATAAGCCGGGATTCAATGGCTTTGTTTAGTTATAGCAGTGACTCGGGAATTTGGTGCAAAAGACGCGGATTAAAAGGAGGGAATAATGACGTAAAAAGCGGTTTCGCGAGCGCCAAACCGCGAAACTGGGTGTTACGAAGCTTCTGTTTTTCTGCCTTTGAAAAATAGAATGGTCCACACCACCACACCGACGACAAAGGTCACCGCCAACGCCGAAAGCAAAGGTCCGCCCGCGCGCAAAAATCTATCTTCAAAAATGCCTTCGAAAGCGGCGATGATCCACGCGGGTGCCAGATAGCTCATTTCCGCATCCGCATACCAGGGCACCAGAAGCGTCACTATTGCGAGCAATCGAATAAGTCCGCGCAAGCCAGCCCAGGGAATTTTTGCCGTAATCATCCAGCCGCACAGAACCAGAATCAGCACGCCTGCAAGATAGGCCAGCCATCCGTACAAATATTCTTCTTGTGTGTACATATGCCGTTGTCCCGATCAGTAATGCGGTGGTCGCTCGTTGACTGGGGCTTCGCC
>JBQGED010000250.1:0-15270 GCA_052039425.1 Sphingobacterium griseoflavum | reverse complement strand
GGCTGCCATATCCCACTCTTTTAAGTTCATTTCCCAGAAACCGTCATAGCGCCCTGCGGCCACATACGCCAAGTCCAGCGCTGCAGATCCAGGACGGCGGATGCCGGCGGTCTGGCCGGCGATTTCGCGCAGGCAGGCGAGATAGGGATCGATATGCTCCAGGGCAAAACCATTGAACGGAATACCGGTACCGATCAGGGCGCCGTCGAAACTGCGGCGGGTGCTCACGCGGATGCGCCGGCCATTGAGCATGGCACCTTTGCCTTTGCTCGCGGTGAATTCCTCGCGCTTGACCGGATCGAGAACGATGCCGTGCAGCAGCTGGCCTTTGTGGACACAGGCGAGGGAGACGGCGAAATGGGGAATGCCGTGGAGGAAGTTGGTGGTGCCGTCGAGAGGATCGATCACCCACTGATACTCGGCGTCAGGATCGCCTACTGAGCCGGATTCTTCGCCGCGGAAGCCGTGGTTCGGGTAGGCCTTTTTCAGGTGATAGATGATTTCCTGTTCGGCTTTGCGGTCCACGTCGCTGACGAAGTCGTTTTGGCCTTTTTCCTCAATATTGAGCAGATCGACGCGCTCCAGGGAGCGTTCAATAATTTCTCCGGCTTTGCGCGCCGCGCGCAACGCCATAGTAAGCATGGGTTCCATGGGATATGTCTCTGGAGGGGTTGCTGCAAAAAGCGCGGGATTATAACAGCGCGCTGGCGAATCTGCTAAACTCCGCGCCCTTTTGCACCGCCCGACAGGGCGCCGGTCAAACGGAGAACGGAGCGCATGTTCGACAAAATTCGCATGGTCCTGGTGAATACCACCCATCCCGGCAATATAGGTGCGGCTGCCCGCGCCCTGAAAAATATGGGGCTGTCGCGGCTGGTGTTGGTGGATCCCCTTGAATATCCCTCCGAACGGGCACTCTGGCGCGCCGCCAATGCCTTGGATGTGATGGACAAAATTCAGGTGGTCAGCACCCTGGAAGAAGCGGTGGCGGATTGCAGCCTCGTGATTGGCACCAGCGCGCGGGAGCGCCGCATTCCCTGGCCGCTGCTGACCCCGCGCGAATGCGGTGACCGGGTGTGGGCAGAATCGGCGCGGCACGAGGTGGCGATTGTCTTCGGGCGCGAAGATCGCGGCTTGACCAATGAAGAGCTGCAGAAGTGCCACTACCACGTCCATATCCCCGCCAACCCCGAATACAGCGCGCTCAATGTCGCCGCCGCTCTCCAGGTTATCGCCTATGAAGTGCGCATGTCGGCGCTGGCGGCAGAGCAGGGCGGGGTGCCGGTGCACTTTGACGATTGGGACCAGCCACCAGCTCAAGTGCAGGATGTGGAGATGTACTTTACCCATCTGGAAGAAACCCTGACGCGCCTCGGTTTCCTCACCGCCGACAACCCCCGCCAGACCATGACCCGCCTGCGCCGTTTGTACAATCGCGTGCGCCTGGATCAGATGGAGCTCGGCATACTGCGTGGCATTTTAACCTCGGTGCAAAACCACCTGTTTCACTCACAAAACCGCATTGCGGCGCTGGAAGAGCGTGTCCGCGAGCTGGAGCAGGCCGCTAACGGCAAGAATACTTGACTGATTTACTAGGGTATTCGATAATTCCGGCCCTCTTTTGCTGGCATTTGTCTGAGGAATCATCATGCGCTTAACGACCAAAGGCCGCTACGCGGTAACGGCGATGCTCGATCTTGCGCTGCACAGCACCGAGGGGCCAGTGAGCCTTGCGGACATTTCCCGCCGCCAGGAGATTTCCCTGTCCTACCTGGAACAATTGTTCGCCAAGTTGCGCCAGAACAATCTGGTCTGCAGTGTGCGCGGTCCCGGTGGCGGTTATCGCCTGAAGCGCCCGCTGGACGAAGTGTTCGTGGCACAGATCATCGACGCAGTGAACGAATCCGTGGACGCCACCAACTGTGGTGGCGCGGGCAATTGTCAGCAGGGCGAAGTGTGTTTGACGCACTATCTGTGGACCGACCTCAGCCAGCAGATCCACCAGTTTTTAAGCAGTATCAGCTTGGCCAGTCTGGTGGCCCAACGCGATGTCCAGTCTGTTTCCGCACGCCAGAACAACCGTTCGATCCGCGGCGATGATGAGTCCGTCATAGCTGTCACGTCGCTCAATTGATCGGAGCTTTCGATGCCGACACAGGTTTATCTCGATTACGCCGCCACCACTCCTGTCGACCCGCAGGTCGCGCATAAGATGGGTGAGTGCCTAACGTTCGAGGGCAACTTTGGCAACCCCGCATCGCGCTCACATTTTTTTGGCTGGCGCGCAGAAGAGGCCGTGGAAGAGGCGCGCAATCAAGTGGCCGCGCTCTTGTCCGCCGACCCCCGGGAGATTGTTTGGACCAGCGGAGCCACCGAATCCAATAATCTCGCGCTCAAAGGACTGATGGAGGCGCGCCGCCCCGCCGGCGGCCACATAGTCACATCGGTGACCGAGCACAAGGCGGTGGTAGACGTCTGCAAATATCTGCAAAGCAAAGGCTGTGATGTTACCTGGCTGACACCGACCGAAGACGGCATCATCCGGTTGGACCAGGTGGCCGCGGCTCTGCGGAACGACACGGCGCTGGTCAGCCTGATGCACGTCAACAATGAGATCGGTGTGGTCACTGATATAGCCGCCATAGGCGCTTTGTGTCGCCAGCGCGGGATCATTTTCCATGTGGACGCGGCGCAAAGCGCCGGCAAGCTCGAACTGGATGTGCATCGTATGCAGGTGGATCTGCTGTCCGTGTCCGCCCACAAAATGTATGGCCCCAAAGGTGTGGGTGCGCTGTTTGTTCGCCGCACCGCCGATCTCAAACTGGTGCCCTTGATCCACGGCGGCGGCCACGAGCGCGGTATGCGTTCCGGCACCTTGCCCACGCATCAAATTGTCGGCTTTGGCGAGGCGGCGCAAATCTCCCAAACCTTGATGGTGCAGGAGCAGGCGCGCATTAAAGAATTGCGCGACCGCTTTTGGCACGGGCTGCAAGAGCTCGACGATATTGTCGTCAACGGCGCACTTGAGCCTCGGGTGGCGGGAAATCTGAATGTAAGTTTTGATGGATTGGATGGCGAGCAACTGCTGATGATGTTGCGCGAACTCGCCGTCTCCACCGGCTCCGCTTGCACATCCGCCAGTCTGGAGCCGTCCTATGTACTCAAGGCCATTGGCGTGAGCGATGCGTTGGCGCACAGCGCCATACGTTTCAGTTTTGGCCGATTTACGACGGAAGCGGACGTGGATTTCGCTGTCGAAAAAGTAGTGACCTCAGTACGCGAAATGCGTCGGCAGGCCATTCATCATTAATCCGGCTTGGCCGTCGGACGATTTCAAAGGTTGTAAGTGTCATGTCGCAAGAACAAATCGACAGTTTGATCAAGAAAGAATACGCCGCGGGTTTTATCACCCAGATTGAGTCGGACACGCTGCCGCCTGGCTTGGATGAAAATGTCATCGCCTTTATTTCCGCTAAAAAAGATGAGCCGCAGTGGATGTTGGACTGGCGTCTGAAAGCGTATCGCACCTGGCGGGAAATGCAGGAGCCGACCTGGGCGCACGTCAGCTATCCCAAAATTGATTTCGATGAGATTTCCTATTATTCCGCCCCCAAAAGTTTCGCTGATAAGCCGAAGAGTCTGGATGAGGTGGACCCGCAGCTATTGGAAACCTATAAAAAATTGGGCATCCCGCTGCACGAGCAGGAAATGCTCGCCGGCGTGGCGGTCGACGCGGTATTCGATTCGGTTTCTGTCGCCACCACATTCCGGGGAAAACTCAAAGAAGCCGGCGTGATCTTCTGCCCGATTTCCGAAGCGGTGCGAGAGTATCCGGAACTGGTACAAAAGTATTTGGGCAGTGTGGTGCCGCAAAAAGACAATTATTATGCCGCGCTCAACAGCGCTGTATTCAGCGACGGCTCCTTTGTTTATATCCCCAAGGGTGTGAAATGCCCAATGGAGCTATCCACCTATTTCCGCATCAACGAATCCAAAACCGGCCAATTCGAGCGCACGCTGATTATTGCGGACGAGGGCAGCCAAGTGAGTTATCTAGAAGGTTGTACCGCACCTATGCGCGACGAAAACCAGTTGCACGCGGCGGTGGTGGAATTGGTGGCGTTGGATAATGCGTTTATTAAATATTCCACTGTGCAGAACTGGTATCCCGGCGATGCGCAAGGCAAAGGCGGTATTTATAACTTCGTTACCAAGCGCGCGGTCGCGCATACCAATGCGCGAGTTTCCTGGACTCAGGTGGAGACCGGTTCTGCCGTCACCTGGAAATACCCGAGCTGCATATTAAAAGGCGATAACAGCATCGGCGAGTTTTATTCCGTCGCGCTGACCAATAATTTCCAGCAGGCGGACACAGGAACCAAAATGATCCACCTGGGCAAAAACACCCGCTCCACCATTGTGTCCAAAGGGATTTCCGCCGGTAAAAGCTCCAATGCTTATCGGGGTCTGGTGCGGATGAATCCGGGGGCGAGTGGTGCGCGTAATTACACCCAGTGCGATTCGCTGCTGATCGGTGACCAATGCGCTGCGCATACTTTCCCCTATATCGAAAGTAAAAATCCTTCTGCCGTGATTGAACACGAAGCCACCACGTCCAAAGTCAGTGACGATCAATTGTATTTGTGCCAGCAGCGCGGCATCAGCGCGGAAAAAGCCGTGTCCATGATCGTCAACGGCTTCTGCAAAGAAGTGTTTAAAGAATTGCCCATGGAATTTGCGGTAGAGGCGGGCAAGCTTCTTGAGGTCAGTCTGGAAGGTTCGGTCGGTTGATCATCGCCGGTTTCATTATTGATTGAATGGCGCAGACCTGCGCAAACATCGGAGAACGTAGTTAATGCTGTCGATTCGTGACCTGCACGCGAGTGTGGACGACAAGGCGATATTAAAAGGCTTGAACCTCGAGGTTAAGGCCGGTGAAGTGCATGCCATTATGGGCCCCAATGGGTCGGGCAAAAGCACCACGGGACATATTCTCGCCGGTCGTCCCGGTTATGAAGCGACCGCCGGTCAAATTGAATTTCTGGGAAAGAATTTACTCGAGCTGGATACGGAAGAGCGTGCCCGCGAAGGTTTATTTCTCGCGTTTCAATATCCGGTGGAAATTCCCGGCGTCAGCAATATGGAATTTTTGAAAGCTGCCGTGGACGCACAGCGCGAACATCGCGGGGAGCCGCCGTTGGATGCTGTCAGCTTTATGAAAAAAGCGCGGGAGATCTGCAAAGCGGTCAACCTTGACCAGTCATTTCTCAAGCGCGGTGTCAACGAAGGTTTTTCCGGTGGCGAGAAAAAGCGCAACGAAATTATGCAAATGATGCTGCTGGAGCCGAAGCTGGCTATTCTCGATGAAACCGATTCCGGTCTCGATATCGATGCTCTACAGATGGTTGCGCAGGGCGTAAACGCGCTGCGCAGTCCTGAGCGCGGGTTTATTGTGGTGACACACTATCAGCGCCTGCTGGACTACATAGTGCCGGATTATGTGCACGTATTAGCTGGCGGTCGCATTATTAAATCCGGTGACAAATCACTAGCGCTCGAGCTGGAAGAAAAAGGCTACGGCTGGATCGAGAACGAGGTTGCCTGATGACGCAAGTTCTCCAGCGGTTGGCGGAAATCAAACCACAAAGCCCTGATTGGCTGCACGGAATTAATGCGGCGGGCGCGGCCGTATTGCGTGGCGCGATCTGGCCAACGCGCAAAACTGAGCAGTGGAAATACACCTCGCTGCGCGCACTTGAACAGACGGATTATTTTGGCCGGCGCGGACATTTGCCTGGAGATCTGGTTGGTCTGACTGACTCGTTTGCGATCAAGGATTTTTCCGCGCATCGGTTGGTTTTCGTCAATGGCGTTTATTCTGCGGCTTTGTCCGATATCTCTGATCTGCCGGCCAATGTGGACCTGGTTTCCTTTGCGGACGCCACTGCCGATCAAGCCGCACAAATTCGTGCGGAGATCGGCAGTGTGGTAGAACCGGAGGGGCATTTATTTGCGGCGGTGAATAATCAGCTGCTCGATGCGGGGGCGTTTTTGCGCATTGGTAAAAATGTGCAGCTGCAAAAGCCGGTGCAAATCGTCTGGCTGACCAGTGTCAGCGAGAACGCCTTTCATGTTCCTCAACGCCTGTTGGTATTGCTGGAGGCGAATGCCTCAGCCGCTGTGTTGGAACAATTCGTTTCGTCTGGTGAAACACAATCCTGCTTTACACATGGTGTTACCGAAATCAGCCTTGGCGAAGGCGCGCAGTGTGAGCACCAGCGGCTGCATCTGGAAGGGCCGGGTGCGTTGCATGTCGGCGGGGTGTACGCCGCGCTCGGGGCTAATTCCCGTTTTAATAGTTTTCATTTGGCTTTGGGCAGCGCGTTGAAGCGTATTGACATAATCGTCAACCACAACGGTCCCGGCGCCGACTGCGTATTGAATGGCGTATATCTGCCGCGGGAAAACCAGCAGATCGATTATCACACCTGTATCGAGCACCGTGTTCCTCATTGCACGACGCAGGAGGTGTTTCGCGGCATAGTGGCAGACAGTGCCAAAGCCGTTTTCAACGGACGCATTCACATTCACCCCAACGCGCAGAAAACCCTGGCGCAGCTCAGCAACAAAAATCTACTGTTGAGTGACAAGGCGGAAGTGGATACCAAGCCTGAACTGGAAATTTACGCTGATGATGTGCAGTGCGCCCACGGCGCAACAGTTGCTAGGCTGGACGCCAATGCGCTGCATTATTTCCGCACTCGTGGAATATCCCAGCGTGAGGCGGAAGTGATGCTGAGCTTCGGATTTATCAACGAATTGATCGATAAATTGAGCCAACCGGCGCTGGTGAGTTATTTGCGTCCGGTGTTGAGTCAGTGGTTCGCGCAGGATCCGTCCCTGGTGCGCCATTTGCTGGATGCGCCGGAACAGTAAGGTAATCATGTGGAGAGCGAAGTGAGTCATTTCGATCCAGAAAAAATACGCCGGGATTTTCCAATTCTGCAGCAGCACGTCCACGGCCAGCCTCTGGTTTATCTGGACAGCGCCGCTACTACGCAGAAACCACAGGTAGTGATCGACGCACTGGATCATTATTATCGCGAAGACAATTCCAATGTTCATCGTGCCGCGCACGCGCTGGCAGATCGCGCAACCACTGCATTTGAAAATGCGCGCAAAACAGTTGCTGCATTTATCGATAGCCCGAAAGCGGAACAGGTTATTTGGACGCGGGGAACCACCGAGTCGATTAACCTGGTGGCGAGTTCCTACGGCCGTATCGCTTTGCAATCCGGCGATAAAATCCTCGTCTCCATGCTGGAGCACCACTCCAATATAGTGCCGTGGCAGTTGATTGCGGCGGAGCGTGGGGCGTCGGTTGTACCCATCCCGATTGATAATCGCGGCGATTTGGATTTGGAGGCCTATAAAGCGCTGCTCGATGAGCGGGTAAAAATAGTCGCGGTTAATCACGTGTCCAACGCTTTGGGTACCGTTAATCCGATTAAAGACATTGTGCGACAAGCACATACCATTGGCGCGAAGGTATTAGTTGACGGCGCGCAGGCAGTCGCCCATTTTCCGGTGAATGTGCAGGAGCTGGGTTGCGATTTTTACGCATTTTCTGGACACAAAGCGTTTGGTCCGACGGGCATAGGTGCACTCTGGGCGCGGGAAACATTGTTGGAGCAGATGCCGCCGTATCAGGGTGGCGGTGAAATGATTGAAACGGTGAGTTTTACCAACACCACGTTTAATCAGCTGCCCTATAAATTCGAAGCGGGTACACCCGATATCGCCGGCGCCATAGGTATGGCTGTTGCGCTGGATTATCTCGCCGCACAGGATCGCATCGCGCTGCAAACGTACGAAAGCAATTTGTTGCAGGCGGCAATTCGCATGGGCGAGGAACATGGTCTGCAACGCGTAGGCGCTCCGCGCCACGCTGCGGGCGTGTACAGCTTTTTAATTCCCGGCGCACATCCTGCTGATGTCGGAACTTTGTTGGATCAGCAGGGGGTGGCGGTGCGCACCGGCCACCATTGTGCGCAGCCGTTAATGGCGCATCTTCATATTCCTGGCACTGTGCGGGCTTCTTTGTCCATCTATAACAATATGGACGACTTGCAGCGCCTGTTTGCCGCCATCAACAAAGTCAAAACTTTTTTGTTTTAGCAAGGCGGAGATTGTTTTATGTCCGTGGAAACCTACAGCAGTAATCCTCGCGAATTGATCGATTCGATTAAGGTGACTGAAGCAGCCATTGCGCATTTCCGCCGCCTGCTCAGCAAGAACACTAAAAAAGGTGTGCGCATCAGTCTCAAAGAAAGCGGCTGCACCGGATTTAAATACGTGATCGAGGAAGTGGATGGACCGGCGTCTGGCGATACTACCCGTACCCTAGCCGAGGACGTTGATCTATACGTGGAAACTGGCTGCCTTAGCGCATTGAAAGGGCTGGAGATCGATCTGACGCAGATGGGGCTCAACCGCAATCTCGTCATGAACAATCCTAATGTGAAAGATGCCTGTGGCTGTGGCGAAAGTTTCAGCGTGTAACGGCAATATTGGAAAAAATTATGTCTGAACAGCGCGTGGTGGCCACTGTAAGAGAATGCCCAGGCCGCCTTGTTCCGGTGGGCACACCTATGACCATTCCTGCCCACACCTTTGTCACTGTGACTCAGGCTCTCGGCGGCAATTTTACTGTGGTGTATCAGGGCAATATGGTGCGCGTCGACGGTACCGATGCCGATGCGTTGGGCATGGAAAAATTCGAACTCACCTTCGAAAATCCCACCGATGGCAAAATTCACGAAGAGCAAATCTGGCAGGCGCTGGAGACCGTTTACGACCCGGAAATTCCGGTCAATTTAAAGAGTCTTGGGCTTATTTATAAAGTTGCCATCGATCAGGAAAGCGGCAAGGTCACCATTGATATGACGCTCACCGCGCCCGGTTGCGGTATGGGGCCAGTGCTCGTCGGCGACGTGAAATATCGGGTTGCCCTGGTGCCCAACGTCAAATCCGTGGACGTTGAACTGGTGTTCGATCCGCCGTGGAGTCGGCATATGATGTCCGAGGAAGCGCAACTGGAAACAGGAATGTTTTACTGATGAAAACCAGCCCATTCGGCAGCACCATTACCGCCGACGATATTATCGATACCGTAGGTTTTTTTGATAGCTGGGAAGACCGCTACAAATACATCATTGATCTCGGCAAAGAACTACCGCAAATGAGTGCGGACAAAAAAGATGACGCCCATCTGGTGCGCGGTTGCCAGAGTCAGGTGTGGATCGACGGCGAAATAGCCGACGGCCACATGTGGTTTGAAGCCGACAGCGATGCGTTTATTGTGAAGGGATTGCTCGGCGTTGTTCTCGCTGCCTACAACGGCAAAACACCGCAACAGATAACTGCTTTTGATATTGAAGCCTATTTTGAGCAACTCGGTCTGCTCAAACACTTAAGTTCAACTCGAGGCAATGGTTTGCGTTCAATGGTGAAACGCATCCAGACGATGGCGGCGGCTTAATTTCAAGCATAAAAAAGCGCTGCAAATGCAGCGCTTTTTTTATCCTGCAACCGCACTTATAGCGAGTAGCGGAAGCCCAAACCGTAAGAAGAGAGGTTGTCGCCAACGCTCGCTGTCAGGTTGATGCCGAAGTTCTGGTTGATTTCAAACAAAGCGTTTCCAAACACAGAGAAGTCATCACCTGAATCCAGATCGGTATAGCGCACCCCGCCGCCCAATTCTAACCAATCGATAACCTGTGCACGAACGCCAACGTCGGCAAAATAGCCGTCGCTGGTGTCTTCGTTCAGGTCATCCCATGCATCGCCGAAAGTGGTGTCGTCATCGCCGATGTCCTGGTCGGTTTGACCGAAACTGAATTCATCATAATCCACGTCCATATAGGCGGCACGTACTACGAAATCCGTATTAGCATTGATCGGCGCAAAATAACCGAGACCTACCTGAAGGGTTTTAATGTCGGTGTCCGACGGAACTCCCGCGCCGGTATTACTAACAAATGTAAAATCTGCTTGGGTTTGAGAATAATTACCAAAAATAAACAGATTGTTGGTGAAAGCGTAAGATGCCCCAATTCTAAATCCGTCACCATCATCGACGTCTTCAATGACGTTATCGAAAGCATCGTCATCCTCGTACATATCCACGTCCAGGATCACATATTCCGCTTCAATGTAGTTATAGCTGATGTTTTCCGCGGCAAAAGCGGAGAACGGTGCAGTGCACGCGGCGAGAACGGCGGCGGATAATATTTTTCGATTCATAAAAAGACTCCTGTTTTTTTAGTGGCGTTCTGAAATATTTCAGAATTAAGCGTCTCCGAATTTGCATGATTGATGCCATATTACTCATGCTAATTTTGTGGTCAGCTGGCGCAGAGCACGAGGCGAGAGTACAATGCGCCCCGCTTTGTTTCCTTTGTCGGCGTGACCGGCCGGGCTTTTATGTATGATCCGTCTTACCGAATTATCCCTCCCCATCGATCACTCTTCTGCAGATTTACGCCATGCTATTGTGCGGCGCCTCAATATTGCCGATGAGGCCCTGATTGACTACACCGTGTTCAAGCGCAGCTATGACGCGCGCAAGAAAAACAGCGAAATCCTATTTGTGTACATCGTGGATGTCACAGTGTCCGATGAAGATGTGGTGCTGCGGCGTTTTGGCACCGACAACAATGTCCGCCCCGCACCCGATATCCGCTACAAACCTGTCGCGGTTGCGCCGGCGGATTTGTCCGAACGGCCGGTGATTGTGGGTTTTGGTCCCTGCGGATTATTCGCCGCGCTCACCTTGGCGCAGATGGGTTTTAAACCGCTGGTGCTCGAGCGCGGTCGCGAGGTGCGCCAGCGTACTAAAGATACCTGGGGTTTGTGGCGCAAAAAGATTTTGACTCCTGAATCCAATGTGCAATTCGGCGAGGGCGGGGCGGGTTTGTTTTCCGACGGCAAGCTCTACAGTCAAATAAAGGATCCTAAATTTTACGGCCGCAAAGTCATGGAGGAATTTGTTCGCGCCGGCGCCCCGGAAGAAATTCTTTACGTAAGCAAACCACATATTGGCACCTTCCGTTTGACCGGTGTGGTGTCCGCCATGCGCGAGGAAATAAAACGTCTCGGCGGTGAGGTGCGCTTCGAAAGTAAAGCGGAGAATTTTATTATCCGGGATGGCCGCGTTGGCGGGGTGGTTTTGCAAAACGGTGAAGAAATTTTTACGCGCTATGTTGTACTCGCACTCGGACACAGTTCGCGGGATACCTTTCGCCGTTTGTATGAGCTCGGCGTCCACGTAGAAGCCAAGCCCTTTGCCATTGGTTTTCGCATCGAACATCCGCAGAGCCTTATCGATAACGCCCGTTTGGGAAAATACGCCGGCCATCCCGAACTTGGAGCAGCGGACTACAAACTGGTTTATCACGCGCGCAATGGCCGCGCGGTTTACAGTTTCTGCATGTGTCCAGGCGGCACCGTGGTGGCCGCCACTTCCGAGCCGAACAAGGTCGTCACCAATGGTATGAGCCAGTATTCCCGCAACGAGCGCAATGCGAATGCCGGCATAGTCGTGGGTATTAATCCCGATCAGGATTTCCCGGGTGGGCCACTCGCCGGCATTGCTCTGCAGGAACAGCTCGAAGCGCAAGCGTTTGTTTTAGGTGGTGGCGATTATTGCGCGCCGGCACAATTGGTCGGCGACTTTTTGAAAGGGCGGCCATCGCAGGCGCTGGGTGAGGTGATTCCTTCCTATAAACCCGGTGTTTTGCCCGGCGATTTGCACCCTTCGCTACCGGCGTATGCCATAGAGGCAATTCGCGAGGCACTGCCACAATTCGGTAAACAGATCCGCGGTTTTGACCGCGCTGACGCAGTGTTAACCGGAGTCGAAACCCGCACGTCGTCGCCAGTGCGGATTACCCGCGATGCGACCAGTATGCAAAGCCTCAATACCAGGGGATTGTTTCCCGCGGGTGAGGGGGCGGGTTATGCCGGCGGCATTCTCTCCGCAGGTGTGGATGGAATTAAAGTGGCAGAAGCGGTCGCACTGGCGATGCTGGCGGACCGCTGAAATGCTCACACGTCTTCTGCCAAACCACTCTTCGCTAAAATATGCGTCGGCTCACCGTCGAGGGTGAGCTGATTTTTTTTCTTCCAGTATTCCTGTAAGCCTTGCTCACCCTGTTTGCGCGCCCAGTCGTTGAGCAGGGTGCGCTCTTCGACATAGTCAAAAAAAGGCACTGCCATACCGCAGGAGCTCTGCACCAGATCAATCTGCACATCAAAAATCTGCCGCGCGCCCGGAGTGGCGGGAAAAAGAGCAAACAGCTTCGCCCACTCAGCATCACCCTGATGGATTACATTTGCGTTGCCATACAGTCGCAGAATCAGCGGATTGCCTTCGAAGGCGAGGAACATCAAGGTCATGCGCGACTGCTCCTGCACATGCGCGGCGGTTTCATTGCCGCTGCCGGTGACATTCAGCCATACCACCCGGTTTTGATCGATGACTCGCAAACAGTCCATGCCTTTGGGCGAAATATTGACGCGGCTATCCGCAGTGGCAGTGCCGACAAAAAATAATTTCTGTTGTTCGATGAATAAACGGTGTTTTTCCTGAATTTCGTTAAAGCGCTGTCCCATATGTCCTCTCGTTGCATTTTCCGCTGATCCGCCAGCGGTGAGCGATTATGCGATTGCTGCAGATGCGTGCGGAAGTAGAAATCAGAAAATGCCCATTTCCAAGCCGGTGGCAAAAGTGGCTGCGAATTCAGCGGCGGCGTCGCAAAAGCTCTCCTGATAAGGGCCTGAACACAGCAAGGCGGGCTGAGCCTCGCGCCAGCACAATCCGGTGATGATACGGGTCACAGAGGCGACCGCGCCGCTGCCATTGTCTTGGCCTGCGCGCACGCACGAACAGTAGGGCAGTCCCTGAGTGCGATCGAGACACGGGTAATAAACACGTTCAAAAAAGTCCTTCAGGGCGCCGCTCATAAAACCGAAATTTTCGGGGGTAAAAAGCAATACGCCTTTTGCCGCCAGAAGATCTTCGGTGCCGGCAGACAGGGGTGGCAGCACTCGGCAGTGCAGCATTTCCAGGGAATCGCGACAGGCGCTTGCCATGGACGCCGCCATTTTGGTTGTGTTAGGGGAGGGGGTCTGGGCGAGAATCAGCAGGGAATCAGTCATGTTCGAAGTGTTATCTGGGCAAATAAAACGTTCAATAACACGATTCCTACTATCTCTCCAGCGCGCAGCTTACACCCGCAGGGGTTTGTCCGTATAATTGCCCGATTTTTTGCCCCCTACCTGCGGATCGGTTCGACCGGTCCGGAATTGTAACCACTGGGGCGCCGCGCGTTTGCCATGACTGCGGTGGCCTCGATCGCTAAGGAGACCTACATGGCCGTTGAAAGAACCCTGTCCATCATCAAGCCGGACGCAGTTGGTAAAAACGTTATTGGCAAGATCATCAGCCGTTTTGAAGACGCCGGTTTGAAAGTCGTCGCCGCCAAGATGCTCCACCTCTCCCGTGCTCAAGCGGAAGGTTTTTACGCAGAGCACAAAGAACGGCCATTCTTCGGCAGCCTCGTGGATTTTATGACCTCCGGTCCGGTCATAGTCCAAGTTCTGGAAGGTGAGAACGCCGTCAAGCTCAACCGCGACCTGATGGGCGCCACCAACCCGACGCAAGCGGCCCCCGGCACCATACGCGCGGACTTTGCCAATAGCATCGACGCCAACGCCGTGCACGGCTCCGACTCCCCCACTTCCGCTGCCCGCGAAGTGGCTTACTTTTTCGCAGCGAGCGAAATCTGCCCGCGCTAATGCGGGCAACTGTTGCAGTATCTAAATTGTGGTAACACCTATGTTCACTCAAGACTCCCCGGTAGCCGATTCCGCTCCCGCCAAAATCAATCTGCTGGGCCTGACCCAGGCCAAGCTCGAAGCGTTTTTTCTCGATCTGGGGGAAAAACGTTTCCGTGCGACGCAGTTGATGAAGTGGGTTCATCAGCTCGGGGAGACGGATTTCATGGCCATGACCAATATGAGCAAGGCTTTGCGTGTGCGCCTTGCCGAAGTGGCCGAAATCCGCTTGCCCGAGGTGATGCAGCAATTGGATTCTGCCGATGGCACGCGCAAGTTTCTGATTCGCGTCAGCGGTGGCAATGCGATTGAAACCGTGTTCATTCCAGACGGGGAGCGCGGCACTTTGTGTGTGTCCTCTCAGGTGGGTTGCTCACTGGACTGCAGCTTTTGTGCGACTGGCAAACAGGGCTTCAACCGCGACCTGTCGGCCCACGAAATCATTGCGCAGATCTGGATCGCGGCGAAATCCTTCGGCCAGCTGCGTGAAAACGGCCCGCGTAAGATTACCAACGTGGTGTTCATGGGTATGGGCGAGCCGCTGTTGAACTTTGACAACGTGGTGGACGCCGTCAACATCATGATGCACGACAACTGCTATGGCATTTCCAAGCGCCGCGTGACCATCAGCACCTCCGGTGTGGTGCCGGCTCTGGATCGCCTGGGACAATTCACCGATGCCTGCTTGGCGATTTCTCTGCACGCCCCCAACGACGAGCTGCGCAATCAACTGGTACCGCTGAATAAGAAGTATCCGATCGCCATGTTGCTGGATTCTGCGAAACGCTATATCGAAGGGTTGCCGGACACTCATCGCAAGATGACCATTGAGTACACCCTGATCGATCAGCTGAATGATCGCCCCGAACACGCCCATCAGCTCGCCGAGCTGCTGCGCGATGTGCCGGTGAAAATCAACCTGATACCGTTCAACCCCTTTTCGCTGTCAAACTACAAGCGCGTGAGCAACAATGCCCTGCGTCGCTTTCAGCAGATTCTGATGGATGAGGGGTACACCACCACGGTGCGCACCACTCGCGGCGATGACATAGATGCTGCCTGCGGTCAGCTCGCCGGCCAAGTCAATGATCGTACCCGTCGCAGCGCCCGGTATTTCACCCCATCGGCACCGGTGGAGGAGCGGGTGAGGATCCTGCCCAACTCTTAACGTGCCCACTGGAAGCAGATGGCATCTGTCATGCGCCTACAATTTGAATAACGAAATGCATTGGGAGATAAGCTAGATGAAGATTTGGTATAGCCGCGTTTTTCTCTTCGCTGCCATGATCGGGGCTTTTGCCGGTTGTGTCACCACGACCAACCGCTCGCCGATTGACATGGAATCTGCACACGATAAGCGCATCGAGTTAG
>JBQGED010000249.1:0-21377 GCA_052039425.1 Sphingobacterium griseoflavum | reverse complement strand
GCGCGAGCAGCCAAATCCTTTTGCGTCCACTGGCGGCGCTGGCGTGCCAACCGAAAGCGTTCACCCAGCTCCTGCAGGCGCAACTGGTTTAGTGCAGTCAGAGTGTCATATACCGAGCTGGCCGAAGGCATATATGTATCTTTTATCTGGCTTTAGAGATTCGTATATGTTACCAGCCTAGGAAGTCGTCGCGATTCTGTCAAATAAAGTTTTTATATGTAGCTTTTATTACGTTTAATAGACACGTATGAGACTTATCCCTCTCTGTCTTTCTCCTCGCCGCTATATTCAACCTTTTGATGCCCACCAATCAGCAGAGCGCTTTTAACCAGGCTGAGGTGGCTGAAGCTCTGGGGAAAATTGCCGAGGAGAATTTTGTTGACCGGGTCGTACTCCTCCGCCAGCAGTCCGAGGTCATTGCGCACATCGAGCAGAGTTTCGAAGAGCATTGTTGCCTTGGCGGGTTGCCCGGCAACCATGTAGTAGTCGGCCAGCCAGTAGCTGCAGAGCAAAAAGGCGCCCTCCTCGCCGGCAAAATCCGTCAGCGGGTTGCGGTAGACGAAGCCCTCCGGGCTGCAGTGATGCCGCTCGATTTCCCGCACCGTAGCGACAACGCGGGGATCGTCCGGCGGCAGAAATCCCAATAACGGCAGCATTAGCAGTGCGGCGTCCACTTGGTCATCACCGTAGAAACGGACGAAATGGTTGTTGCCCTGATGCACCGCCTTGTCCAACACGTCCTGCTTGATGGCCTCGCTCAGCTGACGCCAATGCTCAACGGGTGCCTCCATGCCATAGGCTTCGGCGTCGTGAATCGAGCGGGCAAAGGCCGCCCAGGCGAATACCTTGGAGTGCGTGTAGTGACGCGGCTCATCGCGAGACTCCCAGATTCCCGTGTCCGGCCGGTGCCAGTCCTGCTCCAGCAACGTCAGCAGATGGCACTGCAGCTTCCAGATTTCCGGGTTCAGCGCCTGCCCCTCCTTGCGCACCAGATGCAGCATGTCGATCACTTCGCCGCGCAGATCGAGCTGAAACTGGTGGCCGGCGGCGTTGCCCACCCGCACCGGGCGCGCGCCGCCGTAACCCGGCAGCCAATTGATTTCCCGCTCACTGGCGCATACCTCACCATCCACCGTGTAAAGGGTTTTCAGTTGGCAGTCGGATTGGCGAACCGCACGCAATAGCCAGTCGCGCCACTCTTCTTCCTCGTGAGTAAAGCCGGAGCGCAGCAGCACGTCGAACACCAGTGCCGCGTCACGCGGCCAGGTGTAGCGGTAGTCCCAGTTGGCGGTGCCACCGGGAACCTCCGGCAATGATGTAGTCGCGGCGGCGAGCAGCGCGCCGGTGGGAGCGTAGATCAACGCCTTGAGCACGATCAACGAGCGCCGCACCGCGTCCCGCCACGGGCCTGCATAAGTGCATTGATCAACCCAGTTGCGCCACCAGTTAGCGCAGTTGTCGCGGGTTGCCGGCAGGTCCGGCACCGCCGGCATCGCCTCCCCCGGACGGGCATGGGTCAGCACAAAAGTATGGGATTCACCTTGGCGTAAGGTGAGGTTGCAGGACACCGAATCCGCATGCGCGGTCATGTCCGTCGTGGCGACAAGACGCAACCACAAATCCGCTCCGCGCAGCAGCACTCCCTGCTCTTGCACATCCACCTCTGCGGGGTCGCGGCCATAATCAAAGCGCGGCTGGCAATTCATGGCGATCGGCACCTCGCCCTTTACACAGCGCAGTTCCCGCACGAGATGGCAATCCCACTGCACCGGCATATAGTCGAGCAGTTCCAGCACACCAGTGGGTGTGGTGAAGGTGGTTTTCAGCAGCAGAGTGTCCGGCAGATATTCCCGCTCGATGTGCACATCGTCGAACTGCGACGGACCCAGGGACCAGTTGCCGTGGCGCTCATCCCCTAAAAGAGCTGCAAAACAGGCGGGGGCATCAAATCGGCCGGGGCAGAACCATTCCAGAGTGCCGTCGCGGGCAATCAACGCCACCGTGTGCAAATTGCCAATCAGCCCGTAGTCCGCAATGGGCCTGCGCGCAGAACTAGTACCAGATGCCCTACCCCCTTCCATACCACTCCTCATCTCGCTCTCCTCGCATTGTATTTATCGGCCTTTATCCTCCACGGCTGGTCGCGATCAGCTCTACGGTAGGCTCTCCCTGCAGCAAGGCCAGCTCCAGCACCTCCGCCATATTCCAAGTGCGCCTTCCCGCCAGCTGCGCCACCTGCTCTTTACAGCTGAAGCCGTTGGTAATGATCAGCGTGTCGGCAGGGGCGGCGCGCAATCGCGGCAGCAATGCCTGCTCGGCAATGCGCACAGAGACTGCGTATTTTTCGGCGGCAAAGCCAAAGGAACCCGCCATGCCGCAACAACCGGCGTCCAGCATCTGGTGCTCCACACCCATGCGTTCGAGCATATCTCTGTCGGCATCGGGGTGCAGGGACGCATGTTGGTGACAGTGGCTATGCACCAGGGCGCGCCGCTTCAGGCGCGGTGGCTGAAAACCACCCCGGCGCAAAAATTCTGTCAGCAAATAGGTATTACTGGCGAGGTAATGGGCGCGTTCATCGCTGTTGTACAGGTCCGGCAGTTCATCGCGGAAGCTGGCGACACAGGAGGGCTCCACCCCGACCACCGGCATATGCTGCTCCGCCGCCGGGGTGAGGCTGTCGAGAATATCGCCGAGCTGACGGCGCGCCTGTGCCAGCATGCCTTCGGCGTAGAGGGGGCGACCACAGCAAAGCGCTTTGGGCGGGATACACACGCGATAACCCGCCGCTTCCAACACTCGCACTGCCGCCTGCAGGATGTGCGGGTGGAAATAATTGTTGAAGGTGTCAGGCCAGAGCATCACTGGAGGTTTGTCGACATTGACGGGTGCGCGGGCGGCAAACCATGTGCGAAACGGCTCCCCGGCATAGCGGGGCATGCGGCGTTCGGTGGCTATGCCGCCGAGCTTTTTGACCAGGGGTGAAAGATACCGTGACTGGAGAAACACATTGGCGAGGCCCGGCACGACTCCGGCGATGCGGCTCCACCACCAGATCAAACCCATGGTGTAAGCGGCGCGCGGGCGCAGCCGCCCTTTGTAGTACCGCGACATAAATTCCGCCTTCAGCGTGGCCATATCAACGGATACGGGGCAATCTCGCTTGCAACCTTTGCAAGCGAGACAAAGGTCCAGCGCCGCGTGGACCGAGCGGTCGCGCCAGCCGTCGGTGAGAGCATCGCCGCGCAGCATTTCAAATAGCAGACGCGACCGGCCGCGGGTGGAGTGTTGTTCATCCAAAGTCGCTCTGTAACTCGGGCACATCACCCCACCGGTAGTCCGGCGACACTCGCCCACCCCGACACAGCGGTCGGCGGCGTGGACAAAGCTGTGGTGATCGGCGGCAAAACTGAAGGTATTGCTGAACATGCGCGGAATATTGCTGCGCAGATTTGCTGTCATCGGATAGGGCTCGACGACCTTACCGGGGTTGAGCAGATGTTCGGGATCCCACAGGGATTTGAACTGCCGCATCACCGCCACATAATCCTCGCCGAACATACGCGGCAATAACTGGGCCCGCACCTGACCGTCGCCGTGTTCGCCGGATAAGGAGCCGCCAAAGCTCACCACCAAGTCGGCGGCCTCGGTCATAAAGGCGCGCCAGTTGGCGATACCCGCCGCGCTGTCGATATCGAAGTTGATACGGCAGTGCACGCAGCCGTCGCCGAAGTGGCCGTACAGCGCCGCCTCATAACCATGCTTGTGGAGCAGCGCGCGAAATTCCCGCAGATACTGACCGAGTTTTTCCGGCGGCACGGCCGCATCCTCCCAGCCTTCATAAGTTTCGCCGAGAGTGTCGGAACGGGCGGTGGCGGCGAGGCCGGCTTCGCGGGTTTTGACCAGCAGAGTCTGGTGAGACTCCTCTTCAAACAGCACCATGGCCGGGCGATCATCGCGGGCGGGCAAGTTGACGATTTCGTTTTCCTGCAGCTCCTGCACTTCACCCGGCGCCAAGTGTTCCACCAGCTCCAGCGCCCGGGCTTTTGCCTCCTCTCGGCTGGCGCCGCCGAACTCTACAAACAGCCAGCCGCCGCCGTCTGGCAACAGCTGGCGGCCGTGGGCGTGCAGGTCCTTGTCCGCCATTTGCCGAATCAGTTTGCAGTCGATGCCCTCCAGGCCGATGGGCTGGAAGCGCAAAATGTCCATCACATGATCAGCGGCGCTGAAGACGTCTGGATAACCCAACACCAGCAGCGTGCGCTGCGGCGGACTGGGCACCAGCTCCAGTTCAGCTTCGAGAATGGTCACGCAGGTGCCCTCGGACCCGACCAGGGCGCGCGCGACATTGAAACCTTTTTCCGGCAGCAATTCGTCCAGGTTGTAGCCGGATACCCGGCGCGGCAGCTGCGGCACTGCGGCGCGAATCACCTCGGCATAGCGGTCGCGAATCTGCTTCAGCCCCGCGTAGATCTCCCCGCGCCGGCCGCCGGCCGCGATGATGCGCTCCAACTCTTCCGCACTGGTGGGGCCTACCTCCATCTCCACCCCGTCGGCGGTGAGAATACGCAGAGAGCTCACGTTGTCCGCGGTGCGCCCGGCCATAACCGAATGCACCCCGCAGGAGTTGTTGCCGAGCATGCCGCCGAGGCAGTTATGGTTGTGAGTGGAGGGGTCGGGTCCGAAGGTCAGGTGGTGCTGTTCCGCCGCTTCCCTCAGCCGGTCGAGCACGCAGCCCGGCTGCACCCGCGCCAAGCGGCGCTGCGGGTCCAGCTGCAGCAGGCGGTTGAGATATTTGGAGAAATCCAGGATGACAGCAGTATTGCAGGTTTGCCCAGCCAGACTGGTACCGGCGCCGCGGGACAATACCGGTACCTGTGCGGCTCGGCAGATTTCCAGTGTATGGCGGACATCGTCATAAGTGCGCGGGATCACCACCCCCACCGGAAGATGGCGGTAGAGGGATGCATCAGTGGCGTAGAGGGCGCGGCTGCCATGATCGAAGTGGACCTCCCCTTGAATGCGATTTTCCAGACGCTGAGCCAGCCGCTGTACTTCCGCATCGGTCAGGGCCACTTTGGCGGGAGCGCCGGTCATAGCGGCAACCTGCGATCAGTGAATCCGATAAGGTTCGGCATCCGCCCTGCGCAGCTCTATGCCGTGGCCAACGCGGTCCAGATCTGGCCAGAGCTCACCCCCGTGCAGACTGTCGCCACCGTCGAACAACAGAGCCTCCACTCGCACGTGATCGTGAAAATATTCGGCGTGGCGAATGCCCGGTACCGCAACGCATAAAGGTGTATGCAGTGCGGGAGCGCAATGGGCGGATAAGGGTACGTTAAAGGCCGCGCAAAGTTCGGCGGCGTGAAGGAAACCGGTATAACCGCAGCGAGTAGCATCCACCTGCAGCACATCCACTGCACCCGCCTGCAGCATGCGGCGGAAATAAATGCTGTCCCAGCCATATTCGCCTGCGGTGATGGCCATGTCCTCCGGCACCCGGTCGCGCAGCCAACGCAGCCCTTCGAGGTCGTCTGAGGAGACCGGCTCTTCAAACCAGCAGACGCGGTGTTCGCCGAGACACTCTGCCAGCGCCAGGGCATCACGCGGACGGCAAGCGCCGTTGGCATCCACCATGAGTTCGATTTGCGGACCGATCACCTCCCGGGCCAGCACTACCCGCTGTTCCGCCTGATCGAGATCGTCGCCAATTTTGATCTTCACAGCAGTCATTCCCTGTTCGAGCCAACCCTCCAACTGACGCTGCAGGCGCACCGCCGAATAGGTGACGAAACCGCCGCTGCCGTAAATGGGAATGCTGGCGCGGGCGCGGCCCCACAGGGCCGATAGAGGCAGATCCAGCAGGCGCGCCTTGAGATCCCACAAAGCTTGATCCACCGCGGCAACCGCCATCAGGCCCAATCCCGGTCGACCGACATTGCGCAGGCATTCGTTCATCTCACCCCAAAGGGCCGGGATGTCGTACACACAGCGGCCGACCACTGCCGGGGCCAACTTATCGAGAATCAGACGCGCCGCCGCCTGCGCCGCCGTATAGCTGTAGCCCATCCCGATCATGCCGCCCGCCTCCACGTGCACCACTACCAGTTCCGTCTCACTCCAGCGCAGCGTGCCGTCGCCTTCGGGCGCGTCGGTGGGAATGCGAAAGCAGGACACATTTATGGCCTGGACGTGCGGAAAATCGGTGTTGTCGAGATCGGCTATCGCAGTCATTTATCCGCCCCCGATTTATCCGCACCTATATGGAGCGAAGCGAACAGCTGCTTGGCGCTCTGCTTGATGATGCCCCATTGATCCGGGTCGCCTTTGCCGAGGGTGCTGAGCATGGCCATCATCTGATCCTTGGTGATATGCGGCGGCAGCGGCGGCACATCCGGGTCGGTAATAAATTCAATCACCACCGGGCGATCCGCTGTGAGGGCTTGCTGCCAGGCACTTCGAATATCTTCCGGGCGCTCCACCCGAATACCCTTGAAGCCCAGCAGTCCGGCGTATTCAGCGTAGGGAAACTCCACTACGTCCTGGGCGATGGGAAACTTTGGATCACCGGACAAGGCGCGCTGCTCCCAGGTCACCTGATTGAGATCGTGGTTGACGATCACCAGGACCACAAAACATGGATTCGACCAGCGCTTCCAGTACTGCTTCACCGTCACCAGTTCGGAGCTGCCATTCATCTGCATGGCGCCGTCACCCACCATGGCGATCACCGGGCGCTCGGGATAGGCCATTTTCGCCGCTATGGCGTAGGGCACCCCGCTTCCCATACTGGCCAGCTTGCCGGAGACCGAGCCCATCATGCCCGGGCGCATTTTGATGTTGCGGGCGTACCAGTTGGTGTGCGAGCCACTATCGCCGCAGAGAATCGCTCCCTCCGGTAGCAGAGGCGACAATTCTGAGAAAACCCGTTGCGGATTGATCGGATTGGCACTTTCCATGGCCCGGTCGTGAATATCCTTCCACCAGTGGGCCACGTTTTTTTCAATGGTCTCGCGCCATTTGTCCCGCTCTTTTTGCCGCAGCAAGGGCATCAGCCGACGCAAGGTTTCGGCGCTGTCGCCAATCAGATTGACCTCAGTGGGGTAACGCACGCCGACATTGCGCGGCTCTATATCGATCTGCACCGCGCGGGCCTGGCCGTCTTTCGGCAAAAATTCCGAATAGGGGAAGGTGGTGCCTACCATCAGCAGAGTGTCGCAATCGCGCATCATCTCCCAGCTGGGTTTGGTGCCGAGCAGGCCGATGCTGCCAGTGACAAAGGGCAAATCGTCCGGCAGTGCTGCTTTACCCAGAAGCGCCTTCGCAACACCAGCGCCGAGCCGGTTGCACACGTCGATGACTTCCTGAGTCGCCCCCAGAGCACCCGCCCCCACCAGCACGGCGACCTTTTTACCTGCATTGAGAATCTCCGCCGCAGCCTGCAAATCGGCCTCAGTCGGTTGCGCATGGCGCACCGCTGGACTGGCGCTGGAAAAATTACTGCCGTGCGCCCGTGGCGGGCTGGGCACCGCATCCATCATCTGCACGTCGTTGGGAATAATGATGCAAGTCACTGCGCGTTCTGCTGCGGCTATGCGCAAGGCGCGGTCGATGACATGGCGAGCCTGGGCCGGAGTGGCGATGGTTTCCACATAGGCGGCGACATCCTTAAACACCGTATGCAGATCGACCTCCTGCTGGAAATCGCTGCCTAGCGAAGTGGTTTTCTGCTGCCCGACTATGGCCACCACTGGCACATGGTCCATTTTGGCGTCGTACAGGCCGGCGAGCAGATGCAGGGCGCCCGGCCCGGAGGTGGCCAGACAAACGCCCACCTCGCCCGTGAATTTGGCGTGGCCGCTCGCCATAAATGCGGACATTTCCTCATGCCGCACACGTACGTAATCAAAGGTGTCGCCGGTGCGGGCGAGTGCGCCCATCAAGCCATTTATGCCATCCCCGGGGTAGCCGAAGATGCGCTTAACTCCCCACTCCGCGAGCCTTTGCCAAATGAAATCCCCGACCTCTGCCATTGCTGATTCCTCCGCCGTACGCCGCGAAAAGCGGCTGAGAGTGAACGAGTGCGCAGACCATCTCCGCAGCACCGGCTTGATCAAGTAAACCCGGAAGCCGGGCCACGCGATGGAGGTCATGGTGTGGGCTGAGGCGTTCAATTTCTGTTCGCTAAGGAACAATTTTGCCGAGAGATGAAATGCGGGGCTGGTTGACCGCAGACAAGTTGCGTAAGGTGGCAGGCGTCCCCTCTCTTTCCATCACCCATCGAAAGGAGTTCGTTATGGAAGCTGCCGCACCCGCGCCAGCCGCCGCGTTAGTCAAAGCCACGGCTGCGCCCATGCCCGCGTTGACCGGCATCCGGTTTTTCGCGATTTTCCACATCTTCCTGTTCCATCTGTGGACGCTATACGACCTGGATAAACCAGAGCAATTCAGCACCCTGCTCGCGGGCTTTGCTAACCTGCCGCCAACCCTGGTTACCTTTTTGTCCCACGGCTGGCTGTCTACCAGTTTCTTCTTCCTGCTATCCGGCTTCATCCTCGCCTACCTGTACTGGAGTCCCGAAGGCCAGTTGAGCACCAGCAAAAAGCATTTCTGGTTGAAGCGAGTTTTCCGCATTTACCCCGTGCACCTGTTGATCATGGTGGTGACCATCACGCTGATGGCGGGGCGCTATGCCCAAGGGGATGTTAGTGCGTTCAAGCTGGTGGGCAGCGCGCTGTTAACGCTCTCGCTGACCCAGTCCTGGGTGCCGCCTGCGGTGCCCATATGGAGCTGGCCTACCTGGACCTT
The DNA here is from genome assembly GCA_052039425.1 of Sphingobacterium griseoflavum. GTDB lineage: Bacteria > Pseudomonadota > Gammaproteobacteria > Pseudomonadales > Cellvibrionaceae > UBA5868. Next base: position 12,569 of record JBQGED010000249.1, on the reverse strand, counting down.
GTCGGCACTGATGTTTCTCTACTTCGCCATGCCTTGGCTGATGCTGCGGCTGGCGCGCCTCAGCCGGCATCAACAATGGATTTTGCTGGGTTGCCTGCCCGCTATCTCCCTCATCCCCACCACCATATATGCGCTGCTGGTACCCGCCGGAACCGATCCCGGTTTGAGCTGGGTGATTTTCCTCGGCTCCACTCCTCTGTTTTGGGTGCCGCACTTTGCCGCGGGTATGCTGCTCAGCCGCCTGCTGGGCATCAGCCGTTTCACCAGCTTCACGCCCTCCGCCCCCACTTGGTTTGCTTGGGGAGATGCGGCACTGCTGGCGGTGATTGTCATCGCCTGTATGCCGGGCATCGAAGAGCCATTGAAATACTTCCTCCGCCACGGCCTGATCATGCCGCTGTATATGGTGGTGATCGTGGATCTCGCCCGCGGTCGCGGTTTGGCGGCGCGACTCTTCTCTCTCCCTGGAACCGGCTTTCTCGGTGAGACCGGTTTTTCGATATTCATCTGGCAAAACCTCGTGATGGTGTTCTGCTGGATGTCGCTGATGATCAATCCCACCGCGGGTCAGTACCATTTGATGGGGGCGAGTATCGGCATCATCGTCCTGGGTATTGTCAGCACCTACTGCGTGGAGAAACCAATCGCACTCAAACTCGCGAAAAGATGGCTCAGCCGGGATGCGGGGCGAGATTGAGAAAAGCCCGCAGATAGGCAATATCTGGGCAGAAACACTGGAGGGATTTTTACGCCCCGCTCGATTTCTATGACTTCAACTTTGTTGCCAATTCTATTCAGTAGCAACGTGGGAGAAATAACACCCAAGCGATTCCCCACGGATTACAATGCGGCACGTCTTTACCCTGTCTGCAAGAGGTCCCTGTGTCCATAGTCGAGCTGTCCAAAATTGGTGTTGTCGCTATAGGTCGCAACGAAGGTGAACGCCTGGAGCGCTGTCTCAATTCGCTGCAAGGTCTGCCGCTGGTGTATGTGGATTCGGGGTCGAAAGACAAGAGCGTGGCTTTTGCCCGCTCCGTCGGCGCCCATTGTGTTGAACTCGATATGAGCCGCCCCTTCACCGCTGCGCGAGCGCGCAATACGGGGTTCCGCGCCCTGCTCGATCTGCATCCCGACTTGCAGTGGGTGATGTTTGTCGATGGTGATTGCGAGGTGCAGCCGGATTGGCTGGAAAAAGCCCTTACAGTGGCCAACAGTGATATCAAAATCGCCGCCGTTTGCGGCCGCCGACGCGAGCGCTACCCGTCCTCCTCGATCTATAACGAGATGTGCGATATCGAATGGAACACCCCTATTGGTGCAACCAGCTCCTGCGGCGGTGATGCTCTTTATCGAGTGGAAGTTTTTCAGCAGGTCGGCGGCTTCGACGACAGCTTTATTGCCGGCGAGGAGCCGGAGCTGTGCTTTCGCATTCGCGAGAAAGGCTATTCCATACGCCGCATTGATGCAGAGATGACCCTGCACGATGCCGCCATGACCCGCCTGGGCCAATGGTGGAAGCGCACCGAGCGCAGCGGCCACGCTTATCTGCTCAACTATCTCAAACACGGCCATAAAAATGCGGAACGTTTTCAATATCGGCAGATCCGCAGCATTCTTATTTGGGCGGGGATTTACACGGCTTTTGTGTTGGCGACTTTAGTTATGCGCTCGCCGCTGCCGCTGTTTCTACTGGCGCTATTGATCGCGTCCCAGGCTGCCAAAATGACCCTGGCACTGCCGCGTATCAAAGCGCAGTACGGCAAGTCTTCCACTTTCCGGTATTCCATCTTCGTTATGCTCGGCAAAATTCCCCAGGCCATCGGCATTTTCCGCGCCTACCAGAACAGCCGGGCAGGAAGGGAGCATCGCTTGGTGGAATACAAATAATCATGAGCTAAGGCGGCTGCAGTCGTGCTCATCTCAGCTAGAGAGCAGGGCTGCGGCCATCAGCGTCGACCTCATTGTCCTGCCTGGGTCCGCCGTGCGGAGGGATGGTTCCTTCAGCTGCAAGTGTTTGACTGCGAGTGTAGACTCCTGAACTTTGCCACCCAGGAGTCCATCCGATGCAGCTTTACTACAGCCCAACGTCTCCGTTTGTCCGCAAAGTCCATATGCTCGCCCTGGCGGCCAAGCTGCCGGATCTGGAACTGGTGCGGGCAAACCCACTGGCGGACGACACCCTGCGCGCTGTGAATCCTCTGGGTAAAGTCCCGGCGCTAGTGGATGGCGAGCTGACGCTCATCGACAGCCCACTGATTTGCGAATACCTGGATGACAAGTCGATGGTCTCGGGCAATCCAAGCTTTTTCCACAAACAGCAATCCGATTACTTCCTTGTTCAAAGAAGCCACGCCCTGGCCGACGGCGTATTGGATGCCGCCGTTGCCACGGTTATGGAGCGTCGGCGACAGGATAGCGAGCAGTCCTCTCATTGGCTGCGGCGCTGGCACCAAGCGATAACCAGCGGTCTGGCATGGCTGGAAAGCCAAGACATCGGCAGCGCCGCTTCTCCCCATATCGGCACCTTTGCCGCTATCGCCGCTCTCGGCTATCTCGATTTCCGCCTGCCGGATCTGCACTGGCGCGACCAAAATCCGTCCCTGGCGCGTTGGTACGCGGAGATGGAATCCATCTCATGGGTTGCGGCCACCAAGCCGCGCGATGCCTGATTCTGATCAGCCGCTACGAGCGCGATTGACCATGGCGACAATAGCAGGGTGTTTGATTTTCTTTTGCGGCGACAGGGCGTAAAACTGCGCCCGCACCCCGTCCAATATGCCCAGCGGGTGAATGCCGAATTGCTCGCGCAGATCGTCCGCAATCAGCGCTGGCGCCGCTACCAGCCCAAGACCTTCCCGACAGAACGCGTATGCCAAGGCGCTATCATCGAACTCTCCCACCACCTGCGGGCTGAGGTCATGTTGATCGAACCAGCTCAGCAATAACTGGCTCAGCATAGTGAGGGCACTCGGCATCAGAAAGGGCGCACCTGCCAAGCTTTTTGGGAAATTCCGCTGATAGGGGCTGATCAGGGCAGGCGTGCCAAACAAGGCGATATCGGTTTCCACCACCAGATGATTATAGGCTCGCAGCCTTGTTCCCGGCGGCATAGGCCGCTCTGATAACACCAGATCCAGCTTATTGACCGCCAGCTCGGCGAGTAGATGCTCGAGATTGCCTTCTCGACACACCAGATGAACTGGCTGCGGCAACGCGGTAATGGGTTTGATCAGTGTATAGGCCAGCGCCTTCGGAATTACATCCACAATACCTACCGACACCGACAGCCGTTCCACTACTTCTGGCTGCTTTAGTAGTGTTTTCAATTCATCGCCCAGATGAAATATGTCTTCGGCATAACTGAATACCACCCTTCCACGCTGTGTTAAAGCGAGCTTCTTGCCCTGACGCTCGAACAAGGGATAGCCGATCTGCTGCTCCAACGCCGTGATCTGGCCGCTGATGGTTTGGGGTGTCAAATGGAGATGGCGGCTGGCGGCAGTGATACCACCATCGACTGCGACGCGATAAAAATAATAAAGGTGGTTGTAATTCAGCGGCGTCATACAAGCTCCTCAATTTTGCATTGAGGTACTTTCGCCTTTTTCGAATATGATTTCAAAATCATTCGAATATTACTTACGAGCAACTTCGCCTAGACTTATTCTCGTTACGCCTGTAGAAAGGCTGTTCAGCCAGCGAAATTGCCAGCTACTGCCAGCCCAACCGAGCGCGTAGGATAGATCGGCAGCTACGCTGTCTAAGCAGGCGCTTATTTACTTAGCAATCATGACCAACGGAGGTTATATGCTTGATACCAGACCTACAGCCATTACCTATGGCCAAGAGAGCGCTCTCGAGGTCAACAAGGTTCTGCGCAATACTTATGCGCTTCTCTCTCTAACATTGTTGTTCAGCGCCATCACTGCTGGCGTGAGCATGGCATTCAATCTTCCCCACCCGGGATTGCTGATTACGATGGTGGGCTATTTCGGCCTGCTGTTTTTGACCCAATATCTGCGCAATAGCGCCTGGGGAATTCTCAGCGTATTTGCTCTGACGGGCTTTATGGGGCTGACTTTAGGGCCTATCGTCAACGCCTATCTGTCAACAGCAAATGGCGGTCAGATCGTAATGAATGCGCTTGGCGGGACTGCGATTACCTTCCTCGGTCTCTCCGGCTATGCCCTAACGACTAAGAAGAACTTCAGCTTCCTCGGCAACTTCCTCTTTGTGGGCATCCTGGTGGCGTTCCTCGCAGGTCTGGCCAGCTACTTCTTCAATATGCCGGCCTTGGCACTGGCGGTTTCCGCCATGTTCGTTCTGCTGATGAGCGGTCTGATTCTGTTTGAAACCAGCAATATCATCAACGGTGGCCAAACTAACTACATCATGGCGACAGTCACGCTGTACGTATCCATCTACAACCTGTTCACTAGCCTGCTGCATATATTTGGCGTGATGGGCGGAGACGATTGATCAACAAAACAAGCCATTAAGCGCTGTCCACGACAGCGCTTTTTTTTGGCCTGAATTTCAATCAACCGCCGAATCTCTGTTCCGGTAAACCCGGAACCTCCACTCTGACCCTAAACACCGAACCGGAATCCGGATATTGCTCCAATTCTTCCGCCGGCCTGGCACCAACACTGGTAATAAAGAGCGTACGCATATCGTCTCCGCCAAATGCCACCATGGTCGGGCAGCGAGCCGGCACATCGATCTCTTCTAAAATCTCGCCTTGCGGACTCAGGCGCACCACTCGTCCACCTTCATAAAGAGCGCTCCAATAACAGCCTTCACTATCCACCGAGGCGCCATCAGGCCGACCGTTGCCCATAGGAAACTGGTGAAATAAACGGCAGTTGGAAACAACCCCACTTTCCACGTCATAGTCGCAATGTTGAATGGAGTGCGTCGGTGTGTCGGCGTAGTAGAAAGTTCTGAAGTTAGGACTGAAGGCAATGCCATTGGCGGTTAACAGATCGCCTACCCATTTTCTGACTTCGCCACCGGGATTTAACGAATAGATGCTGGCGCCGCGGTAATCTTTCGGCGGATAAACGCTTCCGGCAAACATACGCCCCATGGAATCGGCACGGCCATCATTGAAGCGATTTTTTTCCATCCCGACTTCGGGATCGGCGATAAACGATTTTTCCGTATTCCATCCGTCTACGGTGTAGAACCCACTGCGCATTGCAAGCAAAAAACCGCCTTTTTGCCGCAAGCTGAAGCAACCAATCTCCTCGTCGAATTGGAGATATTCGTCTTTGCCGCTTTGCGGGTCGAACTTGTGCAACTGAAACGCGTTAATGTCGACCCAATATAAACACTGTTCATGCTCGTCCCAACGGGGACACTCCCCCAGATTTGCCCGAATTTTCAGAGCAACTTCGACTTTTTTCATAGGAATATCTGGCCTGTTACGAATTTTGGGCGCTCATGATCGCATAGAAAAGGAAGAAGGGAAAATCGCAGTGGCAGCGCAACAGGACAGATATCAGGCGGAGGCTGGATAATATCTTTTGCCTGGCAAGCAATAACGATCGAATTGTGGCTGCAAATATTCGATTTGATCGCCACGAATCCGCTGACTGTTAATCAACGCCAGATATTCATAAGGGTTTGGTCGATAAGGCAGAGCCAAAAGGCTCATATTAATTTCCGAAAGCAAATAATTGCCTTTGCGCTGATTACAGCGTTTACATGCAGCAACAACATTTTCCCATTTATCCTCGCCTCCGCGACTGGTGGGATGCACATGATCCCGCGATAAATGTTCGGACATAAAATAGTCGCCACAATAAAGACACTGAAAGTTATCGCGCTGAAATAATGCAGGATTCGTTAAAGGTGGGCGCAATCGGATAGGTGTCAGACGCTCACCTCCGCACGCCATTATGGCCGGAAGTTTTATGATGGTATTACCACCTGTGATTTTTGATTTACCGCCGCGCACTTGCCGCACCACACCACCCAGTGTCCAAGACACCAAGTCGCGCGCATACAGGCAAACGCCTTGTCGCCAACTTAGCCACTCAATGGGCTGACCCGCCAAATTTAGGCGCAGTATTCTCGCCTCCATAAATTGCCCTCGTTTTAATCAGCGTATTCGGCTGTCTATTTAAACGCTGGAAAATTTACGGTTATACCGAACAACACTTGGCTCGACTCTACCCCCATAACGAAAAACCCCGCATTGGCAGGCCAAGCGGGGTTTTAGAAGTCGATAATCAGTAAATTTGTAGGGGTGATGAGTCCAGTGGGTCGGCGGCGAATACATCGACCTTGCGGATTTGTTTTGGCGCATTGAAGCCAATTGTCTGCTTAAAATGTTGAAGACGAATCTCCTCTATTACGCAGTAATTTAATTTAATAGTACGCCGAAGAAGGCTAGAGTCAAGCACGCGCTGATAATTTTTAGGATTAAAAACTAAGAATTGCAGCAAGCGCAGCTCGCACACTGAATGCAATGAACGAAACTCGAGGAATGAATAAAAGGAAAAAAGGCAGGGCCTGATATTCAGGCACCGCCTCTCAGATAAACGTTTCGCTGTCCTGAATCCCTGAACAGTTTCGGTCCGTCAACCTGGCCCTCCCGGCCTCAGATTCCCTTCAAATCTCCTTTGGTCATCAATCCATTTCCCTTGCTCATCCATGAAGCAAATTCCCTAACAATATCCTCCCTGCACAATCCCTGCGATTATCCAACGCCTCCTGCCGATCATCCGTGAAGCGCCATCCCTGAGCCGCCTTATGGAACTCCCTCCGCATCCTGCGTCGGCATTCCTCGCGATCCATCCGCATCCGTTCAACCCTTCAGTCCTTTGTCCTGTACTAGAGCTTCCTAAAAACACCGTGACGATACTGCTATCATCACGGCGAACTCTCACAGGATTTGCCGCCTCCATGCGACTGCCGCGATCCATCATCCCTGGCCAATCCAATTGCGTCCTTTCGAGAGTGTATTTTAATGATCCACGCACTCTGGCACAGTCGACACCAGCACCACTTCTTGTAGGAGATTGCCTACAAAAGCTCGCCGTTTTAGCACAGAAGAGGTAAGCCGACTCGTCAGCGCCGATTCTTCAGCTGCGCGCTCTGGCGCTGAACGATGTGTTGAATGAGTTCTTCCTGGCTGGCGGAGCTCATGCCGTAGAAGTCCACCCGCCAGTAATAGCCACCAGCGACCGTGTCACAGGCCACCAGAACACCGCGGGTGACAACGGTTTTGCCGCTGGGGGTCAAGGCCAGCTCACAGCGCATATGACGTCCGACTTGCGCCATATGGTCACTGACAAACCCCAGGCCACAGGCGCTGATATTGATCTCCCGGATCCGCCCTAGCACCCTGGTCAGGGTCTTGCTCTCCAGCTCCAAGCGCTGGAGCACCCGGTCTAGTTTGGCGTTGATGGTTGCACACACTTCCGCAATCTTGGGCGACTCCCGCCGCAATTCGTCCAGCAGACGGCGTATTTGCGCGTTGCTATCTTCATCCACAGAGCCGTCCCCATGAGCCTCAGCCTCTTTGGCATCAAGCCATTCGAAGGCCAAGCCAATCTGGTCATTGATGCGAAAGTAACGCCGTTTTTCCTGGGACATAGCTAGAAGATCTCGGTAGGGTCCAACTCGAAAAGGTATTTGGGCGCGATGTCCAACGCCCGCAATATGTCGTTGCCTTCCTGGGTTTGCAGCAGCGCTTTGTCTTCGTCGGAAAGTTCATCTGCGAGGCCTTGCTGGATGACGATTTCCACCCGGCGGTTGCGCGCCCGGTTTTCAGGTGAGGTATTGGGTACCAGGGGGAGCGTGTCCGCCCTACCGGACACCTCAAAACGATTTGCCGGCAACACGCCACCAAGCATCAGCTCATGAGCTACCGATACCGCGCGCGCCGCAGACAGCTCCCAATTGGAACGGAAACGGTTGGTGTGAATAGGCACATCGTCCGAATGCCCCTGAACAACAATTGAACCCGGCTTTAACGCCAACACCGAACGCACCTCGTGCATCACCTCGCGATACTCGGGGTTGAGGTTGGCCGAACCGGATGGGAAGGAACCTTTTTCACGGATACGAATAATGATCTTCCGCCCCCGGGTTTCCACCTCAACCTCCCCAGCCACGATCTGCTCATGCAGCGCTTGCGCCAGTTCATAGGCTTGCTGCTCGGTCTCCTTGACGAGCTCCTCCAGGCGCTGCTTGATCCGCTGCTTTACACCGGCATCCATACCTTCTTCGCCCTGTTCAACGTCGTACTCTTGCGCGCATTGAACATCCAGAGACAACTGAGTGGTATTGCTGGTGCTCTGCCAGATTTCATTGATGGGTGTCGGTTCTGGCCGGCCAGGACTGAACTCCTGGGCGATGATGCTGATGCCTTTGGGAATTTCCACCACATTCAATTCAGCCTGTACTCCAAATGCCTGGGCCATTGAACCGGCGAGGCGCTTGAACTTCATTGCATCCATTTCAGAGAAGGACAGCAGCAGTACAAAAAAGCACATCAGCAAGGACATCAAGTCCGCAAAAGTCGCCAACCATGCGGGCATGGTCGGCGGACATTTACAGGGGGATTCGTCGTCTTCGTCACTCACGCGTCAGGCCTTCAGGTTTCCGCCAACTCGCGCTTACTTTCCGGCAGGTAATTGCGCAGCATAGAATCGATGATGCGTGGGTTTTGGCCGTTCTGGATAGCCAGCAGCGCGTCAATCACCAGGCTTTTGATCAACGCCTCTTCCGCCGCTCGCAGCTTGAGCTTGTCTGCAATAGGGCCGGCGATACAGTTGGCAATGACGGCGCCGTATAAGGTTGTGAGCAGCGCTACTGCCATTGCAGGGCCAATAGCTTTGGGGTCGTCCATATTGGCGAGCATCGCCACCAATCCCACCAGCGTCCCAATCATGCCCATGGCCGGCGCCACCTCCGCCATGGCACCGAACAGAGACGCGCCGCGGGCGTGGCGCTCAACGGTTTGATTGCGGTCTTTCGCCAGCAGCGCTTTCACGACTTCAGGGTCGTGACCATCCACTAACAGCTGAATCCCACGCTTCAAAAAATCATTGCTCACTTCCTTGCCCTCCAACGACAGAAGCCCACCTTTACGAGCCTCATCCGCCAAAGTGACCACTTCGGCGATCAGGTCGGAAGGATCGGGACTCTTAACAACAAAGCTTTTTGCCGCCACCTTGCCAGCGCTCAGAAACTGACCCAGACCAAATTTCGCCATTACGGCGAAGAGCGATCCGCCCACCACTATGACGATCGATGGCCCGTCTACGAACATGCCCAGCTCACCGCTCATGATCATGGCAATCATGATTAATGCGACTGAGCCGACAATCCCAACGAGTGTCGCTAGATCCACGTTAACCTCACTTTAACAATCGATAATCGGTTATTCCGCCAGCATCGGCACGGGAGAACCCAAACGAATTAAGTCTAGTCGGATATTCCTGCGGCAAAGCAGGAGATGGCGTTTTCCACGGCAACTCGGCATAGAACGTCAATTGACCACCTCTGGTCGGTCCGGTAGTGTTGCGCCTCAATTTCTTATACCGGTGAGTAACCATGGCCGCTAAAAAGAAAGCTCTTGATTTTGAACAGGCGCTGGTGGAATTGGAGCGAGTGGTTGTTGCCATGGAAGCAGGCAATATGCCGCTGGAAGAATCGCTCAAAGCGTTTGAGCAGGGTGTCCGGCTCACCCGTGACTGTCAGCAGGCACTAGTGGAAGCGGAGCAAAAGGTCGAGCTATTGCTCAACACCAATAAAGGTACGGATACAAGACCATTTAGCGACAGCGAAGAAGACCCCGCATGACCCCCAACCTCCGCCAGTTCATCACTGTATATAGTCGCCGGATTAACCTGCTTCTGGAACGCGCCCTGCCGGCGCGCATCCCAGGTGGAGAAAGGCTGCTGGAAGCCATGTCTTACAGCTTGCTCGGCACAGGCAAAAGGGTTCGCCCAATCCTCGCCTATGCCAGTGCCCAGGCGGTCGGAGGTGATATGCAGGCGCCGCTGCTGGACGCCAGCGCCTGTGCCCTGGAATGCATGCACGCATACAGTTTGATCCACGACGACCTGCCGGCCATGGATGATGATGATTTGCGCCGTGGAGTGCCGACCTGCCATATCGCTTACGACGAAGCGACCGCCATCCTAGCCGGCGATGCCTTGCAATGCCTCGCCATAGAGATTCTTTTGCAGTGCGAAGCGCCTGCAACTCAAGTGGTAGCGGTCGCCCGTGAGTTTGCCCAGGCCTCCGGCGCTGGCGGAATGGTGGTCGGCCAGGCAATCGATCTGGGCGCGGTAGACAAGGCTCCCACCCTAGAGTTGATGGAGCGTATGCACGTCCACAAAACTGGCGCACTTATAGAAGCTGCGGTAATCATGGGAGCGCTCGCCGCTGGTGTTCAGGATAGTCGCACACTGCGCGCGTTGCGCAGTTACGCCAAAGCGATAGGTCTGTCATTCCAGGTGCAGGACGACATCCTGGATGTCACGGCAGAAACGGTGACTTTAGGTAAGCGTCAAGGCGCGGATCGCGAGCGAAATAAGCCTACCTATGTCAGCCTGTTGGGATTGGACGGCGCCGTTCAAAAGGCTAGCGAGCTTCACGAGGCCGCGCTCGAGGCGCTCAATGACTTTGATGACAATGCAAATATGTTGCGGGATCTGTCTGCCTATATTATTCAGCGAGGGACCTAGATCATTCCGCCGAAGGCTGGGTCCGTCAGCGAGAGACCCAGCCCAAGCCTGCACCGTTTTGGTGCCGCAAGTCTATAATTCGCTCCCCCTCCACCTTCTTCTTGTTCACCCAAACGGCAGATAGGCAGTATTCCTATCAAGGACAAACTCAGTACAGCTTTGACGACCGGATCAAAACGACGATCAACGGAACCGCCAACCTGATCTCTATTTAAGAACAATGTCCTGCATTTCTCGACGACTGCCAAACCGGCCGCATCGAGCATGTCCAATAAACGAGACATGGCTTGCTTTTTGAATAATTTGGATTGCGGAAAAAGCTGAAGCAAGTGTATCCAGGCGCTAACAGAGCGCAGAATTTTCCATAGCGGGGTACAGAGTTTTCAGGTTAAATACCAAAAAAGCAGGTTCAGTCTGCGCCGCCAACTTCCTGACAGTTAGATGAACAACGAAAACATTCAGGAACCGAAGCGTTCAAAATTTTGTCGAAAGCTGGCAGTTTTTTCCGAAAATGCCAAACGCAAGGATTTCCTAAGGTCTATGCTTAGCAAAGGGGATTTGAGAGCAGGAACACGTCCGTTGCCACACATATTCAAGCCTTGGCGAACTGTTTTAGGTTTGGATCACGCCGTTTTGAGGAGGACCATTGTATGACGATCTTCAACCACTATCGCAATCGATTTGCTGCGACCCAACAAGAAGAACTCACCATCCAAGAATATCTGGAACTCTGCAAATCGGACCCGTCGGTATATGCGACGGCGGCGGAGCGCATGCTGCTTGCGATAGGAGAGCCAGAGCTGGTCGACACATCTCGCGACTCGCGTATGAGCCGAATTTTTTCCAACAAAATCATCAAACGCTACAAGGCTTTCGAAGAATTTTATGGCATGGAGGAATCGATTGAACAAATCGTGTCCTTCTTCCGTCACGCTGCGCAAGGTCTCGAAGAGAAGAAACAAATTCTTTATTTGCTCGGTCCCGTCGGCGGCGGCAAATCCTCCCTTGCCGAAAAACTAAAAAGCTTGATGGAAAAACAACCGATCTACTGTATTAAAGAGTCTCCCGTATTCGAATCACCTTTAGGTCTTTTCGACCCGGACGAAGACGGCGCAATTCTGGAAGAGGATTACGGCATACCGCGCCGTTACGTCAAAACTATTATGTCGCCCTGGGCTGTCAAACGCCTCCACGAATTCGGCGGCGATATCAGCCAGTTCAAAGTGATCAAAGTTCACCCATCCATTCTCAATCAGATCGCCATTTCCAAAACCGAACCCGGCGATGAAAATAATCAGGATATTTCGTCTCTCGTAGGTAAAGTGGATATCCGCAAATTGGAGGATTTCCCGCAAAACGATCCCGATGCCTATAGCTTCTCCGGCGGCCTCTGCCGTGCCAACCAAGGCATTATGGAATTTGTGGAGATGTTTAAAGCCCCGATCAAAGTTTTACACCCGCTGCTGACGGCAACCCAGGAAGGCAATTTCAACGGCACTGAAGGCCTTGGCGCCATTCCTTTTGAAGGGGTAATTCTGGCGCACTCGAACGAGTCAGAATGGCAGGCATTTAAAAACAACAAGAACAATGAAGCATTTATCGACAGGGTCTATATCGTCAAAGTCCCTTATTGTTTGCGCGTCTCGGAAGAGATCAAAATTTACGACAAGCTGCTGCAACACAGCTCACTGTCCGAAGCACCCTGTGCTCCGGATACGTTGAAATTACTTGCGCAATTTTCAGTCCTCTCTCGTCTTAAAGTTCCAGAAAACTCCAATTTGTTTTCCAAGATGAGGGTTTACGATGGAGAAAATCTGAAAGATACGGATCCGAAAGCCAAATCGCTGCAGGAATATAAAG